>JADZFV010000478.1 GCA_020854255.1 Candidatus Melainabacteria bacterium | reverse complement strand
TGGCGCTACGAACAAATTTTGCAGCACTATTATCAGGATCCCGACGGACAATTACGTCTGGAATTTATCGACCGCTCAAGTTGGGCAGCGGCAGCCGCTGCGGCTGCTGCCAGATATCGCAATCCCTATGTGCGCGTCCGCGGGCAGTCTGCTCAGCCACAGAAAACCGCCGAGGAAGAAGAGCCGAGTGATACGGATAAAGAGAAGAAAGATGAAGAGTAAAATCAGGATACAGCACTAAGGCATCTCCGAGGAGCGAACATGTCCAGCCAAACAGGCGAAACCCGCATCAAAACTAACTTTCTTGAGAATCAAGCCAGGGAAGTTTCCGACAAAAAAATGTCCAAGGGACCGATCATCGCGTTTGCGATTTTCTTGCTGGCCGGTGTGAGTTTTGGGGGCTATAAGGTCGCGGAGTTCTTGATGAACTACGAAACCATCGCCATGATGAAAAATGTCGAACTGATCCTGGATAGCCCGACAACCAAGAATGGGCAAGCGACCGTTGACATAGTCGTTCGCAACAATAATCCATTTCCAGTCAAGAATTTTGAGGTGAGCTACACCATAGACGGTGCCTCCGGCAATAACGTCGCCAAAGGCGTTGCGAAAATAGCCACGCTGGTGCCGGCGGCCGACGAACGCAAGTTCGCCGCCGTCCCGCTTGGAGCCATCACAGGCGTGCCAGGCAAGATGCACGTTGATCTGACAGGGGCCGTAATTGCCGAGAAGTCAAAACTTCCGGGCGACATTCAAGCTCGCATCACTGATGCTTTATTCTTAAAAGAGCAGGATAGTGTTGCTGCATTCGAACAAATTGCCAAAGAATTGCCTGATTCGCCTGTAGTTCTTACCGGACTGGGCCTGGCATACGAAGAATGCGGATTGAAAGATAAAGCCAAAGAGACCTACGAAAAAGCAATCGCAGCCGCCGATGCCGAGGTTGTGAAGGCCGGACGCGATGCAGCCAGCGCCTTGACGACAAACGCGGTTATCACTTCTGCCAGCACAACGGCTGCAGGCGCCAACTCTAGTCTCGAAAACGCGCACTACCACCTCGGAGTGTTGCTACTCGATTCCGACAAGAAAAATGCCAAGGCAGAGCTCGAAATCGCCTATCGGATGGACCCAAGCGATCCTGCTGTTCAAACCGAGCTAGAAAAGCTGAAATAGTGTCGAAGTGGCACATTGTATGCGCCTGCTTTTTTGCAGTTGCGCATTGCGCCTACGCCAGTTTTTCGTACAAGCACATTGCATGCGCCTGTTTTCGAAGGGACAAAGCCCTTCTTCGCCCGGTTTTTTAGGAAGATAGTCGCCCTTTTACCAGACACCCATGACGGTGTCCGCCATTATAGGCGTCATCGCGACGAATCCGCTTTGCTGCGTGCGCGCTTTGTCCATGCGGAATTGATCCATTTTGCGATAAAGCTCTTGCACCGTGCCGGAATGCTTGCCGTATGCTTGTTCGTAAATCTGGATCACTCGCTGGTAGAGTGCTTCAGCTTCCGGCCTGTTGCCTGCTTGTTCGAAGACTTCAGCCATTTTCGCAACGCAACTTGCCACGCTCAAACCGTTCGGTCCGTGAATGCTTTCCAGGATGATTACCTGTCGTTTCAAAATCTCGGCAGCTTTTTCGAACTTGCCAAGAGCCTGGTGGACTCGCGCTAATTCGGTAAGAGTGTTGTTGGTTTCGACAGCAAAGGGACCATATGCTGCTTCCTCAACAGCCAGGGCGCGCTCGTAAATCGGCAGCGCTGCCAGATAATCACCCTGTCTTGTATAGCATTCAGCCAGCCGATTGAAAGCAAAAACCATGGACAGGCTGTCGGAGCCGACCACTTCTTCCTGCAGTGTGACGAGGAAGCGATAAAGCGCTTCGGCTGCGTCAGGTTTGCCCACTTTCTCGTAGATATTGGCAAGTTGCTCGACTGTTTTGTTGTAGATTTCGTCGATAGGTGATGTGGTCAAAGACCTGATGCGAAGAAGGGTTTCGGCGAATTCTTCAGCCAGCTGATAACGGCCGAAATTGGTATAGAAAGCGGTGACATCCTCCAGGCACTTCTCTGTCTCAGGATGTTCCTCACCCAGTGCTTCGATTTTCATATCGAGCGCTGAGAGGAAGAGCCGCTCAGCATCAGCATTACGCCCTTGCTCCAGGAATCTTTGCGCCATCTTGGCTGGATCGACTTTTAATTCGACGGTTTCTTTACTGTAGTAATTTTCAATCTCTGCACAGGTGATCGCCGGTTCGTGACGTTTGTGTCGCGAATGCTGGCGAGTGGGGGCGTTTGTAATCATCGCCTGGGGCCTCTCTGGGGGCGTGTATATTCCAGTGATTCACCTTGTTTGTGCTGAGTGAAACCAGGGAACTGCGGGAAGCTTTTATTGCGCAGTTCAATAATAGGCAGGAGGTAGCCTGATGACAAGTATGTCCAACGCGTATATCGCTGGAAAACCCGCATGAAAAGCCTGACTCCTTCAGTTGCATGACAACGTAATATATGATCATTACATCTAGATAATTTCGCAAAAAGAGTAGCTTTTAAGTTACATGCCGAAATTACAAAATCTGAGCTGAGGCGCACCTGTATTCAGTGAACGAAAGTAATGAGAATTCGCAGGCGAAGATCATTTTCGCGCCAATCTGAAAAAATTTCAGCCATTTATAAGCCAGTTCTAAGCATCCTTAAAAGTAGTTGTCTGGACAGCCCTTGCGCCACAGGAATATCATTGAGGTGTCCTGTTGGAAACTCGACAGGAGGGTAGGGAATAGGATTTGTTCCCGGGAATTCAAACAGAGATCTGATTGGATACCTACAAAAACCTGGCCGAGCCAGAAACACAAAAGAAATTCCGTTTTCCCGGCGGCCAATTGGGCATGTCGGTGCTTGGCTTTGCGGCTGTTAATGCGGCTATCTTCTCGTTTGTGGCTTCGACCAATTGGTCATTTCCGGGCGGATCCATAGACCAGGATGTGCTTTCCAAAAATCTCAGCCAGAGCCCATGCTATGGAACCTGGACATGGTGGGCGGCGCGAGGCTATTTCGCTGAGAAGAAGTCACCCGATGTGGTGCTGATGGGCAGCTCGCTCGTTAATTCTGCCTGCTGGGCCGCCGACGCCGTCACAACGAAGTCTCCAATCGACTGCGCGCTGCACCATCGAGTAGTCACTCTGGAAAAGCACCTCAAAGAGAAGTTGTTCTTGAGCGACCCGACCGTGCTCAATGTTTCAGTTCAAGGCGCCGGCGCCTGTGATTACTACATGATGACCCGCGGCTTGATGGAAGGTCCTCGTAAACCAAAGGTCCTTGTATTGGGCATCGCTCCGCGCGATTTCATCGACAACAAGATTCATAATCTGGGCGACACAGAACCATTTATGTTTTACCTGCGCTACGTCAATTTCGATGATGCCGTCGCGCGCGCGTACACGAATCCATTTTTGAAGGCTATGGGCGAAATTGAATGGAGAATCGGACGCCTGCCGTTGAGGCGTTTTCACTCGGCTGTAGCCGGGCATTTAACCGTTGATGGCGATATTCAAAAAACGCGCAAACAATCGGGCAATCAGCTGCGCCTGGCGCTGTCCAACAGTGCTCTGCGCGTTTTTCCGGGTGACATAGTCGTGCCTGCCCTTGTCCCTGAGGGGTGTTTCGACAACAGTGCCGAATACGCCAGCCGGTATAAAAATCCGCATCCCGAACATTTCAAAAACCAGCTTTTCTTTTTCGAGGCGATGTTGAAGCGTATGAAAGCGCAAGACATCAAGGTTTTGGTCGTCGATATGCCGACGATGGCGAAGAACCGCGCGATGCTGCCGATTCCTTTCTGGATCGATTACACGACGAAAATCAACGACATCTGTGCTCGGCAAAGTGCGGAATATCTTTTCCTTTCAGCAAGCGAGGATTTCGTCAAGAAAGATTTTGTCGACACTGTGCATGTCAGCTTTCGCGGTGGCGCTAAGCTGTTGAATAAAATTGCCGACGAAATCGCGCGCCGCCGGCAGCTTTCGTCCGTGCTGCAGAAGTCGATGCTCAGCTCCAAGAAACCTCAAGCAACTGACTAGCTTGCTTTCCTTCTTACGTTGGTGCGCACCGTGTAAGCATTGCGACTTCCCACAGGTGTTACTTTGAATTCGTTTTCCGAAACTCTTTGCACCGTATAACTGTGGAATTGCGGTGCACTGTCTCTGTTCATGCGAGTCTGGTTGGCTAATGACGAACTGTCGAAGTCGTGATTCGTGAAATAGACGGCGTCCTTTCTTCCCTGGGCGTTACGCTCGAAACTTGCTAACTGTGCCGGACATTTCGGACACCACGTGGCGCCCCAGGCAGCTTTCAAGGTCAGCCCTTCATCAGCTGCTTTGACCAGGGCATTGTGCTCTGCGGCATCAGCAGTCATTCCGTGACCGGCTCTCAAAAGGTTGGGAATTTCCGGGTGCGCCACTCTTTGCTCCGGACGCTCCTCAGGTCTGACCGGCGGTTTCACTTCGGGCCGGATGGCTGGTTGCACATCTGGTCTCACCTGTGGCCGCACTTCCGGTTTTATCTGAGGCCTCAAGGGTGGTCTCAGATCCGGATTGATGGGTGGGCGATCATCAGGAAATTTCTGCCGATCCGTTTGCAGGGGCGGGTTAACTCTATCCGCTGGGTTTTGTCTTGGTTTTCCATCCGGACCGACATCTCTTTGTTGATTGGGTCCAACCGGACCAATCTTGTTCAATTCATGTTGCGCCACTCGTTTTGCAAATGCATTTTCAGTTTGTGCTGTGTACCCGGCCTCGCGCAGCCTGGCGCGGAATTCCGGAGTCATATACATATTGGGATTTCGGTCACCAGCAGACATCAGCCATTGTTCGCCGACATCCTTATAGTTGGGATTCCACTTCATGCAATTGAAGCCGAACTCCATGCGCGACTTCCATGGCGCATCCTGCATCGTCTGCAATTGATCCATTTGCTTCTGCAATTCACCGGCTTGTTTTACATCGCCTTTCGCCTCAGCGGCTTTGATCGCTTCTTGCGTTTTTGCCATATCTGCTTTCACAGCAGTTTGATCGATCTGATCGGCAGCCCGCAGCGCCTTCAGATAGTGCTTTTCTCCTTCGCGCCAATCGGTCGCTTTCTTGCCGTCCTCAAGCCCGCTCTGGATGTCCTTAAGGAGGTCCTGGTTTTTTCTGGCGCCCGGTTGAGCTTGATCCGTAACAGCGGCTTCGGGCGCAACGGCATCTGAAGGCTTGATATTGAACTGCCGCCCTCTCATCGAATCCTGACCGTATTTCACATGATCTCTAAGCAGACCCTGGATCTGATCGCGACCGCCCCAGGCAGTCATCATCGCCGATTCGGGAACCGGATTACCGGCTGCGTCCGGTCGTTGCGTAAACAGCATTGTGTGCGCAAGGTTGTGCCCGCGAACATTCTGGTCCACGAATTTCGCCAGACCCGAATTCGGATTTTGCGCCAATCGGTCCATATCTATATAAACGTAGGTCGCACCGTCGGCGCCGTTTTTCTGAGCGGCTTGGACCGTGGCAAGCAGCTTTTGCGTGTCCGGCGTATTTCTCGAGCCGAAGATGGCGACGACCGGCTGTCCTTTGGCTGCCGCGTCTTTCAACGCCTGGTCGTAATTCTGGTCCGTGTATTTGCAGGCGCCCTTTACGGCGGCGTCGTACTGTTCAGGCGAAGCGAAAGCATTTGCCTCAGGACGTATAACGACCCCGTCGCCGCGCGTTGCGCAACTGCCGCCTCTCTGGAAATCATTTGGATTGAAGTTCGCGCTGCTGTTGCAAGACCCACCATCCAGCTGGTAAGCGTCTGACTGCGGAGTATTGCATGGCGAACAAAATCGGCCTCTGCCCATCGTGTGTTCCTCTGAAATGGAGACTATGGGGTGTTAGATAACTCTAATTAATGGGTGTTTCAATTTTGTTGCAGCCCCCGTGCGACAAGGGGGTCGGGCGTTTCGGGGGACGTGTTGGAGCAGGTTTTACCCGGCAGTTAGCGAGGCGGGTAGAAAACCAGCCATGACCCGACGGTAACCGCCAGATGCAAGGCAAGCAGGCTTAAGGTGGCCCATGTGCCGAATTTATCGCCCAGTCTGAAGAAACCGGCAATCAAAATCGCGTCAATCGGAATGATGGACGGAAAAAGATAGCGACCGTGAGGTCCTGTGATTCTGAGCAAGGTGGCGGTGACCATGGCAGCAAGATTCAGCAACGGGCAAAGAAGAAAGATAAGCCAGATCATTTTTTCCAATCGCTTATCTGAGCTTTCGTTATCGAGACTGTTAAAACGCGGGTCGTCAATTGACGCTTGTTCTTTCGTTGAACCCTGCCCAGTGGAAGATTTTTTCTGGAGTTTTAATAAACCAATCCAGCCTGCTAAGGCCGAAACAACGTAAAGCAAATAGGCTACATAGGCGGGCCTGTAGATATACCTGTTCATGTATCCGAACAAGCCGAAAAAATCGAAGAAGACAAAACGCCACCAACCTAATTGATGAACCTCTGGCCACGGATGCACTATCAATCCGTTCTTGCGCGGCAGGATTTTCGACCAGGTTTCATACATCGTGCGCGAGCCGAGGACATCGCCTGAAAATTCGAAATAATTGCGGACGAACCACCATCCACAGGTGGCGGTGAAAACGCTGAAGGCCGCTGCAATTTTTTTCAATGCCGACTGAGCGGCTTCCCCTCGTCCGAATGTTGCCGCTATGACGCCTAAGCCAATGGCCGGAACAATGGAGAGTCCGGTGTGTTTGGACAGGGCCAACCATCCCAGGAGAAAACCCAGTATCAGTGAAACTTTCATTGTCAGTCCGTTCTTGATGGCGCGCACGACAAGATAGATACAAACGCTCGCTAAAGATACAGTGGTGGCATCTGTGTTGGTATAACTTTGTGTGAAAACCAGCTGGGGGTGAAGCACCACTAAAAGTGGCAATGCCAGCGCTCTGAATTGGCAAGTCGGAAAGATTAGTTTGCCTGTAAAAAACGCGGCAAGCAGGGTTGGAATCCCTGCAATAACGCTGCCTGTGCGGGAAAGCACAGGCATGGTCATTTCGTTGCCAAAGAGCGAGATGACAACGTTGGGCAAATATCCGAATTGTGGAAGCGAGCCATACTCGGCAGGTCCGCCCGCGGCTAGAACTTCTTGCCCTGATGGTAAGCGCAAGTGAGTGGTGAGAAACTGGCAGACCCAGAAGTGATTGCCTTCATCTGGTGCTTCCGTTGTAGGCAGTGTAAAAACCCACGGCAAGCGCACAACAAGATACAACAAGATGCAAATTGCCAATAGAAACTTCGAGTTCTGCCAGAGGCCGGCCGATACCTTCATCTTATTTCTTGGACAACGCCTTTACCGCGCGTTTTCTGCATTCTTCAATAGTTTTTGCAGACGTGCGAATGTCGTGAGCGGCCTTGCCGATTTTGTCATTGTCATAGGTCGGACCTTGAGCAAGTTGCTTGAGTCGATCGCTGGCGGTTTGGATCCTGCCGTTTGCTTCCGTCATCAATCCCAACTCGACCTTGAAAGTATCTCTTGCCGTGGTCGAGAGAGCAACCGGCGGGCACAAAGATGAAACTTCATGCTGCAAGATACAGGCCACCTGCCCGACCTGATTTACATCAAAGTCAAGCCATTTTTTTCGCGGCGGAAGCAATGGTCCATTTCTCAACGACGCGTTCAAAGCGGGATCCCAGGGATCGTAGCCGAATGGATTCATAATCTGTTCTTCGACAATGTCCTGCATTCCGAGAGGAGCAGGGGCGTGGCGATTTACTTCTTTGACCGTTTCTGTGGCGGCATGGTCGAGTTTTTTTAGACTGTCGCCCAGGTCGCGCAGCATTTCTATTTCTGTTCTTTCATCGACCACCATATCCGGTGGCGCCTTGTTCACCTTAAATGGCTCTTTATCGCTGGTTTGCGACGGATCTGAAGATTGCGAAGAATCGGCGGCGTATGCCGCTGCGTAGTCTGCTCGGCCAATAAAAGCCGCAGCAAAAGCGAGAGTGAGCAGAGCCGCGAGGATCGAAAGCGAAAAGCGCATCCGTTTGCTCGTTTTTCTTGCTTCGGCAACTTGGTGAGACTTCATTTCTTTCTCCTCTACTGTGTTTTCTGAAACATCTGTTCTTTGCCGGCGGCTTCTTGAACCACGTCGAAAGTTCGCGCCCAGATTGGCGGGCGCAGGAGATCATATTGCAATTTTCTCTTCAAATGCTCGGCGCGCATCGGTGTGCCGCTCACCTCGTAATATGTATAGACGCCACCTCGCACCAGCATCGCACCTTGCGAAGTCTGACAGAGCATGAGCACCAGTCCCGGTTTTCCCAGGACAAGATTGGCAGCCTTGAGTTGACGTTTGTAAATGGTGTCCTGGACAGGTTGTTTGGCGGCTGCCGCGCTCGACCCGGCCGTTTGCGGCTTGGCACTGATGGTGGAGGCGGCAGTCATGATACTTTTGGCGGTTTTGGTCAAAGCATTGGCGCCGCTCTTCAAAATGCTGCTGCCGCTCCCCATCGCCGCACCCGGTGTCATGGCCAGCGAGTGCGCGGGCATATTGAGAGTCGGCGTGGGAGCGTCTGTCGGCGCTACGATGCTAAGCGATCCGGCCAGCGGAGTGGAAACTTGATCGAGAACAAAGTCGATGCCTGCAAGCAGTTTGAAATCCACCGGGCTTGTCGGCTGCCCGGCGATTTCTTTGTCTGCGATTTGCGCGAGTCTCTGAGCCAAACGCATGAAATCATTCAGGCGCTGAGCATAGCGTGCAGGAAAATATCCAAGGGCTGTGAGTTTTTCTTGAAGATTCCTGGCGTCGGTTTCAATGGCTCGAAAAACAGCCGGCACTGGTTCTAGATAATGGTATGCTGCCGGTTTTACAATTGGCGCTCCGGCAGGAAGCTTTGCCGTCGATTCACTTGCCGGCAAAGTGGTCTTAAGGTCGGCAGCCGCGGTCGTATTTCCGTCCTGCGCAGCAATGCCTTTTCCATCAGCCGCTGCCGCTGCAGGTGAGGTCGATGTCGCTTGAGTCGCGGTCTCGTTTGACGGCGGTCCTGCGTACGCGCTTAAATCCGATAATGCCAGATGGGCGTCGATCCAGCCGCCAAATGCGCTTTCGAGATGCCGAGACATCCATAGGTCAGTTTTGAGCGGTGCTTGAGCTTCGGCAGGGAATTGTCTGAAATACCCGCTCAATATCTGCCATGAGCGCTCCGACACAGTTGTTATGGCTTGTCCTGCTTTTGGCTTTGCCACCAGGCGCTCTAATTCCGGAATCAATTTATTCAAATCCGGCTGCAGTGTGGATACACCGTTGTATAGAATGTTGGTGGCGGCCTGCGCGCCTCGCGCGTGCAAGATCAGCAAGGAAAGCGGGCACCAGACGCTGCCCTTTTCGTCGTCGGCATAGCTGCCGGCGCGGGCTCGAAGCCATGGCATTTCCGGATCTTCAATCAGTGGCATCAACCGAAATGATGTTGTCTGATCTCCTGTGCCGGACGAGTCCGCCAGATCGAAAATCGAAGTTGCACCAAGTCCGACCGGTTTTTGCTTGCGCACGGACAACAATAGCTTGGCGCGGAAAAACGGGCTGGCCAGGTTGTTGAGAGTGGATTTTAGGTCTTGCGGTCCACCCGGCACCACTGCTTTGAAGTCTGTATAGAGAAGCGTCTTTTGCCTGTTTCTGATCGAACTGGTGGCGAAGAGTTCCCAGACTGATATCAGTCTTTGCCATGATTCGAAAGCCGGCTTTCCGGCGAAGGCGGCGCGGTCTAACGCTCTGTAGAGCAGCACAGATCGGCGAAACAAGTTGCCGCTGCCTGTCTCCGTGTCCACCGTCACGTCAGTGAGAGGGAAGTCCATTCTGGAAATCCACTGCGCTGAGCGGTAGAAGCAAGAAAGTTTTTCGCGTTTTGCAAACCACCCTGAGGGAGCAATTGCTTCGAAATTTTCCTCGCGGTCAAAAATTTGTGATCTGGCTTTAAAACCGGATTCGATATTTTTCATTTCTCTGTCAGCAAGATCGCTGGCACCGCCCATGTCCGGCAGCTTGATTGAGGGCTCGAGCAAACGCAAAGCGACAATAAGGAAAGCCAGATTGCGTTGAATATCGTCTTTGATTTCCGCGTCCTGGCAATTGCGGTAATCTTCAACCGACGCCTTCAGCATGGCGCTCAAGATCTGCTTGAGCTCGCTAATGGCGTGCTCTTCGATAACGGCGGCCATCAGCCCGTTTGTGGTTGCGAAGTAAGGATGAACAATGCTGTCCAGGGTGACGAAATTTGGTTTGCCTTTAAGGCGATTGTCCCTGTAGACGTCACCCATCGTCTCGAAATTGGTGTTGTTGATAACGACGAAATGATTCATCCCCAGGAGGTTGGTCGTACTGGCAGTGACGCCGGGGATCTTTACTCCGGAAAGCGAAATCGGAGCGACAGGAGTGGTCGGCAATTCTTGTGGTTTTAAAATTGCTTCCAGGCTCGAGTCTTTTTCCAGGCTGGGATGTTTGGTCATGCCTGCAGGCAATCGAATCGGAGTGATCGTAGACTCGGAAAGCTGCGCCTGAGCGCACAAAGGCAGGAGTCCAGATTGAAGAATCAGAAGGGCGGCAGCGCCCGACAATTTTTTTTGATTGGACTTTACCATTAATGAATTCATTTATGAAATACGGCGTCTACAACTTCATCGGCGGCTCTGCGGAATCAACGATACGAAGCGAGCCATGTGTATGCCCGCCACTTCGATAAGTTCGGTAATCAACTCGTGCTCGACCGGATCGTCGAGCGTCATCACCATGACGGCGTCCTCGCGTATGCCTTTTCTGGCAACCGACATAGTGCTGATGTTGATGTCGTATTTTCCAAGAATTCCTGCTACTTTCGCAACCATACCCGGCTGATCGCGGTGCATGGTGAAAAGCATGTAGCGCGCAGGAGTGAGATTGATCGGGTAGTCGTTTATTTTCGTGATAATCGGCTCGTCGTGAGCGAGAATGGTTCCGGACATTGAGGTGATGCCTGTCTCGGTCGAAAGAATGATCGAGAGTTCGTCGCCGAATTGGCTGGTTTCCTCAAACTTGCTTTCTCTTACTTGAATGCCGTGCTGTCTGGCAATCAAAGAGGCGTTGACATATGTAACCCCTTCCATTTTTGAGTAGAGCATGCCACGCAGCGCCGTCACCGTCAGTGGTGCGGTGTCTTTCGTCGCCAGACCGCCGTAGGCGATTGTTTCCAATTCTTTGACTGTGCCCTGACTGAGCTCGCCGGCAATAGCGCCCATTGCCTCGGCAAGCCAGACAAAGCGTCCCAGGCTCTTGAGGATTTCGGGTCGCATGAAAGGCAAATTGACGGGACTCTTGGCCAGACCGGTAGTGAGATAATCGCGCATTTGCTCGGCCAGATCTATCGCCACATTGAATTGCGCTTCGATTGTGGAGGCGCCAAGGTGCGGTGTCAAAACCACTTTGTCGCCTAATGCGTACAGCGGAGAATCTGTGGGCGGCTCGTTGTCGAAAACATCGAGCGCGGCTCCGGCGACGCGACCGTCTATAATTGCTTTGGCAAGTGCCTGTTCGTCGATGATGCCGCCTCGAGCTGCATTGATGATGCGCACGCCTGGCTTTACTCGCGAAAGAACGGTGCCGCTGATCAAGTTGGTGGTCTCGCGCGTCTTAGGTGTGTGAAGGGTGATGAAATCAGCGCGGCGCCAAATTTCTTCCAAAGAGACGCTTTGCATGTGCAATTGCGTGGCCCGATCCTGGCTTACCAGGGGGTCGTAGACAATCACTTTCATGCCCAGCGCTTGCGCCGTTTGGGCAACTCGTTGCCCGACTTTGCCCAGCCCGACGACGCCCAGTGTTTTGTTGAACAATTCGGTGCCGACGAATTTGCTGCGCTCCCATTTGCCGTCTTTCATTGAGCGATCGGCAGGAGCTACATTTCGCGCCAGGGCCATCATCAAGGCGACGGTGTGTTCTGCAGCGGATGCGGTGTTGCCTTCCGGCGAATTGACGACAAGAACGCCGGCTTCTGTGGCGGCGCCGATATCAATATTGTCGACGCCGACTCCGGCCCGGCCTATTACTTTCAAATTTTTGCCTGCCTTGATCACCTCAGGCGTCACGACTGTCCTGCTGCGGACCAACAAACCCTGATAATCGGGGATGACTTTCAGCAATTCCTCGGCAGTGATCTTCGGCAAGTAGTCGACCGACAGTGCGACGGACATAACGTCGATGCCTTCCTGGCTGATCTCATCGGCCACCAGTATGCGATCTGTCTTCGATTCAGCACTCACTGCTTTTGCATCCTTTGTTGCTGTCCTGTCTTTGGCGGGCACTGTCTTTCTCCCCCTGTTTTACTGATTTGTCAAAATCAGCTTGTGTAGCGCTTGTTTTTCCAGTTGTTTGCTCGAGAATGCCACCGCATGTGGTTCAAAGCCCAGCCAGGCCTTGAGCTGGTCGGCTCGGTTGGCCGAGATCAATTGTCCCGATTCGCCCAGGGCCAGATTGACGTATATCTTTTCGTCGTCAGACATGTCCAGAAGCACGCGCAGAGTCGGTCCTATCGAAGACGCGAAATTCCAGGCATCTTTCGACGCTTTGATGTTGCACGCGTTGACGGTGTCCTGATCGCCGCCCACAGCGGAAGGTCCGACGTCAAGAAATGGTGCCAATTTTTCCAGGCTGGCGACATACTTGACGATAGGATGACGGAATGTCGCTTTGTGCAACGTGCCCCACGCGACTGTTTTTGCGTCTTCCTTTTCTGCCGAGACACGAACGCCTTTAAGCGCCATACCGAATGTGGTGATCAAAAATGCATCATAGCTGCGCTCACCAGGAGGCAGCCATAGATTCGGATGTCCGCGCAAAGCGCGCTCGACAAAAACTGTTGAGCGCGGCCAGCGCTCCAAATATTCCACGGTGGCATCGGCGCCCAATTTGGGCTCGAGTAGCCGGTGTGCCAGCGTGCTTACAAAACTCTCGTAAATTGCAGCAGGAACACTGCCTGCACCTACCTGACCGTCCCAATTTTTCAATTGTTCGAGTGCGGTCAGCTGGGTTTTGTCGATCAATTCGGTTTTATCGGTGGCCCGTTTCAGCTCTGATTTGACCAGCTCTAAAAGTGGCGCAGTTTGATCGCTTTGCAAAAGACCCAATTCCGGCAAGCCCGCCCGCTGTCCACTGCGCTTGTAAGAAGACAAAATTTGCCTGATGCGCATCGTATTGTAAGGGCTGCCGATGCTTGGGTGTCCGGGAATGCGTTGCTCTCCGGCAATGACAAAACCTTCTTTACTAAAGATTTCTTGCGGCAATTCCGCCGGTTTCATCAATGGGGGATCCTGCCTGACCAGCCAGCCGGGCACCATCACACTGCCACCGCCAAAACGCCGACGGTCAGGAACGGCGCCGGCAACTTTATAGCCGGCGCCCCCTTTCTTGTCGGCGAAGACAAAGGTCTGGGGATTACCTTGATAGTCATCCAGCGCCAGGGAAAAGGAAGCCAGATCCCTGGCTTTGTTCATTTTCCAGATCGCTTCGATCAAGGGCTTAGATGGTCGAGAACCCGTCCAATTGAGAGCTACGCCGGATGATTCATTGCGAGTCAGAATCGGGCCATGTTTGGTGAGCAAAACCTTGTGCAAGAGGTCTTTCTTCAAGCGCACCGGAATCGCTTCAATTGATTCGGTGACGTTCTGCCAGCCGTCGGCGGTTCTATATTTGTTGGGAAACTGCGTGGAGAATTCTTCCAAAATCAGATCTTGAGTATCGGCTTTTAGATTTGCAGAACCGAAAGAAACAAATTCATTGCGACCGGCAAGAATTCCCGGCACTCCAGGGATAGTGGCGCCTGCCAGATGCGTGGATGGAGAGGCAAGTGAGATTTGATAATAACGATCTGGCACTGTAAAGAATGCATGCTTATCGCAGGCAAGCAGGCCTCCTCTGGTATCGGACAATGCACCGGCGATGGCAAAGGCGTTGCTGCCGATGCGTGGATCGATGCTGGACATCGCCTTCCTGTATGAATCAAGCGATGGAACAAATCCGGTTGGAGAGGTTGGACGCGACGGCGTGTTCGGCTTTGGCGGAGAAACTTTTGGTGCTAACTGATTAGAGGGGCTGGAGGGGCGCAAACCGGGGCCCGCCGTTTTCGCTGTGCTGTCAGCACCGCCTGCAGCTTCGCGAGTGGCAGCCGAATCCGCTGCCGGTGCACGCGGTAATTCTGCCGGAGTGACAGCCGGCGGTGGCGCTTCAGTCGGCGGGGCAATGGGTGCGGGCGGTTGTTCAATGGCAGAGCGCAATTGCTCTTCAAAAATTTCAGAGGCGATCTTGGTGCCCTGTTTGTCGAGAATACGCTGGCGCAGATCATCCAGACGCCATGATTCATCAGCCTCGAATTGCAGATACTTGAGTATGCACAGAGTATCTACCGGTTTCCATGGTGCCGGTCTGTATGCCAGGGTAGCGAATTCCAGGGGCAGTGTTTTCACATTGCGCCTCAGGTACTCGTTGATGCCCATGGCATAAGCATCGAGATAAGCGCGCACGTCTTGCGAGAGTTTTTTCAATTCGGCATCTGCCAGGTGAGAGATGCCGACAGTGCGCATGAGCTTGTCGTCTATCAAGCATTGGTCGCCAAAGACTTCCGACATCTGCCCGCGGGCGGCCCGTCTCAGCATGTCCATCTGGAAAATGCGATCTGAGGCGTGAACATAGCCTTCGACCAGCCACAGATCTCGGTCTGATGACGCTTCGATGTAGGGTATGCCGCGGTCGTCAAATCTGATTTGTGCGCTGTGCATCAAGGGCTCCAGGGTGACGACGCCGTCGGTGACGGGCAGTGCGCGCTGGCATAGCCACCAACCGGTTATCGGAGTAGCCAGGACAAGCAGGACAAGAACGATCGTTAGGATTCTCAGCACTATGACACCATCTGTGGAGCCAGCCA
The DNA here is from genome assembly GCA_020854255.1 of Candidatus Melainabacteria bacterium. GTDB lineage: Bacteria > Cyanobacteriota > Vampirovibrionia > Obscuribacterales > Obscuribacteraceae > QKMZ01. The sequence goes on along the minus strand of JADZFV010000478.1, from coordinate 22,816 downwards.
TGAAAAGGAGCGTCCGCTCCTTACAAGGGCTCAAGATGTGCCCCTTCTGACCGCCACAATTATATTAGAAGAGGCATGAAGCGAGCCACTTATGAAGCTTTGGCGGCCACCAATTTTAGAAGAGCCGCACATAGTCGATCGGCATACTTTGCAGGCCAGTCGATGTCCGGTTGTATAGCCGCTGTGGAAGCGATGCCGTGCATCGCCCCTACGGAGCTGCCTTCAGGTAATCAGTTACGAAGTACTTTACTTTCTTGAATTCGTCATTGATGGAGCCCAGTGTCACTTCTGCTGGTTCCCAAGCAGAACGCTTGGCGGACTGTTCGATTTCCAGGCTCAACCTGGTGAGATTGTCCGCGCATAAAACTGCCGCCAGGCCTTTGAGCTGGTGGGCGGTTCCCGCCAATTCTCTGTCTGAGCGCAAATCTATGTGTTCGCGCAGCAATGTCAAGAGTTCTGCCGCCTCGCTCAAGAACATCTTGAGAATGTCGTGAAGGTCTTCGTCTCCATAAAGTTTTCTCAACTCATTGAGATTGATTGGCAAATCTTCATTCTTGGTTTTCTCGGTTTTTCCGTCTTCCCCTTCCCTGGCGCTCACTCGGGGACCCTCGCCTGTTGACATTTCTAAGTGCTCCGCAGCTGCCGATGTTTTTATTGTGCCTCTATTGATTGCCAGAGGTATCCAGGAGGCAATCACCCGCCTCAATTGATCTTGACCGACCGGTTTGCTCAAATAATCGTCCATTCCAGAACGGATGCAGCGCTCGCGATCGGAGGGCATGGCGCCGGCCGTCATCGCCACTATCGGCACTCGACCGCCTTCTGTTTCTTCCAGGCTCCGAATAGCTACCGTGGCCTCATAGCCGTCCATTTCGGGCATCTGGCAGTCCATGAAAATCGCATCGAAGCGAGTGGTATTTTGATTCTTGAATTGGCTGACTGCTTCATGCCCGTTGGCGACAGTGACGACATCCAGCCCGAATTTTCTGAGCTGCCTTTCGGCTAGTTGCTGCAAAACAGGATTGTCTTCGGCCAGCAAGACTTTCCATTTGCTGTCTTTGTTTTGTTCGACGTTAGCGAAGGCGGGACCGCCTTGAAAGGAGAGATCGTCGAGCGCGCTATCGAGACCAGCTTCCCCAGCCTCCGGCATGGAAAGAATTTCCTGACCGCGGAATCCCGGCTTCAAAACTACTTCGAGCAAATGGGCGCGGCGCAGTGGTTTTACCAGGCAGGCGGCCACACCTTCATCGACCGCCTTTTCCATTCTTTCCTTTTCGTCGAACGATGCCACCAATACAATGCGACCTGCCGTCTCGACAAATTCACTGCAAAGCCTCCTGCAAAGAGCGAATCCTTCAAAACTGTCCGGCGACGCATCGACAATGGTGACGGTGAAGCGGCGCCCATTTTGATCGCTGGGCGCTGTCGAGAGAAACCTCAACGCTTCTTCCGGACTGGCGGCTTCCGTCACCTTAATTCCGGCACTTCTGAGATAGGAAGAAATGATAGTGCGCGATGCGGTGGAGTGGTCGACCACGAGCACGTCGAAAGGCACCACAACTTGCAATTGTTCTGCCTTCATATCCGGCTCAGCCGGCCATTTTTCTCTCTCAAGGGGAACCGTAAACCAGAACGTGGAGCCTTTTTTCTCTTCGCTGGAGACGCCGATTTCTCCGCCCATCATTTCCACGAGGCGTTTGCTGATCGACAGTCCGAGCCCCGTGCCGCCGTACTTGCGTGTCGTGGAGCCATCCGCCTGCGCGAATGGTTGAAACAGTCTTTTCCGGGCCGCTTCCGACAGACCGATGCCAGTGTCCGTCACTTGAAAGAGAATGACGACGCGTTCTTCGGTTTCTCTGAACTTGGTCGCTTTTACCAGGACTTCACCACTTTCGGTGAATTTGATTGCGTTGCTGGCCAGATTGAGGAGCACCTGACGCAGGCGCACCGGATCGCCTTTGACGAATTGCGGAATGGACGGATCGCTGTAAGTCATAAGAGCCAGACGCCGGCGCCTGGCCGAGGAGGCCAGCCAATCGGCACAGCCTTCGACGATGGAGCGGATATTCAAATCAATAACTTCCAACTCTATACGTCCTGCTTCCATCTTGGAGAAGTCGAGGATGTCGTTGATGATGGTGAGAAGCGATTGCGCTGACTCGTTTACGATTTTGACAAAACTGCCCTGCTCAGAAGAAAGAGCTGTGTCCATAAGCAATTCGGTCATGCCTAAGACGGCAGAGATGGGTGTGCGCACCTCGTGAGAAATATTAGCGACGAATTCTGATTTCAGTTTTGAGGCTTCCAGGGCTTCATCGTAAGCGAGTTCTAATTTGTGGGTCAGTATTTCCAATTCCTGGTTGACGGCTGCAAGAATGCTGACGCGTTGCGCGAGATCGTCATTCAGTTGTTTGACTTTTCCCTCAGCTATTTTCAAGTCGGTGATGTCCATCAAAAGTCCGCTCCAGAGAATATCACCTCCTTCCAGCGCCTCAGGTGTCGATGTGGCCCGCAAGATCTTCATCGAGGTGCCCTTTACGACGCGAAATTCAAATTTGAAAACCGACATTGTCTTAGCCGAATCTTCAATGGACTGGTTGAGCGGCCCCCGGTCATCCGGGTGAATGTCAATGAAAGCCAGATTGGAATCGTTCTCGATTTCGTGGCGCTCATAACCGAGAAGCTGCCGGCAACTCTCGCTGACGTAGGGGAAGTGGTAGCTGCCGTCTGCATGTTTTCGCTTGAATTGGTAGATGACGCCGGGCAAATGCCGGGCGACATTATTGATGCGCGCGCTCACGTCTTCCAGTTGTGCTTCTGTCTGGCGCCTTTGGGTGATATCGTGAGCAACCGCATAAATCAGACATTTCTCCATGTCTGAAGTGGCGCTCCACATCAGCCATTTGATACTACCGTCTTTGGCTATATAGCGATTCTCGAAAAAGTGTATATGTTTTCCTTCCATCGAGAGTTGCGCTTGACCGAGCGTCGGCTCGTGATCTTCAGGATGAATGAAATCCAGATAGGGACGTGCTTTCAACTCCTCGTTGGAATAGCCGAGAATTTTGGTCCATTCCGGATTGAGCTGTTTGAAATAACCGTCAAAACCGGCAATGCAGAAAAGTTCATTCGATAATTTGAAAAAGATATTGGCTTCGCCCAGTTCGCGAGTGCGCTCTTCGACTTTATATTCCAGATCTGAGTGCGCGGCAAGCAAATGATCTTCGGCTCTTTTCCTGTCGGTTACATCCTGGCTGAAAACCATAACGCCCTGGATATTTCCGGCTTTGTCCCTGAGCGGTATCTTGTCGGTTTGCAGCCACAGAATTTGGCCTGCCGAATTTACATATCGGTCCATGATCCCAAATTTCGCCTTGCCGGAATTGATGACGGAAAGGTCGTCTTGATAATACTTTTCAGCATCTTCAGGATAAAGGTCGTAGGTCGATTTGCCGACGATGGTTTTAACCGTATAGCCCATCGATTCGGCGGCCGGCTTGTTGGCGCGCAGGATGATATTGTGCCGGTCTTTGTACCAGATCATGGCCGGGACACTGTCGAAAATGATTTGCTGTTCGGCTCTCTGGGCGCGCTCCTGCTGAACCAGCTCGCTTAGATCGATGGTGATGCCGAATAAATGCGTTTTACCCTTTTTAGGTTTTTCAATGCTGATCACGTCTTTGAGGAAAATCTTTTCGCCTGTGGGTTTCACCCACTCATATACTTCGGCGGCGCCGCTCACCGCATACCATTGGGCGTCGATGTCGGCACCTTGAGCAAGGGCGCGCTCAAGGGCCGGGTTGATAAATTTTGTTTTGCCTTCAAGAATTTCCTCGGCCGTGTAGCCGAGAAGCTTTTCTGCAGGCGTGTTTACAAAGGTGAAGCGAAAGGGGGCGAGCTCCGCCTCCCAGATAGCAGCGTCCAGGCTCTGTATGAGTTTGTCTTCAGTCATTTAATGGTCGGAGTACCAGGCGCCGGAATAGACTCAATTTTCTATCGAAAATTCGGTTGAAGTATGGAATTCCAATTGCTCTCCGCATAATCAGCATAGCTTACCTGACCGGTTGTCGTATCTATTAATGAATTTGCCCGGCAAGATCGCTACATTTTATAAGAAATCTAAACCGACCTACTTGTTAACTGGTTGTCGGGTAGCTCCATCTTATTTATGCCGGAAGTTTTAGAGTAAGTACTGCTATTTGGAAACAATATTCAATGCGCCGTCGTCCCGCTCAAATAATTGCCATCTGTGGAGGCTCGGGTTCGGGCAAGTCGACCCTGGCGCGCAAATTTGTCGGCGCGGCGGTGCTTGCCACGGACAGCTTCTACAAGGATATTGACGATCTTTCACCCAAGGAAGACGGAACTTTCGATTTCGATCATCCGGACGCCGTCGATCTGGAAGGCTGCGCCGATGCCTGCATAAAACTTGCCGACGGGGAAGACATAATGATTCCCGTCTATGAAATGCGAAGCGGCAAGCGAGTCGGTACGCAACTTGTGCCGGCTCCGAAAAACTCCATCGTAATAATTGAAGGCATCTATTCCTTTCACAGCCCGCTCAACGACATCGCCACTTTGCGCATCTTTATAGATACCCCAATCGATCAGCGCATGGCGCGGCGTTTGCGCCGAGACGTGGAGCGCGGTCGCTCCACGCTGGAGACGATCAAATACAGCCTGCATGTGGAAGAGGCTTATTCGCGTTATGTCGAGCCGATGCGTGAGCTCGCCGATCTGATCTTGATGGGCGAAGAGATGCGCGGCGGCCTTTCGCTGTGAAAGCTATGAAAAAACAGATTGTTTTATTGTTGCTTCTGATTGCGCTTGTCGTGCGCGTGCCCTTTCTTTTCATTGTCCCTATGGTAGAAGCTCCCGATGAGTTTGCACACTTCTGGGTGACGAAATTTCTGAGCGAAAGACTTTGCGCGCCCAATGCCGAGCAGGTAATTGCCGGCGGTCCGTCTGCGGTGTACGGTTCTCTGCCGCCTTTCGCTTATCTTCCTCACGCGTTTTTCTCGCATCTGATTCCAGTTGTTGATATTTCCTTATCCGAACGCGCAGGCAGCATTTTGGGCGGGCTGGTCACTGTTTTTGCCGCTTTCAAAATTGGCGCCATGCTCTTTGCCCGCCACTCCTGTCAATGGTTGCAGGTGATTTTGCCTCTTACAGTGGCGATTCATCCTCAATTTGTTTTTGTCAATGCCTATTGCAATAGCGATTCGACCGCCTGCGCACTGGCTTCACTATTGCTTCTTTTGGCCTTGACCGCAATATTTCGCGGGCCGCGCCTTCGCTATGCCGCCTGGGCCGGCGTCTTATGCGCGGGCATTGCCTTGAGCAAATACTCAGCGCTCGCGGTCGTGCCGGTTTTCTTTTTTGCAATTGCGGCGGCCTGTTGGATTTATCGAATGAACCTGCTTGAGACCGCAATGCGATTAGGTCTTACATTTGCCGTCGTCTTCATATTGACTCTTCCCTGGTTTGCTCGCAATGCCTCTGTTTTCGGCGGCGATTGGTCGGGTGTAAGGACAATGAAAGAGAGTTGGGCAAAGACTTTCAATCGCTCGATCGAATCGCAGAGTTTGATGTCTGTTTTGAAACAAAAGGTCTGGTGGCAACAACTATTTTGCAGTTTTTGGGGCGTCTACGGATATCAAAAACACTATCTGCCAGCCGTTTTCTACATTGGATACTTATTGTCGATTGTGATCTCATTGTCCGGCACTTTCACACAAGTTTCACAGACGATGAAAGAAAAAAGGCTGCCAATTGTGTTTTTTAGACGACCTGAGGATGGTCAGGAAGATCTGGTGAAAGAACAAGCTGCCTGGCTCAGTCTCTGCTTTTCCATCGCAATGAGCGGGGCGGGACTTTTGTATGCTGCGGTGCAAAATTTGGGAGGACCTCAAGGACGTTATCTTTTCCCGAGTGAAATTGCTTTCATGGCTCTCATTCTTTTTGGACTGGCAGGTCTCGGTAGAAAGTGGGGCAAATGGCTGGTCTTTTCCTTCACCCTTGGTAATGCAATTACGCTGCTCTTCTCGATCGTAATGCTCTTTTCGATGTTTGGTGTAAAACTGAAACCGTATTGAACTTCGCTTTGATTTCACGAAAAACGCACTAATTAACCACCTGAATTTAAGATACAGGTGTTTTCGCGATGAAAATGGAGTGAAGGAACCACGGTCGCGTCGTGTCGGCGAGCGCTGTCGCATTTTCTATTTTTCCAAATTCAAATCGGTTCGGAGCTTGCGCGGGTTTTGCCAACCCATTTCATCGATTGCCGTATCGAAGTCAACGCGGCTGCGGCAGCAATAATTGAGCACGATGATTGCTTGTTCCAGCTTCATCAAAGTGGCGTCAATAAGCGGTCTTACGATATGGGCTGCCTCAAATGTATTCCTGTCGAATTTGCCTGCCGAAACGAGAATTTCAACAATATCTCCGCCGTGTTTTCTCAGTACTGTTTGCGCTGTTTGGATATCGGTGTCCGAGATAATTCCAGCTTGTTTGAGCAAATCGAAAGCGTTGCGGATCTTTTGGATTTCCTCCGGAGACTTCTGACCTTTCTTGACAGGAGCTGCCTGTTTGTCGCCTTCGGCAGCTGCGACAGCTCCAGATTGAGGCGCGCTGGCAGTAGGCTCTGCCGGTCTTGATGGTGGCGCTGCCGGTGCCTGTTTTGCCTTGTCGCGCATTTTCTCGAGCACATCACCTGTCAAATAATTATCGATTTTCGAGCCTTCGCCATGGAATCGCTCGAGAGCCGCCGGAGCGATTTCTGGATCTAATTTACCGTCATCCACCATGCCCTGAATTTTCAGCGCTGCTTCCAGAGTGTTTTGTTTGATCAAGTGAGCGTTGAGGAGCAACGTTCCTATGTCAAGCGTCTGGGTCTTGGAGATAAGGCTCATGTCGATGCGCTTGAAGGACCCGCTTCCGCCCACCAGAGGTGTGATCGCTGTCTGTGCCTGAGGTTGTTGGGGCGGAGGCGCTGGCTGAGGTGGAGCCGTGCCGGGAGCCACACCGGCTGCCATTGCAGGCATCATACCGGGAGCCATTCCCTGTGCCATTCCTTGCTGCATCCAGGCATTCGGATCGCCTGGCATTCCGGGCATACCCGGCATCATGCCGGGCATTCCGGGATACATCTGTTGCGGCATCTGCGGATAGCCGGGCATGGGCGGATAACCCGGCATCGGCGGCGGATACATTTGTTGCGGCATCGCATAACCGGGCGGAGGATATCCACCGTACGGGTTCTGATACGCAGGTATCGCGCCCTGAGTAAAATCTGTTCCGCCAGGCGCGGGCCCTTGCGGGGCATAACCAGCTGGAGGCGCCGCATAGCCTGGTTGCGACGGCGGCGTCACTTCAATCTTTTGGCTATCTTTTGCTTTCAAAGTGTCAGGAATTTTGGCACCGTCGGTATCGACCGCAGACATTGCTGCCATGTCATACAAAAGTTGCAGGTCGGCTGACCCAAAAGGCTTGCTCCAGTGTAATTTGGAGTCTTCGCCTGACTGTTCATACAGTGACCAGACCGGCAACTCCGCGCCATCTTCCCATTGGCAAGTGAGGGTGAACATCTGACCTGGCTTCTTGGTTCTCCACGGGATCTCGACCAGGCAGCCGCGCCGCGTTTTCGACTCGGTATAGGCAAGATCGATCATGTGATAAGGCGGCAACTGGCTTTGGATATCCAGTCTGAGACGGTTGCCGGTCTTGCTAGGTGGTTGGGATTGCTGCATAAGACTCTTCTATAGGTAGCCTTTTTCTATATGCCCTGTAGGTTTTGATTATGACATTAGCTGTAATTTCGAGGTCCCATTCTGTTTGGTCACTTGAATGTGAGCGGGAAACATCTCCTTAATGTCGCTCATGTGCGTGATCACGAGGATTCTGGCGAAGTCGTTTTGAATGGAGCGAATCGCTTTTACCAGACGGTCGCGGCTGACCTCATCCTGGGAGCCAAAACCCTCATCGATAATCAGGGTCTCCAGCTTGGCGCCTGAGCGCCGGGCGAGCAGTCTGGACAGGGCGACACGGACGGCGAAATTTACCTTAAATGCTTCGCCGCCGCTATAGAGTTCATAGCTGCGGGTGCCCACTTCGTCGGCGATCATCAAATCCAGAGTCTCAACCATTGAGCCGGCCTTGGTTTTTTGCTGGGTAATCAGCGCTACGTGCATTCGGTTATCGGACAGTCTCGACAATATTCTGTTTGCATCGCTCTCTATTTCCGGCACTGCATTTTCGATAATGACCGCCTGAATGCCTTTTCGTCCGAAAGATTCAGAGAGAAAGAGATAATCTTCGATGTCTGCATCGAGGTCTTTGAGTTCGCGGCGGCGATCTTTCATCTGTGCGATTTCATTATTTAGAGTGTCCAAACGCGCCTGGCAGATGGCTGAGCGGTTGGACACTTGCTCTTTGTCTTTGCGCAGAGCTTCCAATTCCGGCTTTAAAGCCTCCAGTGCTTCGACGCGTTCAGGCAATTTTTCCACTTGCTCTTGAAACGCAGTCAAAGCGGCTTTTAACTCTTTCAGCTGGGCTTGTTTGCCAGCTTTCAAACTCAAGCACTCGTCGAGATTCTCCTTCAGAAGCGGCTTTTCCTCCAGCGCGCGTTTTAACTCCCTGACTTGCTCCAGCGCTGGAGCAAGCGCCTCCAATTCCTCACGCATACACAAGTGCTCTTGCCGATTGTACTTGAGTTCGTCCAGTTTTTCTTTGACTTCTTTGAGAGCCTCTCGCGCTTCTTGCCCGTAGGTTTCGCCCTTAAGGTCGGCAGTCAGTTTCGTAAATTCATCTTGCCTGTGAGGCAGCTCAATTTCCAATTCTTTGAGGTCCGCCCGGTCGCGTTTCATCTGATTGTATCGGGACTCAATGTGCCGCTGCGCTCGCACCTGGCCCTTCAAACTGGAATAAGAAATCGGGTCGAAATCCAGCTTATGAATCTCCGCTTTTACAGCTATCAAAGACTCTCTTTCCACCTGAGCATAGTCACTGTCTTGCCATTGTTTTTTGAACAGCGCAAGCTCGTTTTTGACAGCCTGGAAGTTTTCTTCAGCCCTTTCGACAGCCGTTCTTCGTTCATTCAGTTGACCGATGCGCTTATCCAATTCTTTGCGATTTTCCAGCTGCTTCTTCAATTCCGAATACTTGCGTCGCAAATCGGCGCGTTCTGATTCGAGCTTGCTCTTGCGGTTTTTAGTCTCGGCAATCTCACTATCGAGATCATCGTTTTGCTTCAAATAGCGAGTTATAACAGCTTTGCGATCGACGATTGGAGCACAGCACAACGGGCAGACTGAGCTGTGCACATGCTCTTCCAGCTCTTTGATTTTTTCGAGATTTTCCTTCTGGCGCCCGGACAGGGTGGAAACATGAGCTTCCAGCCCTTCGATTTCAGACTTGATTTCCAGACCGCGCTGTTCGACTATTTCGAATTCCGCCTCCAGAGCATCGAGATGATGTGATTCTTTCTCGATCGACTGGTGCTGTTCATCCAGACTTTCTTTGCTGGTGAGAATGGACGCCAATTCTGTCTGTTGCAATTCTTTCTGCGAGACTTTAGCCTCCAGCCGGATTTTCTCTTCAGTCACTTGCACGCTCAATTCGGCAGCGCGCTCAGTCAGCCGGGTGTGAGCTTCTTGATTCTTCGACTGTTCTGCTTCCTTTTGAGAAAGCTCGCGAAATTCTTCAAACTGTTTTTGTACTTTGTTCCAATCCTCAGTTTCCGCACTCAATTTCTTGTGCTTTTTCTCCAGCTCCTTAAGCCGGCTTTCGACGTTTTCGACTTGCAGCTCCAGGCGGCTTCTCAATGTGGCAAGTGTCGACTGCAAGTCCATCCGCCTGGTCGTCAATTCCTGCTGAATCAGAGCTTTACGCTCCATCTCCTCAATGGCGGAGCGCAACTTTTCGTATTTTGTTGCTTTCTCTTCAATCGCCGGTGACTCAGAGGCAAGACTGGCTATCATGTCCAGCTTTCCGGAGAGTCTGGCGGTCTTCTCTTCTAGCCCGACCAGCAATGAGTTTAGTTCTTCAATCTGCGACGCTGTCGACTCCATCTTTTGCTTGTTGAGCATAAGCGACTGAATTTGATCGCTGAGAAGTTTTGCCGCCTCTTCCTGGGCGTTTAATTTCTCGCTCAAGCGCGTCAGCTCAGATCTGGCGGCGATCAGGTCTGAGTCAGCCTGCTCGAGTTCGGACTCACAGGCGGGCAGGCGCGAGAGAGTCATCTCCATGGCTTCCCTTTTCACCTTCAATGTGCGCGCATGATCGCGAGCCTGGTCCTTCAATTTTTCAAAATAGGACAAGCCCAGAATTTCGCCCAGAACCTGCTTGCGGTCGGACGCGGCCCGCATTGTAAACTCATCGGCTTTGCCCTGGCGCAGGTATGCGCTGTTTATGAAAGTGTCGTAGTCCATGCGCAGCAATTCGCAAATGTGTTTTTGTGTGTCTTTCATGCTGTTGCCTGTCAAACTGCGCCAGACGTCCCTCTCGCGCGGCAGGTCTTTTGTAAGGGTGGCGTTGAGATGTCTTTGACCTTGCTCGTGTGCCAGCGCTTCCGCCTGCGCGCTGCCGTGACTGTTTCCGTGACCGTTTTTGCCGCTTTCCGTTTCTTCTGCGCTTGCTTCCTTTTCTGCCTCACCGGAGGCCAATATTTGAAATTCGAGCGTGCCCTTGGCAGTTGTTTTTCCGCCGGATTTGCCGCCGCCTTTGATGCGCTGCCGCCTGACGCGATAAGTGCGATTTTCGTGTAAAAATGTCAGGTCCACCCATGTTTCTTTCTCGCCGATGCGCATCAGCTCGTCGGAGGGCGCTCGCGCCGATTCCCACAGCGCCCAGGTTACCGCATCGAGAATTGCCGACTTGCCGGCGCCGTTCAGCCCGGAAAGGCAGGCCACAGGCACCGTCGTCAAGTCGAGCGTGGCTTCGGCGTAGCTCATGAAATTATGCAAGGTGATGGAGATGATAATCATCTCGTTGCGGCCTCATGAAAGCGGCGACAAAACAGGCTAGTACCGGATGCTTAACTTTTGATTCTAACTCTTATTGAATGTCATGAGTAATTTATATAACTAAGTTATATACGCGGTTGAATAGGCGCCCGAAAGAGCCCATCACTGGCATAATCAGGTGTAGCTCTGCTGAAAGAGCCAGGACCTGCGGCGAAAGAAGAGAAAGGAAGGGAAACTAGAAGAGTATGCCGGGTTCGGGGCGAAAAACAATTGAGGTCGCGCTGCTTTTGAGTGTTGCGCTTTCCGGCGGCGCCGCTCTTATTGCTCAAAGCGTCTGGCAGCGCGAACTTTTGCGGCTGGTCGGGGCGACGACGCCGGCCAGCGCCGTTGTCTATGCCGGCGTGATGGCCGGATTGGGTGCCGGAGCACTGCTTGGTAATGCACTCTTGACCAGAGGAGGCGGGCCGCTTGGCGCCCTCAATCCGCTGCGTTTCTTTGCCATGCTGGAAGTCCTTACTTGTGCCTGCGCTTTTGCTTATGCTTTTGTGTTCTCAGGCGGCGTGCTTTTCCAGATGTCCTGTCTGGGCGACGAATCGACCCGTCTGGCACTGGCATTTTTAATTGCTCTTCTGCCGTCATTATTCATGGGCGCGACCTGGCCTGCTGCTGTTGCCGCCGCAGAAAGAATTGCTCTCGATCTCGATTCGGCGATTGTGTCGCTTTATACTGCAAATTTGCTAGGTGCTGTAGTCGGCGCCGCCGGCGGTGCCTTCCTTTTGATTCCGACAGGTGGACTGTCTCTGTCTCTGGGAGTTTCCGGAGGGGTGAACATTGTCAGTGGAGTGACGGCATTAGTACTGTCCTTTGCGGCCGTCAAACTGATCTGCCCTCGCAATTCGATCGAAATTGCCGCGTCTAAAGCACCGGATACGGTGGTGCCGCAAATTGACTGTGCTCTCGTTTTTCTTTCCGCGGCAGCTACGCTTGCCCTGGAAGTGACTCTGACCAGACTCTTTACTCTGGTTGTCGGTTCGTCTACTTACAGCGTCGCAACAGTGCTTGTGGGAGCACTGCTGGGCATCTACTGGTCGGCACAGATGGTCGGCCTATCGGCCAAAAACATTGCCGACGCCAAAACCGGCGTCGCGCTTTTTGCCTCCGGTGCGGCAGTTGTGATTTTTACCGAAGCCTGTTTGTTGAATTACATGCCGGAGATGGTTTATCATTTTTCCCAGAACGCTGCGGGTCTGCAAAACGTTTCGACGCTGAACAGTTTTGTCATTGCGCGGGCGATGGTGTGCATGCTTTTTGTGGTTATCCCAGTCTTTTTTGTCAGCGCTGTTTTTCCCATGATTTTGGCAGGCAGTCTGAAAGAAGTTTACTCGAAAACAACCAGAGCTGGATGGCTGTATGTCGCCAGTACTCTGGGATGCGTGGTTGGATCTCTTGGTGCGGGTTTGTTCTTGATTCCCGGTTTGAGCGAGAAATTCGAAAGCGGATTGCTTACAAGTTTGATCGTTGTTGCTGCGGTGTGTTTGTTCATCGCAGCATTGGCAGCGGCATTTCAAATTATGGTGGAACCAAAGAAAGCAAAAATTAGCGGCGTTGCTTTTTTGAGCTGCTCTGCCATCATAGGATTACTTGCAGTAGTCTATTCGCCGCATGCAGATAAGTTCATGCTTTCGCAAGGGTTGGGCTTAACCCCGGTCAGCGGGGGTGAAAAAAGTGAGCTTGCATCATTGGCTGAAGCGAGAAAAAATTCCCCGATCGTTTTCTACCGAGAAGGATTAAACACCACGGTGACCGTACAGGACTTTCCAAAGCACAATGTTAGAGTTTTGAAGAACGATGGAAAGGCGGAAGCTGCCATACCCCTCAATCTCGCTCGTCCGGCGCCGACCAGCGATTACACAACTCAGATCTTGCTTGCTTGCCTTCCTTACGTTTTGTCGTCAAAAGAGAAAAAAAATTGTCTGGTGATCGGATGCGGTAGTGGTATCACATATGGTGCTATTGCCGAACAGAAAAATATTGCGAGCTTGACGGTGGCCGAGATCGAAAAGGCAGTCTTCGAAGCCAGTCGATTCTTTCTTCCTCAGCAGAAAAATAAGGAGCGAGCCGATATTCGCAAACTCATTTGCGATGCGCGCAGCCAACTTGCGTTTGGACCCGAAACATATGACTTAATCGTCTCTCAGCCTGCTGAGCCCTGGGTGAATGGAGCTGCGGATCTTTACACGAAAGAGTTCTTTCAGCTTGCTTTTTCGCGCCTTAACAAAGGTGGTGTTTTCTGTCAGTGGTTGCAGCTTTATGCAATCGACGAAAAGATGCTGCTTGTTTTGCTGAACACCATTCAAAGCGCCTTTCCTTCAACCTATGTTTTTCATCCGCACGGCTCAGGCGAGATTTTGATTGTTGCAGTTAAATCTGAAACAAGTGACAGGAAGCATCAAGACCAGCCGATAGAGGAAATAGCTGAGGAGGCCAAACTTGATATGAGAGGTATCAAGGCTGCAATGGGCGAAGCAGCCCTCTCGGCAAAACTTCAATACTGCCGAATTATATCTGTGCCAGATCTTCTCTCCATGCTTGTTTTGACACCTCAGTCACTGGACGAATTGCTGTGGAAAAAATTAGGTTCGCAGCGAGTCTTATTCAATACGGATGACAATCTGAGAAGTGAATACGCTTTGCCCTATCAACTTCTGGATAAGGATGACGGCATCGAGAAAAATCTTGCCGTGCTGTATTCGAGCCGGGCCAACCTCCTGCCTTGTTTTAAGAACATTCCAAACAGCGTTGGGGAAAGGGCAGAATTTCTTGATCGAGTGGCGCTGTCCATGGCGGCTTTTTCTCAGAAACACCCGGCAGAGAGCCTCGACGATGCGGCGCTTGCCGCGGCCTACGAGGCCTGGACATTGTCCGAGTCGCAAGCGACCGCTGCAGCGTGTGATGTAATTGCCTACATGACCGGTCGCTTCAATACAGCCAGGCAGGTGGTGCAGCCACCTCTCAAACTGGAAGCAATGACCCAGGGACAATGTTTTTGGGTAGGTCAAGCTGAGGCTTTAAAAGGAAACAAAGATCGGGCGATTGAGGTGTTTAGCCAGGGTGTCAGGAAAGGTGGCCCCCAGACCCAGGAATTGACCAAGTTGCTGAATGGTTTGAAACCGTCGACTGCATCTGAGGGTTTGCCGAAAACCGCTGAAGATTGCAAAACTAGCGTGGAAGTAACGAGACACTAGAGGGTGTCAAGATGAACGATCTGAAAGTACAGGGTACAATAGGCGCATGGCTGTGGGACGGAAAGCGGTAAGCCAATGAGCTATCGACTGTTGCTAATTGAAGACAGCCCGACGCAACTTCTTACGATAAGAAGGAACCTTGAGGCGGAGGGCTATACGATTCTCGAGGCGCGTAACGGCGCTGAAGGACTTGTGCGCGCTTACAATGAATTGCCTGACTTGATTATTTCCGATGTCGTGATGACCGGCATAAACGGTTATCAGCTCTGCCGCCTGGTCAAGAATGACTCGGAATTGTCCGGGACGCCTGTAATTCTTTTGACGAAACTGGACGGCTCTATCGATCGTTTCTGGGGACTGAAGTCGGGCGCAGACAGATACATTCCGAAGGAGCCAGGATTTCAAAATTTGATTTTGGCTATACGAGAAGTACTTGCCGAGTCAAAAGTCCAGCCACGTTTGCGCATTTTGCCGGACTCATCCCGGGCGCCGGCTCCTGAAGAAATCAATGGCAGGCTCAATCAGCTTTTGGAAAGACTGCTTTTTGAAGCAACAATAATAGACGAGGTTCGCAGAATTGGGGAAGATCTTCTCGATCTCGATTTGATCACAGAAAGATTGTTTGCCTTGTTGTCGTCGATTTTGAATTATCAATCGTGTGCGGTTGTCGTCAATCAGGGCGCCTTCTCAAGCTTGCAATTGGATCTCAACGACGATACGCAAGAGAGTATGGTTAAGTCCTACGTGTCGAAATTGGCATTGCAATTAGGCTTGCCGCCGATGCGCGAAGAAGGGATTAAAGCTGGTGGTTTGATTGAAAACGCGCTGACGCAGCCGATTGACATAACCGGCTTGCGGCTGGGATTGTTGATCGTCATTCCTTATCCCAATCAAGCTTACAAACCAGGAGACCAGAAAGTCGTCAGGTTGATTGCCGAGCAATTGTCGATTGTGCTGCGCTTGTTCCGCTCGCATCAACAGCGTGAAGGTTCTGTGCTATCGAGCTGAGCTGTTTTAAGATTACGGCTTGCCTTTGTGGTGGCGTCTGCCCAACATTCTTCGTCTTCTTTCCAGAGGTGTTTCTTCTGCCGCGCCGGCTGCCGAAGCTGCAGCTTTGTCATCGCCTGTAGTGTCGTCATCAGCATCTTGAGCAACGGCTCCGTTATCGCCTGATGTCAAAGTTACTTCTTGCTCTGCGGTGTCGGCAGGTTGCTCTTTATCGTCTGCTAGTGCAGGCTGCGCGACTTCATCATTTCTTGCCGGTGTAGAGACGTCTTCAGCTTTTGATCTGTCTTCGGTAGCTTCTTCTGCGGCGGATTCCTCATCGCCTGTCGCTTCTGCAGCGACTACTGCTTCGTCGACTGTATCTACGGCAGATTCTTCTTCCAATATCGCTTCTTCAGAAAGGGTTTCCGCAAACGGTTCTACTACCACGGTTTCAACTTCAACCGACTCTTGCAATACTGGCTCAGCGGCTGCTGCGTCGTCGAGCGCTGCTTCTTCAATAACCGACTCTTCTACAATCGCTCCCTCTGCAACCGCGGGCTCAATAGTCGACTCTTCAATAACCGACTCTTCAATAGTCTTCTTATCCACGATTGCTTCTTCGACTTCTATGTTCTTTTCAAGGGCAGGCGGTTCATGGATAGATTGATGTTCCATGGAAGAATCCTTTGGAGAGGTTTTTTTCGAAAGCGGCTCCTCAATTATCAGTTCTTCCGCCGTGGATGATCCAGTTTTCGCCGATTCGCCAAAAGCAACAAATTTTTCTTCCGCCTCCACTTCACCGCAATGATCGGCATCTTCCAAGCCGATGACAATTTGCGGATTGCTGCTTGCTTGCAATGATGCCTGGAAAGAATCTTCACCCGCCGCGAGTGAATCATTTGGTTCAATGAATGAATCGGTAGAGCTCGCTGCTGCGCCTGCCGCTTCAGCCGATTGATCTTCTCGAAGAAAATCGGGTCGAAGAAATTCTGCTGTTATGCTTCTCGATATGTCGAGCGCTTCTTGCTCAGGCACTTCAACAACAGCTTCTTCTCCGGTGATTTGGCCGGAGCTGCCGCCTGTGCCTATCTGTAACTCAAATGGATTTTTCAGCCGCTGCCAGCCGCCCGAGGTTTTCTTTTCTTTTTGCTGACGTTCTTCCTCTTCTTTAGCGTGCTGTGCGTTTTTCTTTTGCGAAGAAGGCACAATGAATTCATCATCCTCAACATCCCATAGCGGCCGCCCGCTTTCGTTGAGTTCGGTTAAATCTTCTTTGTACTCTTTGCCAAGGAACGACTTCAGCTCGTCGTCGCCGTCATCTTTGTTTTGAGGTTCTATTGCTTCGAGATCAAGGTGTCGGCTGATGTCGACGATGGGTTCGCTTTCCTGGCTTGCGGTTGGCGGTTGTTGCTGTTTTCTGGCTTCTTCTTCCTCTTCCGGCGCAGTCCAATCGAGTTGATCCTTCCAGCTTGGTACTGCATTCGATATCACCAGTTGGCGTTCGCCTGAATCGCCTTCGCCTTCAGGTTTTGGCTCTCCACCTTGCTGAGTAGCCTCTTCATCGAGTTGGAAAGTGTTGTGCAATGGCGGTCTGAACGCCGGTATCCTGTCGCGGGTAGTAACCAGGGAAGGATCAACTTTGGAGGAATTGGGAATTTTACTTTCGTTGTCTGCACTGTCCTGGCCAATCTCAGCCCTCGGCGATGTCGTCGCGCCGGCAGCATCCCCTGTCATTAGAGGACTATCTGGCCATGTGTATGCAGGAATACGCTCGTGTGTGGCATCGGAAGTTTTGTTTTTGCTTCCCACCCTTACTTGTGCTTCGCGCTCAACTTCCGATGGCGGCAGACTCGCCTCCACAAGTTGCGTGCCGTCGGCATCTATGAGAGTGATATTGCCTTCGTCTTCCTCGTCTTCATCTTCGTCTTCCTCGTTTTCATCTTCATCTGTACCTGCGGCTCGTTCGTCGCTGTCGACGAAGCCTTGAAATTCAACGCCGCTTGTCCCTGCATCAATCAGTCCGAACTCATCGCCGGAGGCGCTATCACTTTGGGCCGCTGACATTATTTCGCTGTACGGCTCATTGCTTTCGCTTTCATCAGCGGTAAGCAATCCGTCTTGCCTGCTGATAAAATTGTCCTGATCCGCTGCAAGATGGGATTCTGCAGGTTGGCTGAGCTCATCGGTGTCCTTTATATCTTCCGGCTTGAGCAGTTCGTCCTTGTATGCCGCCCCTTCGTAAGTATCCGAAGCGATGTCATTGACACCGCGACTGAGGTTAGGATCAAAAGCTGCCGGCACTTCGTGCAATTCAATATTCTTTTTCTTTCGGCCGCTTTCTTTCTGCTCTTTTTGTTCTTTGTGTTCTTTGTGCTCTCTGGGCTCTTTATGATCTTTTGCTTCGGGCGGCGGATTGCCAGGGGGGGAAGATGTTTCAACCGCAGCATAAGCATCGGCGGCTGAAACAGCTTCAGCAGCGGCAGCGGCTCCGGAAGAGATTGTTCCCTTGCCTTTGAGCAATCCGCCCATGGTTGAGGGCGGTGCTGTTATGTCTCCATCCTGCGCTCCGGAAAGAAGTTTGTGCAGCATTCCAGCCGATTTTTCGCCGTTGCCGCCGGTGCGCGCTGATACCGCATCCGATGCACCGGGAGGCAACATCTGAGCGAGCAAATTGGAATGGCTTGTAACTTGATCGACAGGTTTTTCCTGCAGGGGCGGCTGCGTGTAAACAGGCGCAGTCGCCGGACGATTCAATTCCGCTTCCGCTTCTGCTTCCACTTCTTCCAGGTGATCCAGATCGGATTGCGTTACATAGCCACGCTCAACGACTGTTTCCGATACACTGACACCACTTGATTCGAGTTCTTCCATCGCTGCCTGATATTGAACAATGGTGATAAGCCCTTTGCGCAAGAGTTTTTGCGCAAACAGAACAGCTTCCAGTTGATATTCTTCAATAAATCCCTGCTTGACCAGAAAACTTCCAAATTGCATTTCCGGCATGGCTTTGTGCATGTCGCAAGCTATTTCCAGTTCGGATGTTTCCAAAAGCCCGGCTACATTCAAAAGCTCGCCAATCTTGAGGTGCAGCCTCTGACCGAGCTCTCCGGGCTTCTTCTCTTCAGGCGTCTGCGGCATGGCCACGCCTCTTAAGCCCATTGTTCTTAAGTCGTAGTCGGTCCTTGTAACTGGGTCGGAAAGAATGTCGTAGGCAATACAGATGAACTTTAAATCGTAGAGCAGCTTCTTGCGCTGATCGAGATCGACAGCAGTTGCCAGCTCTCGGTGAATCCGCCTTGTCAACTTGTAAAATTGCGTGCGGACGCCCTCCATAGGGGACATCTGGGAGACGCCCAGGAGAGTGTAAATGTCAGAAAGAGGCGACTCTTTGCCTGTCATTCGCTTTAGTTCCGCGCCCTCACTTGTTTTCCTCTGTTGTCTGTCGACCTTGACCGGAAAGCTACCGGACCCTCAGGACCCGTAGTAATCTCGCCGGTTGTTTCTCCGGGCGAGGGGTCAATCCGTATAGGGCCGACAAACTCATTATGCCTTTCAGATGTTGTATTAAACACTTAATGTAATTTCTTATGCGATTCGGGGTTCCTTGGCATCTAAACCAATTGCCCTTGAGGAAACCGGCGGCGAATTTATGAGGTATTTGCCAATACAATTGACAGATGAAGTTATCGGTCTTTCGGGAAGCCAACGTGATTAAAGACAGCCTGCAAGAAGCCCTGGAGTTAAACAGGGACGTACTCTCCGCTCTAGATTCCGATAAATTCGAGAAGCTCAGGGAGTTTCTCAAATCTTTGATCGTCTACAACTCTCACACCAATCTGGTCGCCAAAGCTGAGGCTTCAACACTGATCGAACGGCATGTGGTGGATTCATTGACCCTTTTGCCAATTATCAGCCGTTTTATGCCCGAGGCAAGACCGGTCAGCCTGGTCGATGTCGGGACCGGTGGCGGTTTTCCGGGGGTTATTCTGGCCATCGCTTTGAGCGACCTGAAAGTTTCGCTGGTGGAAGCAACTGCCAAAAAGTGCAGGTTTCTCGAGTCGGCCGGTGATTTTCTCAAATTGGACAATCAAATGGCGGTTATCAATGGGCGGGCTGAAGAATTGGGCACTCTGCCGGTTCTTCGCGGCAGCTTCGACCTGGCGACCGCGCGTGCCCTGGGCTCCACCGCGCTGGTCAGCGAATTGCTCATCCCTCTTGTGAAGGTGGGAGGCTACGCCCTTTTGCAAAAGACCAAAAGCCAGCTCGATCAGGAGATGGGCGAGGCTGAAAAGCGGCTAAAGCAAATGGGTGCGGGCATAGAAGAGATGGTTAATGTCGAGCCAGGCAAAGATGAAACCGAGCGCGTGGTCCTGGTCTTGAAGAAACACAGACAAACCCCGGACGGTTATCCGCGCCCCTGGTCAAGAATTAAACGCGACTGATTTTAGGGGCGCGGCTATGCCGAGGCGGGTAGTATTTCGTGGGTGTTGCCAGGATGGAAGAAAACTAACCGCCGGCTGGTGCAGCCCAGTTGCTGGGCTCGGTTCCGCCCGGTGTTGTCCACTCTGTGTTGTCTTCCTCGTCGACCGATGGAGGCACCAGCCAGCCTTCCGCTGAGGCCTGCGCACGAGCTTTCTCGAAATCGCCGTCTATAGACAGCTCCATAAGCCTTCTGCGGCTGCCGAACATGTATTGTGCTCGATTGAACAAAGCAGTCACATCCAGGCAATCATGAGCAAAAATGATGTTGTCCGGGTGCCTGTACCAGTCGTCGCCTGCCGGCACGATGATGTCGGCGACAAGGTCACCCACCTCCAGTTGAGCCGGCTGCCGATTGGCCCGGGGCGGCCAATTTAGAGTGTAGACCTTTGTATCGAAGCCCAGGCACTCGACTCTGCCCAAATGTGTGGAGGTCTTCTCTTCGATGGTGAAGCCGGCTTCTTCGTATGCGCGCAGTTCTTCGTGCCAGAACTCACGAATCACTTCTTGCAGTGTGACCATATGCGGTTCCAGGCGCCACATCTCAGTCGTCGGCATGTATGAGAGGGAGGGGACGAATTCCCAGCTTTCCTCGCCATATACAACATCGAATTGATGTGTATATGCCCAGGAGGTCATTAATACGCTCAGCCAAATAGCGTTGTCTCGGTAAACCTTGGCGTAGCTCTTTTTGAACCAGTCTTGCCAATCCTCGAAAGAATCATACTGGCCGGAGCGTTTGTTGAGCCCGTCGCGCCATTCTCTCTCATCAGGCGTCGAGTCTTCCGCATGGAAAAATTCGGCCCAGTAAGCTGTGACAATCGCCTGCTCGAGAAGGGGCGGCTCCGTGCGTCCGATTTGCTGTTGCCACAGCATCTGCACGGCCTTAAGCGTCTCTTCGCAACGCGAATACGGGTTCGACTCTTTCAGGTCAGGACGGTGCCTGACCCAATCAATTCCTGCTCTAATCAAAAATGCTGGATGCATAGTCAGATAAGACTATATCAAGTGTCCTGGCTCTTTGTATCTGTGCGGGGCCGATAGTGCTTATCTAGCCATCTTCAGGCTGGGCCCGGCAGCTCGAAATCAAGGTCAGATCAAATGGTGAGACCACTCCATAAGCGATCCATCGTAAACAGGCAATACATCTCCGGTTGCCGGCTCGTAAAGCAGCCAGAACGCGGCCGCCATTACACCGACTTCGCAATACGAAGCCTTAACATTCGAGGTCGCCTCTTCGGATTCTAAGAGGCTGAGGAATTTTTTTGCCCGTGAATCGTCCGTTTTTGGCAAAAAAGCTATCGAACCAGATGTTCACAGAGCACGCGATGCGCCTCACTCTTGGTTGATAATCGTATTGTTGGGAACCTGCAGTATCACTTTGCCGCGTTTGCAGCGGCTGTTTTACCTGGCAGACGGCGGGTCTTCGAAATCAAGTTTTGGAACGCCGCGATGTTGTCTGCATATTCTGGAATTTTTTCCAGGTCGTCCAGACTTGCTTCCAATCGCTGGCTCCAATTTACGTCGCCGCCCTGACCAGGTTCGTTGAATCTTTGTTTGGTGCCGAGCAAGTCGGTGATCATCAAAAGAGCCAACCAACAGGGGCTTTCCATCAGGGTTTTCAAAAACGTTTTGTGCAGCTCGGGTGTAAAAGAGAGTGGCGGATCTTCAACTGGAAGAGAAAGGAAATTCATCAAACGCTGAACTTCTTTCCAACCTTCACTTCCATCAGGACCATGCCACCACTCGACCAGCCTCTCGTAATAGGCCCGCAGCGGTTCATGATCGTGAGTGCCATACGTGCCCAGGCTGAGCGGCTCCATATCTTCTCTAGGTTTGAATGAACGGTCTTCTTCGTCGCGCTCAAAAATAGGAATTGCAAAACCGGCCATTCCTAATGATTTCAAAAGCGGGCGAACGTATTTAGGCACGCAACCGAGATCCTCGGCGACGATCCAGGCATTGCCCGATGCTTCCATCACGACTTCAAGAAAAACTTTTCCTTCCTTTTCGTTTGCTTTTGCATCATCCGGTTCGTCGTCCGCGCGCGGCAGAAACTGCGGCAACCTGCCGCCGGTGCGCTCTATTGCTTCTTCTTCCGTCAGTTCGGTAAACTCCCAGTTGCGCTCCGGTATCCACGGGAAAGAATAAATGCGGAAAAACCCCAATACATGATCGATGCGGAAATCGTGAAAAATTGATGTTGCTTTTCTGACTCTCTGACGCCACCACTGGTAGTTGTCAGCTTTATGCTTTTTCCAGGCGTAAAGTGGAATTCCCCAGTTCTGCCCCCACTTTTGAGTGAAAGGGTCTCCCTGAAAATATGCTTCAGGGGGGGCGCCGCCGGACCATTCCAGTTCGAACAGATCTCTTTGCGCCCAGACGTCGGCGCTGTAGCGACTGACACCAAATGGGATATCACCCATCAAGCGAACATTGCTTTCGTCTGCATAACTTCTTACGGCGAGCCACTGTTCGAATGCCTGCCACTGGACGAACTCATAATAGCTGATCAATCTCTCGAATTCAGCTTTGCGCGGGCTTTTCGCTATCCAGGCAATCGCTTGTTTGGGATCCCTGAAATCTTCTTCCCATTCAGTCCATACGCTTTTGCCGTTGTGATGATCTACAAGAGTGCGGAACAATGCATACGGAATGAGCCAACGTTCGTTTGTCTTGCGAAATTCGGCAAAACGTTTTATCTCTGCTGCGTTTGTTTCGTCAGTTTTGAATGTATCAAATGCGATTCGTAAAAGAGCATGTTTTAGCGCTTTTACTTCGTCATATTTTACCGGCCCTTCATTCAACCTGCTGCGAACAACTTCGGTGACTATCGAGTTAAAATCTGCGGCGCTGAGCCACGGTATCGCCTGCGGTGTAATCGTCATGAAAGTCGGATCGAGTGCTACCGAACTAATTGCCGAGTACGGGCTGTGATCTCCGCCGGTTTCGTTGATGGGCAAAGTTTGCAAGACGCCGATCTCGTGGCGCTTGCAGAAGTCGACAGCTTGCTTAACTGCTGTTGTATCGCCTACTCCAAGGTCTTCTTTGTGGCGGAGCGCAAATACTGGAATCAGAATTCCCGCGAGTTTTTTTGTCGGGTCTATTCTCATTTCAATTCTCTCATTTCGATTCTCTCAT
>JADZFV010000477.1 GCA_020854255.1 Candidatus Melainabacteria bacterium | reverse complement strand
GCCGCCCATAATTGCATTTATGTGGCGACCCCGTTGTGAGACAAATATGTCCAGTCGAACAGTCAAGTCTTTGACAGTCCTTTTGATTTTTGCCGGCATGGCAGGCAATTCTCCGGCGCCGGCTAAGGAGAAGCCCCGAATTAATAAAGGCGGAGCGAGCTACTTTCGCGATATGAGTAAAATGCGCCTTGAGTCTCCTCAGACAAGACGTGCCGGCGACTTTAAAGTCAATGGCAGCAACTCACTAAACAGAGTCAATGCAATGCGAAACTGCGTCAGAGACACGTTACTTAGCCAATACAGTCTATTCAGTACTGGCAACATTATCGAAGGTGTTTGTCCTGAAGGCTAAGTAAATGCCGTTGTTATAATCTTTATTGAAGACTTTCGATTCGGTAACAATGCCTGACGACCTTCCAGAAGAAGACTCAAGCTCATCGATGGCTGCGGCGCTCAGGGAATACGCCCGGCTTCGAGAATTATGGATAATCATCTGCATGATGATTTTGCCTTATTCCATCATTTGGTTGGGCATGAATTTCTTCAAGAGCGCGGTTGTATCTCTGGCTCTTTATCATGGTCTCTGCTTGCTTCCCGGGATCATCTGGGCAAGGCAATCGTTGCTGAAAACGTTAAGACCACCGACATATTTGGAATTGCTCGGGCTCACGGTGGCATGCATTTTGTTTTCGACTGGTTCTGTATATGCCTACGAATATTTCGCAGACATGGTTCTATCCAGCTCTCACGTATTTGAGCTGATGAAAACAGTCGGTTACAACAGAGACATTTTCTGCCCGGTAAGCATTTATATCGTAATAGTAAATCCGTTACTGGAAGAGCTTTTCTGGCGCGGTTTCATAATGAACAAATTAGATGAGCTCTGTCCTGATTTCCCACACTGCGGACTGATCTGGTCGTCATTTGCTTACGGGGCGTTTCATTATCCAATCATGCAATTAGTTATGTATCCAGGCTGGGCAGAGTTTGGCACTATTTTGTTAATGATTTATGGGGTTATTCTGGGTATTTTGTATCGAAAAAAGAAATCCCTGCTGGTGACGGCTCTTGCCCATTCTCTGCTTACTGACTTGTCGGCTGTGCTCCTGATGCTGGCGCTCTTTCACCGCTTGAACGTTCAGTAACACACTTCAATGAGAGACTATTAAGGGCATTTTCAAGTGCCTCTTGCCCCACCGTCTTCCATAGCACCTATAATTCGAAGAACTTTTGTCGTGCTTGAACGCTTCCAGCAGCAAAATGCTGTATTCGCCAAGTTACTCGTGCGCCAGAGTGCAAATTCCAATGCTAATGGCGGTTTCAATCTGGGGTCAGGGAAAGCATGATCATTGTTCATTTCATCGGCTGGGTGGTGTTATCGTGCGTGATAATGTCCTTCGTTGAGCATCAAGTTCACAGACAGTTGATGCACAGACGAAACTATCTAAGTGACAGGCACCCGTCTTTCAAAAAAACATTTGAAATGCATGCGATTTTCCATCACGGGCAATATTCGAAAATATTCAGTGATGAGCCTGTTGCCAAAGGCGAAGACCAAGAAATTCAGCTGAGAGTGCACAAAGCTGCCATTAAAGCGTTGCCGGTCATTGTGATCATCGCTATGTTTTCAATCCCCTGCGCGATTGTTTTTGCCGGCGTGGTTACTTTGCACCACTGGATCTGGAATAAGATTCACCTGGAAATGCACAAACCAGAACACCCTGGCTTCAGCCGCTGGCCGATCTATAAGTTTTTGGCTCGATACCACTGGTTGCATCATCGTTATCCGGACAAAAATTTCAACGTTGTCTTCCCATTTGCGGATTATGTGCTTGGAAGTTGCGCACGCCCGACTGCAAAAGATTTGCAGCTCATGAAGGAGCAGTTGGAGCCTCAGTTGGCTGACGAGCCAGCCGCCCAGGCACGTTGCCAACCAGCGCCCCGTCCAAAAGCAGGCGTCAGATAGACCGTCCTAGCCGACGAGATCTTTTTGAACTTCACGGCGAACTGCCGCATCAAGGTCCCCATGCGGCAACGCATTAGTTTAATGCAGCTTAAGAATCGAATGTACAGCGCCGGCTTCTTCTATTTCTTTGGCCAGCATCGTCACATTTTGCTTGTTTTTCCCAAAATCCAGTGCAGTGAATAACGCCCGGCTGTAAACACTTACATAGCTTGAATGTTCAGACAGCGCATCTACTTTCAGCCCGACTATTTCCCCTGGGCTGCGAAAGGTTGCAGGCGTCATAGCACGCACCGTTGCCTCTTCTCGATTAATTGATTCGATACGCCAGCCCTTCTTTGAGGCAATCGCGGTCAGACTCAATTCAATTCCTTCTGCAAGAGATACCGGAATCTCAACCTTGCGAACCTGGAAAAGAGAACTTTGTCCGGAATTTAGATTTCTCGCCATTGACGAAGTGGTTATCTTCATCAGAAGAAGCATGTACATACCCATACAAAGCCCAAAGACGCCGCCGCCTAATATCAGTGTTCCAAAAAATGCCGTCAGTGCCGAAATGATTCCGCCCGTGTAAAGCGCGGACAGTCCGCAGAATACACCCATGAAGACACCAAAAAATGCACCGCAAATTACTCCAGTGTGCGTTGCAAATGCAATAAGATTTTTCGGCTCCGAAAGGCGCAGTTGATACTCTCGCATCCGATTGGCCTGAATTGCGGAGCTGAGTTCGTCTTGCTCGAAGTCCGAAAGCGCTCCAATAATGCGCTTGATTCTGGAAACTCGACTTTCAGGGACGGCAGGTAATGCTTTATCGTTTGCTGATTCGGTCATGCCATAAAACGGAAACAAAAAGGACGAACACAGTATGAGTTTAACCCACCGATGCGATTAACCCAATCAGAAAAGAGAAGACCGAGCCGTGAGACCGATTGCTTTGCCCTCCATGCCTTATGCGCGACTGAGTTCGTAGTGAGCCGTCCACTTGTCGGTATTAAGGGCGGTGGCTTTCTTGAAGCTGCTCATCCGCACAAGGAAACCCCGGCATTAATGCCGGGGTTTGACTGCTTCATTAGAGCCTCCGTACTCGATCTTCACTAAGCCAAAACCGGCACAGGCACCGGGGTCATCTTACAAGCGCGTCTTCATTCGTGCTCATGGTGCCGGTGGAAGATTGCAGTCTTTTCAAAAGATTCTGCGCTTTGCCGCAACTGGAAATAGCGTAGGTCGATCTTTTAAAGCCTCTCTGTGCTGTTGATATGATGACCGAGGCTGTAGCCAATTATTTGTTTTTTGCTATGAAATAGTTTCAATTGGCAGCCTATGTTATTCTATTAATTGACCGAACGTTCGGTGAATGAAGCAAAGCCCTGTAAGCAGGGGGGTGAACATGCCAGTGGAGAAGAAAATGCCAAAAACCGATATGCCTGTCAAGGAGTCTGACGCAAAGGTTGAGAAGGCTTTAGGGGCTCAGATGGTTGAAGCGCCGACTCATAACGAGCGGATGCCCAATCCCGAAGAGCTGCTGCTGAACATCGAAGACGCACCCAAAATCACTGACAAGCTCAATATATTCCCCTTCGACTGGCGCGTCGAGACACCCCGTCTCATGGAAATCTATGAGAATTCTCGCGATCCAGGTTGGTCTCCCAGCCAACTGCCCTGGGACACGCTCGATGTCGAAAGCATGACTCTCGACCAGCGCTATGCGATCTCCTACTGGTGGGCGCTCCTTTCTGTATTTGACGCTTCCGGACCGGCAGTTTTTGCCCGTGCCATGATTCACGCCTATGAAGTGCATGAAGAAGATGCCATTCGTAAGTGCTTCTTCGCTGTGACTCGCGACGAGATGAACCACGAAGAAGTATGCGGCAAGGCAATCAACAAGCTGACGCCGAACGGACCTCTTGGTTACGAACCGCAGACGGAGCTGGGTAGACTAGCTCGCAACAACATTGAATGGCTCTATCACAATGGCGCTCGCTATTGGTCCGGATACAAGAAGGCCGTCGAGCACTATCCTATGCCAATTCTTTTCACCTCTTTCCTTTTTGGCGAAGTGGCTGCGTCAACGCTTTTTCACAGCATGTATGAAAGTACCGACATTCCAGTGTTCAAGGAAGCGTTCAGGAATATCGGGCGAGATGAAGGCAGGCACCTGAGCTTCTGCCTGGCATTGCTCAAAGAAGTCTTGCCGAAGATGTCAGACGAAGACAAAGACACGATCACCAAGCAATTCCGCGCTGGTTTCATTTTCCTCTCAGGCGTTCTTTTCGAGCCACCGGAAGAATTCTGGCAATTGCCGCCGACATTCCTTCCCGTGCAACGTTTGTTGGAAGAACAGGCGCGCTCGGCAGGATTTGGAATTCTCTCTCTGGAAAAACGCAAAGAGAATTGGAGAACTGCGGTTGTCCGGCTGAAGACTATCGTGGAGCCCTACGGTGTCAAGTTCCCGGCATTGCCGGAAATTGGTATCGATGGTGAAACTGTTGCCTTCGATGCGGACAAAATAGTTCCAATCTTCTAGGATGGGGCGATGGTCAGACCACGCGCAGAAAATTATCTGGAACGTCAGCAAGGCATTCTCGATGTCGCCGCCGCCATGTTTGCAAAGCATGGATTTAACGGCACATCGATAGCCGCGCTTGCTGATTCTTGCGGCGTTTCGAAAGCGCTTCTTTATCACTATTATGATTCGAAAGAGGCGCTTCTTTACGACATGCTTCTGGTGCATTGCAAACTGTTGTCTCAAACAGCGGTCAACGCAACTTTGCAATCTGAAAAACCGGAAGAGCAATTGAACAGTTTGGTGCGCGCGCTGATGGACTTATATATGAATTCGCGCGACAAGCATGTGGTTCTGCTCAACGATCTTCATTGTTTGCCTGCCGAGCAACAAGCAGAGATCAAAGAAGAAGAGAGAAAAGTCCTTCAAGTGATAAGAGACTTGATCGCAAAATTGCGTCCTGACTTGAAACCACCGCAAGTAAAAGCACTGACGATGTACTTAATGGGTGCTGTTAACTGGACCTACACCTGGTTCAAACCGCAAGGTCAAGTTTCCGCCGATGAGTATGCTGACCTTGCGACAGTTACTTTTCTTCAGGGGGTGTTAGCTCAAGGCCAAGCATAGATCCGCTTTGGCAGCGGTTCTATTTCTGCGTCTAGCCGATCCCGCATTTGCTGCAGATGATTGCATTATTGATGTAGATTGCAGTTTGGCCTACATCGACAGTAGCTCGACACTTTCTGCAAGCGCTTATGTATCTCACAGTGAAAACGTTTCCTTCCTTTCCTTGCCGGAAATACTTGAGGGCATTCTTTTCTGTTTTTGCGAGCGTTTTCAAACGTTTCGTTAGTGTGATGATCTCGCCTTCTGCCTTTTTGCTGCGCTCAGGCAAGCGCTGAAGATTGTTGATGCGATCGATGGCGGATTGCACTTCATCTATATCTGCGACTTTTGTGATTCCTTGCTTTGCATCGGCTTGTGCAGCGCGTCCGCAGGTATAACATTCAACTCTTTTTGTGAGCGGGTCATACCAGATCTGCTCACCTTTTTGAATGCGCTTAGAGCACTTGCAATTTCCTACATAGAGGGATTCCATAAGTCTTGGCGCTGGTACCGTATCCGAGGGACCAGATCTCGTGTGTCTGCTCACCATATTCAAATCCTCAACGCAATAAGTTCAAACGCGTCAATGCGGCAACGTGAATACCGCTGTTGTAAAAGCGGGCGACGATTTAGAAACCGGGCGATGCATGGTGCATTGCCCCTACAGATTTGCGCAAGTGGAGAATGTTTTGAATGTGTAATTCGACAGTGTTTTTAGCAGAAGGGCAGGTAGATTGTCCAGAGCAAAGACCTGCAACGCATCTGTCTTTGCGTTGGATAATCTACCTGCTGTCACTTTGGGCCAGACGACTGTTGCACAAAAATCCAACTGCTAAGGCTACTAAGG
>JADZFV010000476.1 GCA_020854255.1 Candidatus Melainabacteria bacterium | reverse complement strand
TGCACAGCCTGCAGAACATAGCTGTCGGGATCGATCTTGAAGCGGCTGCCCAGATTCTGCGAAGTGCTGGTGAGCGCAGTCTGACCTTTGAAGGCGGCGATGTTCTTGTCCACCTGCACCATCTTGTTGGGATCGGTAGGTGGAATCACCTCATCAGGCGCGGCCGTGCGGATGTTGGCCAGCGCCGCGTAGCGCTGTCCGTTGCCCGGTCCCCAGGTGCTGTATACCGTGTGGACGCCGGCCACGCCGAAGAACACCAGCGCCGATGCCGCAGTGATCACCCAGCCGCGCTTGCCGGCGTGACCGCCCAAGAGCATGCCGAGGATGAATGCCGGCGTCATCGCGGTGAGGATGACTGGAAAGTAGCCGAACCACGTGCTCTGGAAGGAGGGCTGCACGTAGTACATGAGGAAGCGCACCGCCAGAAGTGACACCACGAAGGTGATGCCGCCGGCCAGAAGGGCTGAGCGCTGCGCAGTCACCGTCTTCCTGTCGCGACTGTAGCCGCGGTCGATTTCACGATTGCCGCCCTGGAAGGCGAGAAATGCTCCCACTGCTGCGGCCATGGTCGCCCAGAGCAGGGCGATAGGCCAGAATTCGGAACTGAAGATCATGTGTGTTTTCTCCGTCGGTTGAAAGTTAGGTTTTGAGCAAAAGCGTTCAACCGTAAAACGCTTTCTCAGTTGAGACTGGCTCCCACTGGCGTTTTTGCCTGTGGACACCCTGATACACTGACTGCACTTTCTACTTTCGCCTCAGGGCAATCACCTTGTTCAGTTGATGAACTCGGCGATGCCTGCGGCGAAGGCGCGATTGGCGTTGTCCGCATGGACGTGGCTGTTCACGCGGTTTCGGGGGGAGTTGCGGAAGAACTCCTGGCGAGCCAGACGCAGCTCGTCGAGAGCCGTGTCGAAGTACGTCAGGGTGGGTCCGTCCTCAGCGTCGAGCGCCGCCATCAAAGTGGTTTCGGCAGCCTGAGCCAGTCTTGTGAACTCGCTGTTGGCTTCCGGGTCGGCGCAATTGCTGGTGGCCTCCGTGATCGCCTCTGCGGAGATCCGTTCGGTGAAGGCGAAGAGGGCTTCGACATCACGCTGGGCGTCGAGAATGGAAAATCCTCCCGGGTCAATTGTCTGCATAGTGCTCCTATCCGTAAAAACGGGGACAGAAAGTAGCCTGTTCAAACGCTCGAACAGGACGCCTCACCAGTCACTACAGTCAAACCACCACTTCCCACGGAGAGCTTCTTGACGCAAGAAAGCGAGCTAGGCATCGGACAACTCCTCGAATTTAGGAGAGTAAGCCTGTTCGCGTATGCGGAAGTTAGCTATTTATGGGGCTGTGGTTGGTTTTGTCTGCAATGGAAATGAGAAATGAGGTAATTGGAAATCTACTCGCACCAGGAGCTGTTTTTACAATCAATGTGTGCTTGTGCTAATTAACTGCGCTAACTCCCACGAGCATCTGGAGAAGCAGTAAAATCAGTGCTTTCCAGATGACGGGCCGGAGATTATCTACAACGTATTGCAAAATTTCGCCTCGTGCCAGGAGGGAAATTACGAAGGGTGGCGCGGTTTGTGATAGTTGCTTAAGGTTAGCGCTAGGTTTCTGAAGTCGGTTTAATCAAGGGCTGTAAACCCGCTGCCAGAGCCATGTTCACAAACACGCATATATCTATTAATGGCGCGCACCAGAGGCGGTGGTGAATGCGTTGTTGCGGCTATAAAGATCAGTCAGTTCTTTCAAGCGCTCTGCCAAATCTTGTGTCAATGCTCCTTCTTTATAGCGCCAGAGCCAGTTTCCTTCCTGGCTGGCCGGCAAATTCATGCGCGCTTTCGAACCCAATCCCAGTATGTCTTGCAATGGAACAATGGCAATACCGGCTACTGATGCGAATGCCGCTTCGATGAAGTCCCAGTGAATTTCCTTGCCGTTTGATTTCAGATAGCGCAGGCAAGTTTTGCGCTCGCTTTCAATCTGTTGTGCGTCACGTGTCGATCCTTCTCCCGGTTTGCTCTGAAACCAGCCCACAATCGTGTCATTGTCGTGCGTGCCTGTATAAACGACGCTGTTCGGAATGTAGTTATGCGGCAGGTCGATATTGCAGGCGTCACTGCGAAACGCCATTTGCAAAATGCGCATGCCGGGAAACCCAAAACCATCGCGAAGAGCCTCCACATCAGGCGTAATTACGCCCAGATCCTCGACAATGATGGGCACATCCGGAAATGCTTTGATCAATGCGGTGAAAAACTCCTGCCCGGGTGTTTCTACCCAACGCCCATTTTGAGCTGTTTTGTCACCATAAGGAATCTCCCAGCAAGCGGCAAATCCGCGGAAGTGATCGATGCGAACAATATCGGTGGTTTCCAGCGCATGCGCAATTCGGTCGATCCACCAGGAAAAATTGTCTTTGATCATGTAATCCCAGTCATAAATGGGATTACCCCAGAGCTGTCCGGTGGCACTGAAATAATCCGGCGGAACACCGGCAACTACAGTCGGCGTGCCGGTTTCATTCAGCTTGAAATATTCAGGATGGCACCAGACATCGGATGAATCGTACGCCACAAATATCGGCATGTCTCCGACTATGCTTATCTGTTTTTGCCCGCAGTAATTTTTGAGCGCGGCGTATTGTTTGAAAAACAGATATTGGACAAATTTTTCCGCCTCGATGCGTTCTCTGTGCAGATCGTTAATCAGTGAAAGGG
>JADZFV010000475.1 GCA_020854255.1 Candidatus Melainabacteria bacterium | reverse complement strand
AGTCCTTTGACCACATCGAGTTTGAATTTGTCGGATTTGTCTTTGTGGCTGGAGTCATTGACGAGCTTGGAGGCAATGGTCCAGAGGCTGTCTTTTTCCTTGACTGTGTATGTGCCGGGCGCATCCGTCGTCCGCGCGGCGGCGATCACTTTTTTGTCGCTTGCGTTGTCGCCTGTAAATTGATAGTTGTTAGGTTGGTCTCTCGCGCGTTTCCAGTAATCTCCCGGATCGATTACATTTTCTGCTGCTGCGGATGCGCGCGCCAAATCGCCGGGGGGTGTTCCGCCATCGTTTCTATTCATCGGAGGTCACTCTATGAGGGAAGAGGAGGTCACTGCGATCGTAGCTACGGCAGCATGAAGAGATCGTGAACTCGGTCCGCAAGTTGCGTATTTACCGCAGTCCTGGAAAACGAATTAAAGTTTGATGGCGGCATTTAAGGGGGGCACATTCTCCACTTTCGCCATCTGCATCTCCTTTATAAGCCTGCTTCTTCGCGTAACCGGCGAGCGCGGATCTCCTTGCGACCAGCTGCGTGGTCTCACTAGTTGCAGATAAGTCGCCCAGTTAGGATTTTGAGCGGAAGTTGACGTGGCGGCCATTGCCGTCAGCACACTATCTATTAATATGGCGGGGAAATTGTCCAACCAGGGACCAAAGTGGCTGGCATTGCGCAAAGGGTGCTGGTAGGCCGGGCTGCCGGCTTCTGCGCAGGTCAGGTCTTTGAGGGCCGGGGTAAACATGGCGTCATAATCGACCAGCTTTATTGCCCCGGAATGGTCTATCAATATATTGCTCGGCTCAAGGTCACCGTGGGCGACACCATTATCGAGAAAGTCCAGCGACATCTTCCTGAAGTCGCCGATGAGCTTGTCGATAGCCACTTTATTGTCGGTGCCCAGCATGTTGCAGGCGTATTGATCGAGACATTCACCATTCTGCCAGCTCATTTTCAAGCAGGGAAACCAGTGATCGTCTACTTTGATACCATCTTCAAAGTAGTGAAAATCTACAAGGTACTTCCCCAGCGGCCCATGCTTGAGTTTTGCCACTTCTTCATAGCGCCTGGTGCGGTCGGCCAGTTCTTCGATAAAACACTTTATGGCAAACTGTTTTTCTTTGGTTGAAACTTGATAAACGATGCCGTGCTTGCCATTGATTTTGAGTTTGACGATCGGTCTTGAATTGCACAACTCTTGATCTTTAAATGATGACAACAGTGAGCGCGTAGCTTTGTCGTATTGTTCGATAGTGGGCCATTTAATTTGGGTTGGCAACCTGGGAGCCTGACGAAGATGAGACGGAATCGGGCGTGCAAATGGTTTTTGCGCGGATGCGGAGACTGGCTTGGATGCTGTAGCAGTGACATCATCCGGAAGCATCCAATCGGGAAGCCCGCTTTTCTTTTCTACAGAGCCGACTTCAATCGCTCTTACTTCCTTTGGTATGTTTTCCAGAGAGGGAATCTGCTCTGCAAAAGCAGGAATTTTGCCGATCGGACATTCGGCCAGTCGTTTTATCAACTGACCACGAGCTTTCACTTCTAAATTGGGATGATTGAGCAGTTCTCTGAAAAGCCTCGAATTGGAAGGGTCTTTCAAGTCCGCGTGTCGAAAGAGTATACATTCGTCGCCGCCTGAATACTTCCTGAATAGCATGGGGTCGATCATCAGTATAGAAAGAGAGCTGTAAATGAGCCACGCGGAAAAATCATCTAGAGAGGCGGAGAAATCTGTTGCTGAGCGCTGCGGGTGCTGATAGCTCGGGTGTCCCAGCTCGTTTGAGGACTCTCCCTTGAGTGCTGGAACGAACATGCCGTCATAGTCAACCAGCCTCAAATCGCTCGGCTGTACGATGATGTTACCATGCTGTAAGTCACCGTGCGCGATACCAATGCGTTTTAATTCTCTTACGACTTTTGCGAATTGATTGAGCAATTTTTCGATGTTCGCTCTGTTTCCTGCGTGCTTTCTTAGATATTGGTCGAATGCCGTTCCTTCCACCCAATCCATTTTGAGAATTGGGTACCAATCTGTTTTTACGCGGATTCCCTTAGTGATGTATTCGAAGTCGACGATGTACGGAATTTGGTTGTTCGCCATGAATTGGCTGAGATGCTGATAGCGCTGCTGTTGATCGTACACATTGCGAAGAAAGCATTTGACCGCCACGAGTTTTTGCCCGGTTTCGAAGCGATAGACGCTGGCGAAATTGCCGGTCACCGGCTTCGGCAGCCCTATGGGCGTGAGCTCAGGCGTTCCCTTCGCCAGCTTTTCATCAGCAAACGAATACTCAGGCATCTGGACCGATTCGTTGTAATCCTGAGGAGTCGGCCAATACATCGTGTGCAAACCCTACAAATTATTTCGGCAAAGTGACTATGAAAGTGGTGCCTGTCTGCGGCTTGCTGGTCACTTCCATTTTTCCGCCGTGCGAGTCAATTATTCGCTGGCAAAGATAGAAGTGCATGCCGGACTTATTGGAAAACTTTCTCCCGCTTTCGCCTTCCCAAAAGCGCATGAACAGCCGCTTCTGATCTTCCGGTGCAATGTCTCGTCCCCGGTCGTTGATCGACACTTGTACCGCATCCGGCAATTGCGCGACGTTGACATCGACCGTTTGTCTGTTCGGCGAAAACTTGATGGCATTGTCCAGAAGGATGATAAACACGCGCCTGATGCCTGACGGATCGCCCTTGATCATAGGCGCTCCTTGAGGATAATCCGCCACCACATTGATGCCTCTGAATTTGGCCATCTGCGCAGTTTCTTTGATGCAATTTTCTATCATCTCTTTCATATCGATGTCCGACTTCGCCAACTGCTGTCGCGTTTGATCGTAGGTGTAGACATCGAGCAATTCCTGTGTGACTGCTAGCGACTCTTCATTGCCTTTCTTGAGTTGCGACAAGGCCACTTTTTGTTGCTCATTCAAGTCGCCCAGCGAGCCTTCCAACAAGTGTTCCAAAACCAGCCTTCCGCCCAGCAAGGGCAGCCAGACTTCGTTTGCCAGAAGACCCATGAAATCTTCTTTGAGCCGGCTCAGACCCATAGTTTTTTCCAGACCGGCTTTCTTTTTCTGCTCATTGCTCAAGGCAGAACGCACAAGGGCCAGATTGATGGCGCGGTGCAATCTTTCTCTGTCGATATGCGAGTGCAGCAAATAATCCTGCGCCCCGCGCTTTACCGCATCGATGGCGGCGCCTTCGTTCTCTGGCGGACAGATGACGATGACCGGCTGGGTGACAAGCTCATTCCAAAATTCACTGAATGCCCGTTGGCTTTGCCCGAGCGAGGTGGTGAGGTCGAAGAGCAAAACCTGATAGGTGTTGGTCTTGAGCAGATTGAGACCGTCCGATAATGTGCGCGACCAGGTGACCTGATACTCCCCGCGCGTCTCGTCGACCAGCAAATGCCTAATGGTCACGTAATCAGTACGGTTGTCGCCAATGAGAAGTACGGTTACCGGTTCTACGGTCGCCATGGAGGAGTCTCTTGCAATCGGTCCGCTGTTGCCTATGTGCCGTCCGCAAACTTATTTGAGCTTGCCGGCTATCTTGAAAGTTCCCCGAAACGATCTTTTTTCAACGTATTTCAACATCTGACTATATTTATTAGACTGATAAACTAACTAGTTTTCTTGTTAGAATTGTCTTTTCGATTGAGCATCTCTTCGCGAATCTTCTGTTTTTCTTTCGCCTTCATTGCCGTCGCTGCCGCACCCAGTCCTATTGCACCCAGGATTGCTTTGGCGCCACCGGCAGTGATCAAGCCTTTGGTCAATCCGTAGGCGAGACCCATACGCAGAGCGCCCCAGCCTAGCAGTTGAGTCGTACAAAGAAGACCGGCGCCACCACATACAAATGCCACGGCTACCATGGTCAGCCACATTTTCTTGTCGCGCTTTTCTTCAGCCAATGTAAGGGGCACGGTCAGGAAATACAGGGAAACAAGCAGTGCTAAAACCCACCATGCTGAAAAATTGATTGCATACACCGTCGCGATTATTGCCGCTGTTATGAATGCCATCAAGTGGACATTGAAGTGCCT
>JADZFV010000474.1 GCA_020854255.1 Candidatus Melainabacteria bacterium | reverse complement strand
ATGCGCCTCTAGTTCAACGGTAGAACAGTGGTCTCCAAAACCATCGGTCAGGGTTCGATTCCTTGGAGGCGCGAATTTTTCAGGCGAGTCGACCGCAACTTCGGATGTCCAAACATATTGATGTCTACAGAGAAAAAAAATAAGGGCGCAACCCCGTCAACCAAGTTGACGGAGGGCGATGACTCGCAAGAATCATCAGGGCAAAACGCAGCCGATGCAAAAGCAAAGGATGAAGCGCCTAAAAATAAGAAGGACGACGCGCCCCAGAAAGGCAAAAGCGATAAATCCAAGGGAAAAGACGGCAAACCCAAACCCAAAGCCGCGATCGACGACACGGAAATAGAGCTTGGCGAGTCGCTCAAAGACATTCGCCAATTTTTGAAAGACGTTGTGGTCGAATTCACCAAGATTACCTGGCCGGGCAGAAGTCAGGTTTTGCAAGAAACCTGGAGTGTGCTTTTCCTGGTGGCATTGATCACGTTATTAGTACTTGGCTTTGACTGGTTTCTAGCACACGCCGTTTTCGGACCGCTCGAGCACTGGGCGAGATTGCACGGTGGCGGAGTCGGATTGCATCACTAGAGCCTTGAGTAGAATCTTGAGTAAATAGACAAGACTGGCTTGGGACTTAAATAAAAGGAACGTAAGGGACAATGGCTTTCATCAATAGTGACGGACAAAGGCGATGGTATGCCGTGCAAACTGCATCCGGGCACGAAAATAAAGTGAAGGAGCACATCGAGAAGCGCATCCTGACTATGAATGCGCAGGATAGAATCTTCGGCGTCATTGTTCCGGAAAAAATGGTCACTAAGGTCAAAGACGGCAAGCGCGTTGAGAAGAAAGAGCGCGAGTACCCTGGTTATGTCTTTGTCGAGATGATCCTCGACGATGATTCCTGGCGAGTTGTCAGAGAAGCTCCGGGCGTGACCAAATATGTCGGCGCAGGCAAAAAACCAATCCCAGTGCAGGACGGAGAGATCAGAAAGATTTTGAGACGGCAAATGGCCGTCACCGGCGTCAAAGGCAAGAAGCCCGCTGTCATCGATGTCAAGGTGGGCGATTACGTTCGTATTACGGGCGGACCGTTCGCAGACTTTACAGGCGAGGTTACAGAAGTCAACCTCGAACGCGAGCGAATCAAGGCGTCAGTCATCATCTTCGGTCGCGCGACCCCAGTAGAACTGGAGTTCAACCAGGTTATTAAAGTCTAAAAGTGATGCATCGGATGTCCGATCTGCCATAAAATCAATAATTCTCGACATATATAGGATCTTAGGCTGTGAAAAAGGTTGTTGGCAAAATCAAATTGCAAATTCAGGCGGGCAAAGCAAACCCCGCACCGCCTATTGGTCCCGCTCTGGGTCAGCACGGCGTCAACATCATGCAGTTCTGCAAGGAATACAACGCTAAAACGCAGGACAAAGCAGGGACGATCGTTCCGGTGGAAATCACCGTTTTCGAAGATCGCTCATTCGACTTCGTTTTGAAGACACCTCCGGCTTCCGAGCTGCTCAAGAAAGCTGCTTCGGTCGAAAAGGGTTCTTCGCACCCGAACAAGACCAAAGTCGGCTCCGTAAGCAAAGACAAGATCACTGAAATCGCCAAGATCAAAATGCCCGACCTCAATGCCACAACCATTGAAGCCGCCGAGCAAATGATCAGAGGCACCGCCCGCAATATGGGCATCACAGTCCAAGAGTAAGAAGTTAAAAAACAAGGAAATCGGATCATGGCTAAGCTCACCAAGCGCCAAAAGAACTTGAAAGCAATCAAAGAGAAATATCCAAATCCTTTGACTGCAGAAGAAGCCTTCAAAGTTCTGAAGGACGAAAAAACCGTCAAATTCGATCCCACGGTCGAAGTGCATTTCAGACTTGGCATCAACCCCAAGATGAACGACCAGCAAATTCGCTCCACAGTCAATCTGCCCGGCGGTACAGGCAAAGACGTCAGAGTCGCTGTCGTTGCCAAAGGAGAAAAGCTGACCGAAGCGACCGAAGCCGGTGCTGACGTAGTCGGAGCCGATGACCTGGTTGCAAAGATCGGAGAAGGCTTCATGGAATTCGATAAGCTCGTTGCCACTCCCGATGCCATGCTCATGCTCTCCAAGATGGGTAAAATCCTCGGACCGCGCGGCTTGATGCCCAACCCGAAAGACGGAACCGTCACCTTCGACATCGCCAAAACCATCAAAGAATTGAAAGCCGGTAAGGTTTCTTTCCGCGCTGAAAAAGACGGCGGTCTTGTGCAAATGGCTATCGGCAAACTGTCATTTGACGAGACCAAGCTCTTGAAGAACCTGGCAGCCGTTGTCGACACCATCAATAAGGTCAAGCCAGCTTCGGTAAAAGGCACCTACATCAAAGCTGTTTACCTGAGCTCGACAATGGGTCCTGGAGTCAAGCTGGACGTAAACGCGTTGCAAACACTGGGCAAATACCTGGCTGCTTAAAAAGCCAGCCGGCAAACCGGTAAGTCAATCAAGTGCAAAGACGGGCGCCAATGCAGGCGCCCCTTTTTGTTTTGAAGTCCGGGTCACGGACCGAGAACGGAGCTGTTGGGCACGACGTATGTAAACGGAAAGCTTTGTCCCGACTGGAATACAAGTGGCGCTCCACCGCTGTAAGCGTATTTGACCAGAAATGGTCGCACTTCCACGGTCGTCACCACCGTCACTGTGCCAGTGACCGGCCCGCCTGTGGTGCCCAAACTGGTAATGGTTGCCGCAATTGACGCTTCCGGAGGGTTGGTTGTCACCGACAGCAACTGGAAATTGGACAATATGCCTGCCGACTGTGTATTGGCTCTTTTCACAACCGCGTCGGCGCGTTTGTAGATGTCAGAGCCATTCAGAGGCAAGCTCTTTGGAGGACCAAGATCGCCAAGATTGCCAGAGGCTGCAACGCGGGCAGCTTCGCGGCAAGTGGAGTCATTGACCTGCACTGCCATCACAATGACGGCAAGGTCGAAAACCAGAAGCACGATCGGGACAAGAACCATGAGCCCCACGCACAATTCAACTATCGACTGCCCTCTTCTCTTGAAAGCTATCACTGTTTTATCCTCGAGCACGCCATCTTCACGAGTTCCCGCTTACGAAAATATGCCCGCCATCATTAACCATTAAACTGCTATTACTTGTATAGCAGAGACCTGAAAAATAAGAGCTATGTGAAGTGTGCGTGAAGTGTATGCCGCCTACAACAAAGGCGGATTTGTCCAACTCGCTTTATTCACCCCTGCCCCGGACGATCTGGGGCTTCAATCCGGTAATACTCCGGCCCGCTGAAAGGCGGCCGGAGCTCCGCACCGAATATGGTATTACTTAGCTTTGCGACGGACGCATAATCACTAAACCGCGGCGCCGGCCAATGAAAGAGTGTCGTGCACGCGAGCACTCTGGCGCGGGTGAATTCTGAGAATGTTGTATTGCGTATCTCGCTGTGCCGCGTCAAATCCGGCCGAATGAATACAGCGGATCATCTCATCGAGTGTGATATCACATCTGGTACCAGCGGCCGAGACGACATTTTCTTCCATCATCGTGCCTCCGAAATCGTTGGCACCAAATGCGAAGGCGGTCTGACCCAAGCCAGCTCCCTGAGTAACCCATGAAGACTGGATATTGCAAATATTGTCGAGCATCAATCGCGCCAAGGCGACCATGCGCAAATATTCAGTTGCGGTGGTCAAGTTTTTCACCTTTTTGCCCAGCGGCGTTTCACCCGGCTGGAAGCTCCAGGGAATAAAAGACGTAAATCCCTCTGCCCTGTCTTGCAATTCGCGCAGTTTGATCATGTGTTCGATGCGATCTTCAATAGTGTCGACCGAGCCGTACATCATGGTAGCTGACGTGCGAATACCCATCGTGTGCGCCGCCTCCATGACCTCCAACCAGCGGCTGGCCGGAATTTTCAATGGACTGATAATCTTCTTGACCCGCGCGGTAAGCACTTCTGCACCCCCGCCCGGTATAGACGTCAGCCCGGCGGCAACGAGCCTCTTTAAGGTATCTTCCAGGCTGAGGCTGCTGGTCCTGGTAATATGGTCGATCTCGGAAGGCGACAAAGCGTGCAGTGTCAACGTCGGAAAGTCGGCTCTTAAGCGGCTGAGAAGCTCTTCGTAATATTCGATGCCCAATTCGGGATTGTGTCCACCCTGCAACAAAAGCTGCGTTCCGCCTAATTCAATCAGCTCGGTTACTTTCTCTTTTATGGTTTGGTACGGCAAAACATAGCCTTTTTCTGAGCCCGGTGGCGCATAGAAAGCGCAGAAAGTGCAATAGGCGTCGCAAACATTAGTGTAATTGACATTGCGATCGATGACATAGGTAATGGGCTGGTCATCAGGATGAAAGCGCCTTCTCACAACGTTTGCCGCGTAGCCGAGATCCATCAGGGAAGCTTCGTTAAAGAGCTCCACACCCTCGGCAAAATCCAGCCTGCCGCCGGCAATCGCTTTGTGCAGAAGT
Organism: Candidatus Melainabacteria bacterium; assembly: GCA_020854255.1. Lineage (GTDB taxonomy): Bacteria > Cyanobacteriota > Vampirovibrionia > Obscuribacterales > Obscuribacteraceae > QKMZ01. The sequence continues at coordinate 39,701 of JADZFV010000474.1, read as the reverse complement.
TGTTTGACCATTTGAGAAGCTCCCGTCGCCTCAAGGCTAAGCGTCATGAATTTGGTATCGTATCAAAAGGGCGGGCGCCTTGCATTGGCAGAGCCTTACAATAAGGTAGGGATTCACAAGAGATCTGAAGTGCCGAAAAGACCTAAAATAGCGTTCAGCAAACGCAAGCAATCGGGGATTTAAATAACTTGGTCAAGTACAAGGATTACTATCAGATTCTCAATGTGCCGCGCAGCGCCACAGATAAGGAGATCAAGGCTTCATACAGAAAGCTGGCTCGTCAATACCACCCGGATACAAATGCTGGAAATAAGGCTTCGGAGGAAAAGTTCAAAGAGATTGCCGAAGCTTATGAAGTTCTAAAAGACCCGGAGAAAAGAAAGCGTTACGACCAGCTCGGCTCCAACTGGAAACAAGGCGAGCAATTCCGCCCACCACCCGATTTCAGCAATTTCGATTTTGATTTTGGCGGTCTGGCCGGCAAAGGCTCTCCTTTTTCAGACTTTTTCGAAGCAATTTTCGGGCAGGCCTTCGGTCAAGAAGGCGGTCAACGCACCCAACCGGGCGGTCCGGGCAGGCCGCGTGAGCGCCCGGGCGGATCTGGACAGACAGGCCGCAGCCCGCTCGACCAGGAAGCGGAAATTGAGCTTACCCTGGAGGAAGTGGCAAAAGGCACGGTCCGCACGCTGCAAATCAGTGGTCCGCAAGTAAAAACCAAGACTCTTGAAGTAAAGATTCCGGCAGGAGTCCGCCAGGGCTCCAAAATTCGCGTGCCCGGCGAAGGTGCAAAGTCACCGGTCAGCCCTACTGCAGGCGATCTCTATCTAAAAGTGAAAATTAAACCGCATGATGAATTCACAATGGAAGGCGACAACCTGGTCTGCAATGTCAACATCACTCCCGCACAGGCAGTGGTGGGAACGGAAACATCGGTCCCCACGCTGGAAGGTCCGGTCAAAATCCGCATCCCAGCAGGAACTCAAAGCGGTCGCATGCTCAGACTGCGTGGGCGAGGGCTGCCAAAATTAAAAGATACAGCCCGCGGCGACATTCTCGTGCGAACCAAAATCATGATTCCGACTGAGATTTCCGACCGGGAAAGAGAACTCTACACGGAATTGGCCAAGCTCGAAAGAGACTCAGGCAATCACAAGAAGTCCTGATCTGAAGGGGCGCATCCCCCTGCCAAAACAATCAATCTAAAACCTGGGCGTTCTGAGCCAGCCGTGCCCAGGCAATGGAGAAGCTCTCCAGCGCTGCCTTTGTATTGACATAGTGATCGACTCTCGCTTTTGTTTCTTCACCCAATTCCAAGAGATCGGCCAGATATTTGCTTTCGTTCAATGATTCAAATGCGCGCAACTTCAGGCGCTCATACTCCTGTTTCAGCACAAAATCAACGACTTTGGCAATGGCAACCCTAACATTATCATCGTCATCAACAAGAGAATCTGCCGCTTTCAAAACTGCCTGCGAAAAATCGAGCGCAGACAAATATGCGCGCGGGCGCCGGCACCCGCTATCCTTGATTGCCATATGAAAGGACAAAGGCGGCAGCTCAGGCGGCTCTCCATCGGAAAAAGGAATTTGAGGAACCGGCACTATCTGACTGCGGCTCACCACAGTTGGTAGCACAGCCTCTGCATTTTCTGCAAACAAGAAAAACATCGTATGCTCCGGCGGTTCTTCAAGCGTCTTCAAAAGCGCATTGGCAGAGGGTCTGTGAAAAACGTCCTGGGCGGCATCTTCGACAATGACAATGCGAAAGGCAGAACTCGTGCGAGCAAGAGTTTCAGTCATCGCCCGCGCACTTTCGACTGAAATTTTTCGTGATGCGGTGCTTGCCGCCGGACCCAATTTGTAGAGACACTCAGGGTGCGCGTCTTCTTGAATCCAGCGGCAATCGCGGCACATATTGACCGGATCGCCGGACAAAGCCCTGCAAAGGCAAGAACGATCTGCAGGCATAGAAAAGGTCGGTTGAGACGTTTTGAAAGCATCGCCACCGACGGCCAGACCAAGCAAATTTTGAGGCGGCTGCAGTTTTTGCCAGTACTCTCGAGTGCGCTCGCAATTGAAAAAAGCCGCCATTTGCTTGGCTATTTGCCATTTGTCGTCTAGGATCCTGCCTGTCAAAAGATAAGCATTTGCCAATCTACCTTTGGCAATGGCGCCGGCCAAAAGTTCTACAGCCAGCTTCTGTCTTGAAGCAAGATGCCTATCGAATATGCTTGCCTGAGGCGAATCTGTGGGCATTTCCAAAAAAATCGGATAAACAAATACGGGAAACCAAGCTCTATGAAAGTGTACTAGGATGTGGCAACAGTGACCTTTCCAGCCTGAAATCGGCACAGAAGAAATACTTAACTTCGCATGCGCAATCAAGAGTTTGACAGCTCTTGGCGAGTGTCTTAGACTATCTGAGGTCAAAAAGCGGCTGCCCATGTGAAGCGTTAAGGGCCCTCCCGCAGTGACTAAAGCCCCTTCGCGGGGCGCTATTCGTCGTGTTTTCACACTATTTTGAGAGGCGAGACCCTTGGCTAACGTTGTAGTTGTAGGTGCCCAGTTCGGAGATGAAGGTAAGGCTAAAGTAACCGACCTCCTCGCTAAGAACGCCGATGTGGTGGTCCGCTATCAGGGCGGTTGCAATGCCGGGCACACCGTAGTTGTCGACGGCGAGACATACAAGTTTCACTTGATTCCATCGGGTGTGCTCTATCAGAAGACCTGCATTCTGGGACCTGGAATGGTCATCGATCCGGAGCGTTTTCTTGCGGAAATCGATGCACTGGCAGCACGCGGCGACATCAATACCGACAATCTGAGAGTCTCGACCACAGCGCATGTGACCATGCCTTATCACTTGATGATCGATGCGGCGGAAGAAGATTCGCGCGGAGATCAAAAAATCGGTACCACCAAGCGTGGTATCGGACCGACCTACGCGGACAAGTGCGCTCGCTCCGGCATTCGTGTCGAAGACTTGCTTGACGAGAAGGTTCTCAGGTCGAAACTCGAATGGATGATTCCGAGAAAAAACGTTATTTTGGAACGTTTGTACAATTTACCGCCGCTCAAAGTTGAAGACGTATTCAAGCAATACGCAGATTACGGAAAGCGCATGGCTAAGTATGTTTCCGACACTGCCGCTGTAATCTTCAACTCGGTTGGACAAAAGAAAAACATCTTGTTTGAAGGCGCTCAAGGCACACTGCTCGATCTCGATCACGGCAGCTATCCTTATGTGACCAGCTCCAGTCCGACAGCAGGCGGTGCCTGCATCGGCGCCGGTATCGGACCGACTATCATCGACAGAGTTATAGGTGTCTCCAAAGCGTACATGACCCGCGTCGGTGAAGGTCCTTTCCCGACCGAACAAGACGGTGAAGTCGGCGATATGCTCAGACAAATCGGCAAAGCATGGGCGGAAGTCGGCGTCACTACAGGCCGCCCGCGCCGTTGCGGTTGGTTCGACGCAGTGCTTGGGCGCTATTCAGTGAGAATCAACGGGCTCGATTGCCTGGCGATCACCAAGCTGGACGTTCTCGACGAATTCGATGAAATCAAGGTTTGCAACGCCTACAAAGACAGAGTCACAGGCGAAACATTCGATGAACTTCCATCGATCGGCAGCTCTTTCAAAAACATGGAGCCGATTTACGAAACTTTCAAAGGTTGGAAAAAATCCACCAGCGATTGCCGCGGCTACAAGGATCTCCCGGTCGAAGCGCGCAAATATCTCGACTTCCTGGCTGACGAACTTGATGTTTCAATTGCTATTGTCAGTGTCGGACCTCAGCGCGATCAAACGATCGTCATCGAAGATCCGATCCATGGTCCAAAGAGAGTACTCACACGCAGCACGTAGTTTGGCGTTCTCCCAGACGAGACCATAAGGGCGACGCACGGCGTCAATGCTGTTCACTTAGTGACGGCAGAAACATTTCAGGAGCGCCGCCATCCTGGCGGCAACAATACAGGTCTGCGCGGTGTAGAAGCCGGCAAGATGCCGGCGCTCCAGGAATCGCCAATGACAGCGTCGTGCCACAAGGTCAGTCTAGTTCTTGGTCCTATTTATCAGCTTCGATAAACTGGTGCGCAACTGGTGTTTCCATAAGCCCGCCAGATCGTTTTTCTTCGCCTTCAATCGCTCGATTCCAGCCAGTGCGGTAACGGAATCGGGATCGATCTCGATAACGCGCCGGTAGCAGTCCATCGCACCGTCGTAGTCCCTCAAAGAATTTTCCTTGACGCGCGCCAGCCTGTTGAGCCCTTCGACAGAGTCTGGTTCGTACTGGAGAAGTCTTTCCAAAGAAGATTTAGCATCGTCATATCGATTGAGAAGTATGCAAATATCGCTTTTCTCCAGAAGCCAATCGTGCTTTTCTGGATCCAACTGAATCGCCTTCTCGACATGCCCGAGAGCAAGCGCGCCCTGGCCTCGCTCCCGGTAAATATTGGCGGCCATGAAATGCACCTGAGCATCGTTCGGGTCGCCGCGCAGCAGTCTTTGCAATTCCTGTTCCGCTTCCAAAAGCAAACTCTTCGCCATGAGAATCCGCACTAATAAAAGGCGGGCTTCAGCGGATTTGGGATTATATTTCAGGGCCTGGCGTGCGTAAATCATCGCGTGGTTGGAGTCTTCACGCGCCAAGTAAGCTCTGGACAATTCGATATAAGCGGAAACATTTGCCGGCTCCAGGGCGATGACGCTTTCGTATTCATCAATTGCACGTGGCAATAAACCCATTTTCGCAAAGAGACGCCCGGCAGACGTATGCACTTGCGGATCTTTAGGATGAGCTTCCAGTAAGGGTTCCAAGATCTTGCGCGCTTTGTAAAAACTGCGCGCTTCGGCCAGCTCATCGATTTTTTTCAAATCGAGAGAAAGGCAAGAGGCGGTGCTTTTTTGCCCCGGGTAAGCCAGAGACTGAGAAAACACCTGACTGGAAAAAAATACGAAAAGCACGAATACACAGGCCGTACGTTTGCCGCAACCGGCACTCGAGCGAACCTTTAGAGCTTCGACAGGCATTGAATTGAGATTGCGTAATCGAGTGACCATTTTTATCAATAGAGTCCACCCAGGCTCTCTTCTTTTATTACACCTAGTGTGCATGTTATCAAATAGGGAAGAAGGAAAGTATGACAGTTGAGCTTACTAAACCGAACACGAAAGCGAAGGGTCTGCGCAAGGATTTGCATCACACGACTCTGCTTATCACCGCTACGTTCGGCGGCAGCCTGGTCTTAGCACTCTATGTGCTGGCTGTTTGCGCGCTCAATCAACAGCACAAGGATTCCAATTCGGTCGACCGTGCTGTCTACCTGGCTGCCCGATCCCTTTCCGAAATCACAACCTCACACCCCAGCCTGGGCAGGGTGGGTTTGATCGATTCGGCGCCTCCGCAAAATTTTTCTTATGCAGAAAAGAAAAAGCACCCTCGCGTGATCGGTCTCAATACTCTTTATGCGACTCTAAGAGTTGACGCATTGATAGCCAGGCGTCTTCGCAACCAGGCGTTGATTGATCTTAGCCTTCGCGATTTCAAAATCGCAAGACAGCTGGAAGCAGAACTGACTCGGCGCATATTCGCGGCCGTGGAGCAAGTGCCGGCACAGGATCCGGGCATCGCCGAACCGCCAGAGAGCGTGGCTCGACAGCTTACAGGTACTGACAGCGAGGCTGAAGAAAATAACAATGACGGAAAAAACGATTCCATTTTGCAAGAGGTTTCGCGGCTGCTTTCCGATGATGTAAAAGGCAGAGGTCCGAATCTGGTGGATGTTCGCATCACGCTAGGCTCTGTAGAGCCCAGCAGACTGAGCAGTCAGACTTTTGCGCCGCAGCAAGACGCGGGCAAAGAATTTGTCAAAGATGGCATGTACCGGCCGGGAATACCAGTGCCTATGCCAGACGGTCAAACGGTAACTTTTTTTGCCTATCCGCATTCCACGCGCTTAATTGATACTTCATGGTTTAAGTCCGGCAGTCACGGTTGTGCACCATGGGCAGTGCGACTGGATGCTATTTACGAAAAAAGCAAGAAAAAAGGACAGCATGAAAAGATCGTAAAGACGGCTTGTGCAGCCGTTGGCGGTGAGCCGGTTTATCCTAAGCCGTCTGCATTCATCGTCAATTTTCCACAAGGAAAACCAAATCGGTTTGACAAACTTTCGGACATCTTGAATTTCCGCAATTGGGATTCGAACGGCGAATGGCAACAGGTGGTGGGCACGGAAGTTCCCGGTAAAGGCAGTCTGGCACCGCCTATCGAGGCGATTACCGGTGGACTCACGCCGGGCGACGCGCTGGCGCATGCCCTGTACGACTGGCTGAAACAAATGGGTCCACTTGTTGAGCCCGGTAATTTTTCTCAGATGATGGACCAATCTTTTGCTCAAGCAATGAAAAGCGCTTCCCTGGATCCTGTAACCGCTCAAGCAAACAGTTGCCTGGCGGTCGATTCGGGCTCCAGAGAATATGCTCTGCTCAATCAAACCAACCCGGACGGTCCAGGGCAACTGGCAATCAGTCAATGTTTCGCCATTCGCGATCAAAAAGTCTTGCGCGACAGGATTCCACCTCCATCTTCATTGCCATTAGTAGTTGACGCCACCGGCAAATGCGTACTTGCCGGCAAAGATAAATTCGACCGGGAGTTGCTCAAAGACTTTTTCTCGGCTGTATACGAAACCAATTTAGCTGCTCTGGAATCACTTGAAACATCAAAGCAAATGGCGCTCAGAGCCAAGTCCGCCCTCAAAGAACTGGATCAGAAGATGTATTTCGAAAGGCAGGAGCTGACTTCAGTTTCGGCCCGCATGCACAGAATTCGCGGTCAAATGGCTTTTGATGTGGAAAACAAAAACAAAGCAACTGGACCATTAAAACCAAAAGACTCCGAAAATCTGCGCCAATACAATCTGGCAAAGGACAGGTTGGAGGCGCTCAAACAGTTGCTCATCGACGACAAGGGGCAGCGCGACCGCTACCGGAAGCTGAACGATACGGCCAGGCTCGTGTCGCTCAATGCAAACAAGGCTGGAATTACAACCTACGATCTCTGTATGCACTCCAATCAAATTCTAGTCAACGGACTGGCGCGAACGCAATCACCATCAAGAGGTTTCTTGCTCGGCGGTCGTTTTGTATTTTTGCCGCAGCCTGTACCGATTCAAGAGGAAGAGTTTTTCCTTGCTCATGAAAAACGGCAAAGAGACGCGCAACAGGCACCGCCAAAAGCAGTCAAAGGCGAATTGAACGGAGACTGGACAAATCCTGACATGCGCCTTGTCGCTGAAGGTAATGACCTTTTGCAAACGGGCGGCAAAACCATCTTTGTGGAGGGTCTGCCTCTCAAACTCTATTGGTTGCAAACAAGAGACATTCCAGGCTGGACCAAAGTAACTTTCGTTATCGATTCGACAGGATTGGTCGATTCAACCGAAAAAAGGAAGGAAAAAGCCTCAGGCGGCAAAGCGCCGAACATTTCCCTCAGCGCTGCGGGTGCGCATAAGCCGGTAGTGAGTGCTTTTCGGGACTACGCTTTCGGCAATATCCGCATACCGGCCGGGCAGATGATGTTTTATTGCGCCAACGCGGTCAAGACCGGCACAGAGCCAAAAGTTAGCTGGTCGGTGGCGATCAGGGACCTGATTTCTTCACGCAGCGAAGGCAGTATGGGTGAACCAGTGCCTGTTCCGGACGGAGATTGGCGCGCTCCGGCCAATGGTCGCGACGGCGAATGCCCTGGACTGGCCGGTGAATTCCAGCTGCGCACGCCCTTGCCGGTCACAGACCTCGGGCAGTCCGGTTCCTATTTGACCAACCCGCTCACAGGACAGCAAATTCCGCAAATTCCACCTTTGCCCTCCGAGATGTTATAGGGTCGATGTACGGCATCGCCCGGTTTTCGACGGCATGCGCGGACCGGTTTTCGAAACCGCAGCGCCCGCTGTTAATTTCCAAAAGCAAGGGGCGACGCATGGCGTCGCCCTTCCAAAAAACTATCTAAAACCTAGTTGTTGTTGCTTTTCTTTTTACGGGACTTCTTGCCTTCCGACTCTTCGTCTCCAGCTGCAACGCCGACAGCGTCTTCGATGGCAGCAATACGCTCGTAGAGCTCTTCCCAGTCTTCGCGGGTGATCAATCCGAGCTCTTTGGCGGCTTTCTTCATGGAGCCCTTAACGTTATTGGATACTTTCTTTTCGACTTCGAAGCCTTTCTTTTCAGTTTCGGACTTCAAGTTTTTGATGAATTGTTGGACCGAATCGGTCTTATTGGTACCTTTTTCTTCCAAATCATCGAGAAGGTCCTGACTGACCTTAACGAGGTCGTTCATGGCTTCGGTAATTGCCGATTTGATGCGGTCTACATTGGTAGCGCCGCCAACGCCAGTCATGACTGCCTTCTTTAATAATTTTGTTCGCTCGCTCATAACCACTCTCCACTTAAACCTTAAACGCTGGTCTGGTGCCGATTGGTTTGATTTTAAGATGGTAATCACAAAAGAGCCTTAAGTTCACAAAGTTATCAATATAAAGCGTTACACTGCCGCCTTTCAAAACGGCTAAAACTTGCCTGCAAGGGCAGTAAAATATCTTGTTGGAGGAAGGCTGAAGGCAAGTCAAGCGCCGCATTCGGTCTCCAAAAGAACCCTCTTGTCGATAGCATGAATGGTGCGTACGGCCGTCACGCTAATGCAAGCGGAGCCGGTTTCTACTCTTCAGCGAGGTAATCTCAGTGCATTTGTTGAAAGCATTTCTTACACTCTTTGTATTGATATGTTTGGGCGCAAACAGCATTTGCCCGCCCGCACTGGCTCAAGCCTCGCAGTCAGCCAGACCCAAACTCGTACTATTAATAGTCGCCGATCATTTTTCATACAACTATTTGAGCCGCTATCAAGACAAACTGGTGAGCGGCGGACTGAGATACTTAATGGAGCATGGCGCCAATTACACCAATTGCCGCCTCAGCTACGCCACTTCCCAGAATGCTTGCGGGCAAGCGGCCATCTCCAGCGGCGCCAATCCGTGGCTTTCAGGAATCGTAGCCGATGAATGGTATGTCCCCAAGAAAAACAAAGTAATGAGCGCCACCGCCGATGATACCTATCATCTGGTGGGCGGCAGCGGTCCCGGCGCCAGTTCGATGCGTTTGGTCGGCACCACTATCGGTGACCAGATGAAACTGGCGACAAACGGCAGAAGCAAGGTCGTCTCTTGCTCACTGCGCGACACATCAGCACTTATGCTTGCCGGCGTTCTGGCAAACGGCGCCTATTGGTTCGATCGCACAAGCGGCAGTTTTGTAACTTCATCCCAATATTCAGTCGATCTGCCGGCCTGGGCCAAGGCTTTCAACGACCAGCGTTATGCAGACAAATACAATGGCAAGCCCTGGCAAAGAAGTCTGCCGGAGACCGAATACGGCGCCTCCACTCGAGATGACTATCCGTACGAGAAAGCCGTGGACGGATGGACGAAGCAATTTCCTCACGTCATAAGCGGTCAGGGCGAACAGTTCTACAACGCATTTGCCATGACTCCGTGGGCCAATCAAATGACCTGCGACTTCGCCAAAGAAGCCATTGAAAAGGAATTCCTCGGTCAGCACAATGAGCCCGATATGCTCTGCCTGAGCCTGGCTGCCGGCGACCATTTGAATCAGCATTTTGGGCCTTACAGTCAGGAATCCGAAGACCTTGTCCTGAAAATGGACCAGTCTCTGGCCAGCCTGTTTCAACTAGTCGATCAAAAAGTCGGCTTGAACAACACTCTAATTGTTTTCACTGCAGCGCACGGAACCATGCCGATTCCGGAGTTCCTGAAGGAACGCAGAATGAACACCGGCAAAATCGATCCCAAGACATTCAAGACATTGCTTGATTCCGCGCTCGACTCTCAAATTGCTGCCGACGACTGGATTGACGAATTCAGCCCTCCCAATGTTTATTTGAAGCTGGAAACGCTCGAAAAACAAAAGGTACGTCAGGCAGATCTGGAAGCGGTTGCCGCCAAGTTGGCTAAATCGATAGCCGGCGTCGGTGATGTTCTTTGCCGCCACCAATTGATTCTCAATCAAGTGCAAAGCGGAGGAAACGCTGAAGCGCAAAGGCGCAGCTACTACTGGTACCGCTCAGGCGAACTTTTGATTTATCCCAAACCAGGCTATGTGTTTGCGCCGGAAAACGCCGGCACGGCAAGCGGTTCGCCCTTCGCCTACGACACGCAGATTCCCTTGATTTTATGCGGCTCTTCCATCAAAGGCGGACGCTTCAGCCAGACGGTCAGCCCCATCGACATCGCACCTACAGTGACGAGCATTCTGGGAATCGAAGCACCATCTTTGTGCGAAGGTTCCGGTCTGGCAGACGCCGTCGGCCAGGTGATGGGACCGCCCAGACCACGCGTTTCCGTCGCACCCCAGGCAGCACCATAAACATCAGGGGCGCCGCATGGCGTCGCCCGGCGGTTTTTACGCCGCCATCCATAACGGGGCGATGCCGTGCATCGCCCCTACAAAGAAGAAACAAAAAAATTCCCGGAGGAATTGAAATGGCAGAAAAGGAGACAATCGTTCTCGTCGACGGTAGCTCCCTGGCATTCCGAATGTTCTACGCACTCTTTTCCATGGGTTTGCGCAGTTCGACGGGGATTCCAACCGGTGCACTCTACGGTTTTTTCAACGCCATTTTCGACCTGATCGAAAAGTACAATCCCACCATGCTAGCAGTTGCCTTCGATAGAGAAGAGCCAACATTTCGCAAGGAACAATTCGTCGAGTACAAAGCCAATCGCCAGGAGATGCCCGACGATCTCGCCAAACAATGGCCGCTCATAAAAGAAGGCGTCCGGATGTTGGGCATTCCTATGTATGAGCTTGCTGGCTTTGAGGCTGACGACGTGATCGGCACTGTAGCTAAAGATGCCGAGCAGCGCGGAATGCGCGTTGACATCTTGACCGGCGACAAAGACGCCTTTCAATTGGTTTCCGATATCGATGGAGACGTGCAAGTATTGATGCCGCCAGCACGAGGCGGTGGGTTGGTTGTGTATCGGCGCGCCGAAGTCTTCGAAAAGATGGGCGTCTGGCCCGAGCAAATCATCGACTACAAAGCCTTGTGCGGAGACTCATCCGACAATATCCCGGGCGTGAAGGGCATCGGACCGAAGACTGCCGTTGATCTTCTCACGCAGTACAAGACTCTCGATGGCGTATACGAACACGTCGAAGAATTGAAATCGAAATCAGTAAAAGCAAAACTTACAGAAGGAAGAGAAATCGCATACAAGAGTCAAATGCTGGCGACAATCAAAGTCGATGTACCTCTGGACTTCGACTTTGCCCACTGCAGACTGGATTCGCTCGATGCAAGCAAGGCAATTGAGTATTTCCAAAATCTGGGCATTAAGTCCATTGTCAACCGATTGCCGAAAGTTATTGCCCGTATTTCAGGCGGCGCAGGGGCAGCTCAATCGGCTGAGGTTTCATCGCTATCTGTTGTTTCGCTTGAACAAGCAGAGCAAGCGGTATCGGTCGGCGCAGCTGTCGGTGCAGAAACGCCCGGCATGGGCTCTGGCGGCACAAGACAACTGGGCTTGTTCGACTCGCAAGAGCCAACTTCGCTGCCTGGATCGCCAGGTTTGCCTGCCTTCCCAAAGAAGCATTTCGAACCGCCGTCACCACAGATAGTGACGACCGAAGAAGAGTTGGACAAACTCATTGAAGAGTTGTCGGTGCAACAAGCTCTCTCAGTCGATTTGGAAACCAAGGGACTGGAATCGCTGGATACAAACATTGTCGGCTATGCGCTTGCCTGGGGCAGCGGCATCGACTTTAAGGACGGCGTATTCTCGCTTGCCGACAAGTCCGAATCAAACGGTTCTGGCGTCAAGACTGCATACATTCCGGTCGGACACTCCGGAATTCTTACCCAAAAGCAGCTCGACCCGGCCCTTGTTGCCCAGCGGTTGAAACCTGTTTTGGAGAATCCGGCAATTGGAAAAATTGCCCAAAACGGCAAGTTCGAAATGAACGTGTTGTCCTTGTACGGCATCAAATTCGGTCCGGTAGCATTCGACACTATGATCGCCAGCTACATCCTCAACCCAGACGACAAACACGGATTGAAAGATCAAGTCTCGCGTGTGTTCAACTATGAAATGGTTCGCATCCAAGAGCTGATTGGCACCGGCAAAAAGCAGGTGACAATGGAGATGGTGCAAATTGACAAAGCCGCACCATACGCTGCCGACGATGCACGCATGACTCTCGAATTGGCTCGCACGTACCTGCCACTTTTGGACAAAGAACAAAAGTACATCCTGAACGAAATCGAGCTGCCTCTGTCGGTCGTTCTTGCAGAGATGGAACAGAACGGCATCGCCCTGGATATTCCCTATCTAAAGAAGTTTTCCATCGAGCTTTCAACGGACATCGCCAGGCTTGAATCCGAAATTTACGCTCTGGCAGGATATTCGTTTAACATCAATTCGACACAACAACTTCAAAAACTTCTCTTTGAAGATCTGGGATTGAAATCGCAAGGAAAGACGACGAAAAAAACAGGCTTGTCGACCGATGCAGCAGCCATGGAAGCTCTTAAAAACGAGCACGTAATCATTCCAAAGATACTGGAATACAGGCATTTAGCCAAATTGCGCTCCACCTATGTGGACAGCCTGATAAAGTTGGTCAGCACCAGAGACAATCGTTTGCATGGAACATTCAACCAGACAGTGGCTGCGACAGGGCGACTCTCCAGCACCAATCCGAACCTGCAAAATATTCCCATTCGAACTGAAATCGGCAGCCGGATCCGGCGCGCTTTCATCCCCGAAAAGCCTGACTGGGTAATCATGTCCGCCGACTATTCCCAAATAGAATTGCGCATGCTGGCCCATATGGCGGAAGACCCGACCTTAATCGACGCGTTCCAAAAGAATCAAGACATTCATCAACGCACCGCCAAAGAAATTTTTGATATTCCACTTGAAGAAGTGACCAAAGAGAGGCGCGCGATCGGTAAGACCATGAACTTCGCGCTCGTCTATCAACAAGGAGATTACCGCACTGGCATTGACTTAGGCGTTTCCACGGCAGAGGCGAAAAAGTTCCGCGAAAAGTATTTCAACACCTATCCCAATGTAATGAAGCTGGTCAGTGAGACATTGGAAACGGCGCGCGAGAAAAATTACGTTGAGACTATTTATGGTCGCCGCAGATACTTCCGTTATCTAAACGACCGCAATTCCATGATCCGCCAGGCTGATGAAAGAGCCGCTTTTAATGCGCCACTTCAAGGCAGTGCGGCGGACCTCATGAAGCTGGCGATGATCCGGCTGAACAAAGACCTGAAGGAGAATAAACTGAGAACGAAGATCGTTTTACAAGTGCATGACGAACTCGTGCTTGAGGTTCCCAATGACGAAGTGGAGCAGGCAAAGAAAGTGACCACTCAGGCAATGGAATACGGACAACCTCTGAAAGTGCCCTTGGTAGTGGACATAGGCGTTGGTCCCAATTGGATGGAAGCGAAGTAAAAATAATCAGGCAACCAAGAGTCACATCAAACGCAACGCCAATTCATGCCGCTTTATTGGTTCAAAATCGAAGACTATATTGCGCAGCACTTGTCCCTGCTCGAATGTTTTGCCAAACCAAAAGACACCACGGTGTTCTCGAAGTCTTTTCTGAGCGAAAACGAACGTCTTTACGGCCTCTACATGAACAACGAAGAAGACTTTGTTCTGATCACGGATCAAAGTGTTCATCGCATCAAAGGTGAAAAGGCTCGCACGATTCGATACGATGGCATTCGAGAAGTTGATTTGCCTAAAGATCCGGATCAACGTGCACTCTACATCCACATGCGCAATGGCGATACCTTCTTGCTGCCAATTGGCAACGAAACACACGAAGTCCCTGACTTTTATGCTTTTCGCGATTTCCTTATAGCGGTAATCTACGCGCCTCACTACAGTAATAGTCCCGAATCCATCGAACGGATCAACAATAGAGCCGATCTCATTGCCTTTATTGGAGCCCAGGACGACCAAGGTGGTTACGAAGACCTTATACGCGCTTTAGACCATTTCGCCTTTCCCGAGCCCTGGCTATTAGATTTATTCAAGATCGACAGCCAACTCCTTGAACAGCCTGACGTTTGGAGGCTTTTGGCACTATTTCTATGTCGCCGATATGAAGAACCGTGGTACGGAAACCAAGCGGAAATTCTCGGTTCTCGTACTACTCGCGATATTATTAAAGCGATTGAGATAGGAAAACCCGAGATGCAATACGACGACGAAGGAAATGAATTAGGACTGCGCCCGCTTGGCGAGGTGGAAGTCGACAGCCTCGAAGTTCCTCCTGAAATCCTCAATGCTATGAGTGAAGAGGCCGCCAATCTCGTCGATTTTGCTATTGAAGATTGCAACCACAACATGCTCACCGATGCCGGCTTGCTTTTAGCACTGGTTGCCTTCGACGGCAAACTGGCTAGCATGATTCTCGAACGCAATGACCTTACAGTAGGGGCTATCCGCAAAGACGTAAGTCTGCGCATGGGCAAACGAAGGACCTATTTTTCCAACCTGGTCCGCTCTAATGCTTCAGCCATCAAGATTTTGGAAAAGGCCAGGGAATTGAGCCTCGAAAAGAAGAGCAAGCAAATTACCCCTGAAATAATCCTATACGCCATGCACGACTCGAATGACGCCTGGGTAAATTTGGTACTTTCAAGCTTCCCCAAGAGCTGGTAAGGGCGGCACTCAGCCTGTAGGATAAGAATTGGTCTGCGGCTTTTGCACAACTGGCATTCGATCCGGCAGCCAAGATTACAGGCAACGACCATGGTCGGGCGGCTCATCTCATACGCCATAAAGTTAAAGCGGCGCATGCAATGCTCCACTGCGGCAGATAGAGACAAAACTGTTGGCGCTTCAAAGACCGTAAAACAGAAGGCTTGAATGCATCAAAACGCACACAAACGAAATGACTGACGATAAATACCCCGAGAAATCCGCAGCGGCATCGGAGAACTCATGCTCAGAGGTTTCCAACAAAGCCGAATCCTGCGCCGGCTCTATGATCTCTCCAGGCATAGATTTAAAAGCTGAACTGCAAAGTCCCAGCCTGATCGATGAAGAATTGAAGCAACAATTGATCGAACGCGGAGCGCGAGATTGGCCGGCCGCGTCAAGTGCCAAACTCGCCTGGTTTCTTGCCTTTATCGTGCCGCCGATGATCCTGACCTCACTGGTTGGCTTTCCTTTCCTGCCCACCTTTTTCACTATCTTATTTGTCGCTTGGTTGACCGGCACACTGATGGCGCGCCAAGTTACATTTGCGATGAAAAATCGCCATTATGCCAGGGTTGTTCGCCTTTTGCCGCGCACACTCTACTGGACCTCAATGTGGTATCCCTATACGCACAATTCCCACATCAGGGCGACAGATGCTTTCATCAGGCTGCTCATGGTTGAAGGACGCTTTGTAGAATTCCAGGCTGTAACTTTATACAGCTGGGGATTGATTGAACCGCAAGCGCGTCGGCGGAAAAAATCGCCAAAAAATTGGGGTGTCGCAAACAATCTGGCCGTAGCGCTTTTGAGCCAGTGGAAATTCGAAGAGGCAGCAAACGTCTTTCGCGATCTACTCAAACGCCCTGCCGATACACGTGCAGAAGCGATCTTGCTGAACAATCTTTCCTTGTGCCTGGTCAGAATGGGACAAATAGACGACGCTGACAAAACGCTGGACGAGGCAATCAAAAAAGCATCGCCGCGCGTCCGCCAATACATTGGTTGGCGCATGGACTTCATAAAGGCTTCAATTGAAACGGAGCGTGAAAATCTGGCCGAAGCAGAGCAGCATGTCGAGATGGCACGAGATATTGCAATCAGGTCTCAGGACAATCTCGAGTGCCAGCCACGCTGTGATGCTTTGATGGGCCGTGTGCGTGCAAAGCAAAATCGCATGGAAGAAGCAGAGCTGTTCTACAAGAATGCGCTCGATGCCATGTCCGCCGCTAACAATCCTTCTTACATCGCGCTTGCCGTCTACACTTTGGAATTTGCCGAACTCCTGCAATCGCAGGGAAAAACGGAACAGGCGAATACTCAACGTGAAAAGGCACAGGCGTTTGCCGATCTGAATCTCTTGAACGAGTTGAAAACCGTTGAGGCAATCAAGGCTCGCTTGGAGATGAAAAAACCAATCATTATTCCGATGGCACTGTGCAATCTGACCGAGCGCGATGTGTACTTAGAGAAGATTCCGGATTTCGCAATGCCGGCAATGCCCAGTCCCAAGGATCTGTCCAACTTGCTGGAAACAATGCCCTCTAATTCAAATGCTCCTGAAGCCTGCGAAGACTGCGGGCAGTAATTGGGTTTTGGGGAGCATTCAACATGCTGGTTGACCAAAGCGCGACTCGCCTCGCCAGTCCGTATTGAATACACTGGATCTGCATGTAGATTGGCGTATCTTCCGGTCTGTCCTCCCGGTCGATTTTGAAACCAAGCCAGTCTATGTAGAACTCTCTGTTTTTTCTTCATCAAAAATTCGAAAAATTGGAATGCTTCGCTTGATTTGCATGCAGTTGTCTCCGTTTTGCCTGCTGGCTGCTTTTGAATTCTCCAGGGGCGACGCGTGGAGTCGCCCGGGCTTGAGATTTTTCAGCGGGAGACTGACGGCGTCGCCTCTACAATTGATCAATTATTCGAAACTACTGCACGGAAGCGAACGTCGCCTCTGGCGACCTTTTCATACGCTTTGTTGATATCCTTCAGGGCGAAAGTTTCCGCCATCACTTTTACTTTTCCGCGGGCTGCAAAATCGAGCGCTTCGTACAACATCTCGGTGCCGTTCTGCAGTGAGCCGATGATACGGGCCCGTTTAAACAGCAGGTCTGCAGCTTTGAACGTCAATGGTTCGTTGAAGAAACCAATGATAATAAGCCGCCCATCATTTCTCAATCCAGAAAATGCATCGAGCGTTTGCTTGCATGAATTGCTGGTGGCCAGTATCACATCGGCACCACCGAGTTTTTCCAGTTCTTTCCCATCGGCAACAACATGATCGGCGCCCAGTTCAAGCGCCAGTTTTTTCTTGTCGGCCGAATGAGTAACGGCTATAGTGTCAAACCCGCATGCGCGCGAGTATTGAACTGCCAGATGTCCGAGCCCACCGATGCCGACCACGGCAATTTTTTCGTGCGGTTTGGGTTCTGCGATTCTCAGTCCGGAATATACAGTGTAGCCGGCGCAGAAAATCGGCGCCGCCTGCTCGTATGACAAACCGTCCGGAATCAGCATCGTGCCTTCGGCATAAGCGACCATCAGTTCCGCGTGACCGCCTGCAATTTGCCCGCTTGTGCCAATACGCTCCGGGCAAAAGGCATTGCGCTCGCGCATGCACCATTCGCAGCGCCCGCACTCATGCTGAACCCAGGGCACGCCAACCCGGTCGCCCACCTTTCTTTTGGTGACGCCAACGCCTACGGCGACTATTTCTCCGACCGGTTCGTGCCCGAGGATGCAGGGATACTGCATAGGCAGCTCGCCATTGGTCTGATGCACATCGGTATAGCAAATGCCTGAGGCGTGTATGCGAATCAAAACCTGGTTTACGCCTGGTTTTGGATCCTCAACTTCTTTGATCTCCCATTTGCCGCCTTTCTCCGGTACTACCGCTGCTTTCATGACGCCTGCTCCACGGCAACGGGAGGCTCTGCTTGAGCCTTCTTCTTGGCAAGATTGCTGTTCTTGATTCCATAGAAGAAATAAATGAGCAGACCAACCGGGCAGGTGATTGCATAAACTTTCAACACTAGAGGATTGAGGAAACAAGCCAGAGTGAAACATCCAGCTCCGCCCATAGTCGCAAAAATTGGATTGACCAATTTCAAACGAAGCGCTCCGATGCAGACGAAAACGAATGCAACAAGCGTACCCAAAACCATCATGTCGGCAATATCACCGAACGGCACGAATCCGGCAGTCAGGGCGACCAGAATTCCGTTGATCAAAATACCGATAGTGGGATTGCCTTTATTGGTCTTGGCGAAAACAGGGGGGAGCAGGCCATCTTCAGCCATGTTTCTGAAAATTCTCGGACCCCCCATGCAAAGCACGAGCAGCACGTTGAAGATGCCCAGCACAGCGCCTATGGCGATGAATTGACCGGTCCAGGTTTCACCCGCAGCTGCAAGCAAGTTGGCCAGAGGCGCAGCTGCCTCGGAACCGACAAACAGTTTGTTTTCCTCACCGTTTACAAAGCAGGGCGCCAGGCCTGTGGCAACTGCCATGACTGCGACGTAGAGCATGACCACAATACCGACACAAGCCCAGGTCGCCATCTTAGTGTCTTTCAGGGATTTCGACTCACGAGCGAATGTGTAAAGGGCATCAAAGCCGACATAAGGGAACACGGCAAGAGCGGCTCCCTGTAAAACACCAGTCCACCCTTTCGGCATAAAATCGGCCCAGTTGGCTGGATTAATGTGCTTTATGCCGGCTGCAAGAAACAGAACCAAAAGAACCATTTTCAAAATCACGAGGCAGAAATTTAGTTTTGCCGATTTACTCACACCGCCAAAAATCAAAATCACAGTGACCACAGCTATCACGGCCATGGCGACAACATTGACGCCAAAGTGGTGCACTCCATCTATGACAGCAGGTCCAGATAAGACTTGAGGCAATGTAAAACCAGTTGCACGCTTCAGATACTCTCCCCAGGCAATCGCTACGGCAGACGAACCGAAGCTGTATTCCATGAAAAGACCAAAAGCGACAATCCAGGCAAAGACTTCGCCGATAGAGTGATAAACGTAACTATAAGCCGACACGCCCTTGGGCACGACACGAGAAAATTTCTCGTAGCAAAATGCCACCGCCATGATAATCAAACCGGTGAGCAAGAAAGACAAAATTCCCGCCGGACCGGCTTTTCTTGCAATCATTCCCGGCATGGCGAAGATACCGGCGCCAATAGTGGCACCTATCCCCAAGGCAGTGAGCATGACCCAGCCGAGGTGCTTGGGCGTGTTGTCAACGGCATCGGCATTAGCCGGCGCACGCCTCATCATGGTTGTCATTAAGGACATTTTGAACCTGCAAGAATCAATCTGAAACGGACAGCAATTAACGGGATGCCGGGGAAGCGACGAAATCCGCCCAAAGTGAGAAACAGGTGAAATCTAAGAGACGGAATCTGTAGACTTCAGAGAATACAAACAATTGATTGATTTGGCCTGAGCTAAATCTCGAAAATGCTAGCATAGCGAATCACTCAGCTGACAAAGATACAGCTGGGTCGCGCGACCAATGCGGCAGAAAGATATCGAGAGGTCCATTGAAATGAAGGTCCAAAGAGCAGCAGTCATAGGCGCCGGAGCAATGGGTTCTGGCATTGCCCAGGTCTTGACCCAATCCGGCATTCACGTAATTCTCAAGGACGTCAAGCAAGAATTCGTCGACAGAGGTCTTGCCAACATCAAAAGAATGTATGACTCCCGAGTTAAAAAAGCGACCCTCACCCAGGAAGAGGCGGACGAGCTTTTCTCACTAGTAAAGGGATCGACTGACTACGAAGGCTTCAACAATGTAGACATAGTCATCGAAGCGGCTCTTGAAGAAATTGGAGTCAAGCTTGCCATCTTCAAAGAAATCGACGAAATTTGCCCGTCGCGCGCAATCCTTGCATCCAACACCTCCGCCCTTTCGATTTCCGAAATTGCCTCAGCTACCCGCCGCCCGGACAAGGTAGTGGGCATGCATTTTTTCAATCCGGCTCAATTTATGAAGCTTGTGGAAGTAATTCCCGGTGTCAAAACATCGCAAGACACAGTCAAAACAGCAATCGAACTGTGCCGCGACATGGGCAAGGTGCCGGTCGAAGTCAAAGAATGCCCGGGCTTCCTGGTCAACAGACTGCTCTTCCCGTACATGAATGAGGCGCTCTGGGCCCTGACCGAAGGCGCGGGCACACCTCAAGAAATCGACGAAGCCGTAGAAGCATTTGGGCTGCCGATGGGTCCATTCACCCTTTTCGACATGACCGGCATCGACATCTGCGCGCACGTCAACGAGTTCTTATATAAAGAATACGGCCCTCGCTTTTCTCCTTCGCCCCTGCTCAAGCACATGATCAAAGCCGGCTTCCTCGGACAAAAATCAGGTGCCGGATTCTTCGTCCATGAAAAAGGCGTCATTCCAAAGAAAGGCGAGCCGAAGAAAGTCAATCCAGAATTGGAAAAACTAATAGGAGCAGCGAAGAAAGAAGCGAAAACCGACGCCAAGGCCGGCAAGAAATTCGAAGCCTATCGCGTGCTTTTGCCGATGTTCAACGAAGCTGTCTATGCATTGCAAGAGCACGTCATCGAACATGCCGATGTTGATGTAGCGATGGAATACGGATGCGGACTGCAACGCGGTCTGCTCACAATTGCAGAAGAGAAAGGTCTCGCCTGGTGCTTGACTGAATTGGACAGCTACCACAAAGACCTGGGTGAGCGCTTCCGCGCCTCGTGGCTCTTGCGAAAACTGGTGCGCGCCGGCGTTCACGACTTCTCGAAATTGGAACAGCAGCCGGTAGCAGCTCGCTAATTCCGAAGAATATCGCCAAAGGCATTCATGCTCAAGTGGGTCGCACTCTGTCTCATCATCTGGTTTCTCTATCACATTAGGGAAATCTTCCCGCCCTTTGTTATCGGCGGCATTTTTGCCTACCTGGTTTTGCCGCTTGTGCGCTACGTGCACAAAGAAGCAAGAATACCGATGAAAGCAGCGGTTCTGGCAATTTATGTCGGCATTGCCGGAATACTATTTGCCCTGGGCTGGTTCTTTGGTCCGCTTCTCGTGGATCAGATGACGAACCTGTGGACTCAAAGGCAAGAGCTGGTGAACAATGTCGTCTCCTCGGCATCCCAATCATTCGGCTGGCAGTTACCGCCCGGTCTTGCCGATCAAATGGTGCACAATCTTGAGGAAACATTCGGCAAACCGGAAGAACTGATGCACCTTACCGGCATATTCTCCAAGAGCATGCTGGGAATTTTGGTCTGCGTCGTGTCCTCTATTTACTTCATCATCGACAGCCATCGTGTGGGGCAGTTTTTCCTGCGCTTTGTACCTGAAGACCAACGGCTAATCGTCACCAACATCACACAGCAGACAAACGTGATGCTGAGCAGATATGTGCGCGGCCAGTTACTGCTGATCACAATCATGTCCACAGTCGCGTGGATTTTCCTGCACTTCATATTCAAACTGAAGTATGCACTTGTAATAGCCATTGCCAGCGGTTTTCTGGAAATTATTCCGGTTTTAGGACCAATTATCGCTACCAGTACAGCCACCATAGTCGGTGTCGCACAGCACGGCATGGATGTAGCCCTAGGAATCATTATCTGTTACACGCTGGCCCGCTGGACTGAAGACTACGTCATCATTCCAAGAATCATCGGGCATGCAGTCGAGCTGCACCCGCTGGTCGTCATCTTCGCCGTATTGTGTGGAGAAGTAACTGCAGGCGCGCTGGGCATGCTAATCGCTATTCCGGTAGCCGCGTGCATCAAGCTGGTTGTCGACTTCCTCTACCCGCCGCTTGATGCGTCTGCGCACAAACAAGTGGATTCAACTGAAGAAAATAGCGCCGACTCACATGTTGCTACTCATGCAGAACTGAAATAGCTTGGGCACGTTGAAACCGCTTCGCAAGTAGAAGCGAAGGAAGCTTGGTTAGCAGTTACAGTCTAAGGAGCCTTTACCGCAGACGGCACAATTGGCGCCGCTTTTGCGGCCGGCGCCGCGTGTTCTTCTTCCTCAGGTTTGGCATACTCCAAACCACCGTCGATATAGTCCAGCCAAACCATAAACCCAACCGCCAGCGCATATGCAAGCATTCCACATAGCAAATGGCTGGCTTTCAGCTTCTTGGCGTTCAAAAGAAACATGTAAATGGTAGCCGAGACGATCGCAACGATGCCTGTCAAAACCGTTCCGCTATCAAGATTCCACTGCGTAAAAGCGACACCGAAGGCGACCGGAATGCAGCTTTGAAAAACCAGAGCGCCTGTGATGTTTCCCAAAGCAAGTGTATCTTTTCCCTGACGCGCCCAGAGAACGCTGTTGATCTTCTCCGGCAACTCCGTTGCAATTGGCGAAATAATAAGAGAGAGCACCAACACTGGAAAACGCAAATCTTTCGACAAGTCTTCCACATGGTCGACAAACACGAACGCACCGCCAAGAATACCACCCAGCCCCAGGAGGATCTGTGGGACGATTAAACGCAATCGATCTGATCCACACTTGAAAATGCGATTGAGAAATAGATGCTCCGGCGCTTGTCCCACCTCTCCTTCGTGCTGGAAGCATTTCCAGACGTAGACCGGATAAATGAGAAACAGGACGACGGCAATTACATTGCGAGCAATCGGGTAAGGAGATGCAAGCGCGGCGAGCATTGCCAGCGTATAAGCGCAGGCAAAATAGCGCAGGTCGCGAGCTATTACAACGTGATTGACTTGCAAATCGCCAGTGCGCGACTTGGCTCTCGAACATAGAAGCACAGTGGCCCCCACCATACCGAGGGTGAGAGTGCTGAGCATGAAGGGCGCACCGGCAATCGCGCCGATACCAACTTCCTCACCTCTTTTTTCATGGAAGAAGATTACCGCGACAAAAGGAATCAATGTTTCCGGCAGAGCCGTACCTACGGCCGCAAGCACGCTGCCTACAACGCCCTCACTGAGTTGAAGCCTCTGCCCCAACCACTCGATTCCATTTGTAAAGAGCTCCGCTGCAAGAACAATAATTACTAGTGCAACTAATATGAGCCCAATTTCGACCAGCATCGTTCTCTCTGCTTCTATCTATTTCATTCTATATAGGAGTTAATTGAAGATAGCAGAAATATAGCGCCCATGCTTGGTTTAAGCCGCTTTGCAGGCTGGATTTCAGGGTCTAGCTGCCATGCAGCCCGGTTCTTTGCCTCAAAACGACCTGGATCGCTCCGCCAACATTTGTTACTTGACTCTAACAGGGAAAGGCACACAGGAGGAATGTCAGGCGGACGATTGCGCCCCCTTGGGAATCTCAAGCGAGTTTGAAGTTCAAATTTCAACCGATATCGGTTGAAATTTGAAGCAGTCAATCCTTCAGAATTCAAAATTTCGTTTTTTTGTCTATCGATATATCAGAGACAGGTTAGCAGAGACGGGATTTGTGATATTTTGGCTCGATAGCTTGTGCAGATAGCGCTGAAACCCAAAGAATTCAGAGGTTTCTCAAGTGATCACGACCAAGGATGTTGAACATGTAGCAAAGCTGGCGCGACTCGAGCTCACGCCCGCCGAAAAGCAACTGTTCACAGAACAGCTCTCCAAGATAATTCAGGCGTTTGATGAACTGGCCAGCGTACCGACAGATGGCGTAGAACCCCTGTCACATGCTCTTGCTCTGCCTAATGCATTCAGAGAAGACGAAGTTGTTACGCCGCCGGGACATGAATCTCTGCTAAAGAATGCCCCCGATCGCGAAGGGGTCTTTTTCAGGGTTCCCAAGATTCAAGACTAGTGTCGAAACCGGATGACAAGATGGAGTGGGCGTTTCCGAGCCTCATCTTGAGAATCCCAGTGCCTATAATCAAGATAGACAAAGGGTAGACTGAAGATCCGATCCGTATAGACTTAGAGAAAACCTCAAAGATTGGCGGCCAGACCGGCTGTAGATCGCTTATATTTATGGGAAGGGTTGGACGAGAGGTCCCCGGCAAAGATCCGGCGAGATATTCAACAACTATAGGGAGGCGCAATGAACACCAGGTATGTCTTTGTTACTGGTGGTGTCGTCTCTTCATTAGGGAAGGGAATCATAGCGGCATCACTGGGCCGACTCCTGAGAGCGCGGGGCATTACTACCACCATTGTCAAACTTGACCCTTACCTCAACGTCGACCCCGGAACAATGAGCCCCTACCAGCACGGTGAAGTCTTCGTCACCGAAGACGGCGCTGAAACAGACCTGGACCTCGGACATTACGAGCGCTTTATCGATCTAGACCTGGGACGGATGAACAATGTCACCGCCGGCTGGATATATAAGAGCGTCTTAGAAAAGGAAAGACGCGGTGACTATCTGGGCGGAACAGTACAGATGATTCCGCACGTTACCAATGAGATCAAGAATTTTGTTCGCAAGGCGGCTCAAACATCGCAAGCCGAAGTAGTGATTGTCGAAGTGGGTGGAACAGTCGGTGACATCGAGAGCCTGATTTTCCTTGAAGCGATCAGACAATTGCGCAAAGACGTCGGTCGCGACAACGTTTGCTACATCCACGTCACGATGATTCCCAATTTGCGCGCCACCAACGAGCTCAAGACCAAGCCCACTCAACACAGCGTGGACACACTGAGAAGCCGTGGCATTCAGCCCGACATCCTCTGTTGCCGGACTGAAAAAGCTCTGGCGACATCGATTAAGGAAAAACTGTCACTTTTCACAGATGTCGATCTCGATGCTGTCATTCAATGCCGCGATGTGCAAAATCTTTATGAAGTACCACTCTTCATGGAGCAGGAAGGACTGGCAGAGCGTGTTTTGCACAAACTGCACATGCCCAACAACACACCGGATCTGGCCGAATGGAAAGCTCTATGCGATCGCATCAAGCGCCCCACCAGTGACGTGACGGTGGCAATTGTCGGCAAATATGTGATGCTTTCCGACGCTTATATCTCAGTGGTGGAAGCGCTGCGTCATTCCGGAGCCAAACTCGGCACTGCCGTTACGATCAAATGGGTGCTGTCGGAAGACATCGAAAAACATGGCGCTGAGCCGTATTTGAACGATGTCGATGCGATTCTTGTGCCGGGCGGATTTGGTGATCGTGGAATCGAAGGCAAGATTTTGGCTGGGGAATATGCTCGCACAAAGAAAATCCCCTACCTAGGCTTGTGCCTCGGCATGCAGACAGCCGTCATCGAATTTGCCAGAAACGCTGCCGATATGAAGGGCGCAAACTCGACTGAATTCGACAAAGAGACTAAGTTCCCTGTCATAGACTTGATGCCCGATCAGCATAACGTCGTCTTGAAAGGCGGCACGATG
Source organism: Candidatus Melainabacteria bacterium (assembly GCA_020854255.1). GTDB lineage: Bacteria > Cyanobacteriota > Vampirovibrionia > Obscuribacterales > Obscuribacteraceae > QKMZ01. The sequence goes on along the minus strand of JADZFV010000474.1, from coordinate 14,573 downwards.
CGTCTGGGCAAATACCCCTGCAATTTGCAATCAGGCTCGAAAGCACACAAAGCTTACGGCAAAACCGAGATTTCGGAACGCCACCGCCACCGGTATGAAGTAAATAACGATTTCAGAGAAAAGCTGGCGCAGAAAGGTCTGGTCTTTTCTGGCTTGTCTCCGGACGGCAGGCTGGTAGAGATGATTGAATTGACCAATCACCCATATTATGTTGCTTGCCAGTTCCACCCCGAACTTAAGTCGCGCCCTGACAATGCTCATCCTCTCTTTGTGGGTCTTGTCGAAGCCAGTTTGAACGAAAGCAATCGCAAAAACGGGCAGGGCGCTGCCGCGCAAAGTCAAGTCATGCAAAAAGGTCAAACCCTGGCGAGCTAGGATCCTGTGCAAAGATCCACGAAGCGCATAGCCGAGGGGCGTGTCCTGCATATGGGTGGGGTGCCAACGCATAGACAAGCCGCCAGTTAAGGGGGGTTGGCAGTGCGCTTGTATCCGTGCGGCCGAAACCGAGTCGGTTGAACTGGCACCGCTGATAGCAATTTAGTATGTGCTGCAACGCAAAAAATCACTGCCACGATTTAAGGACTTGGTCACAGCCCACAATATGCCAGAACTCTGCCCACAATATGCCAGAAAGTTCAGCTTAATTAAAGAAGGAAGAAATGACGAGGTTGTTTGCATGTCTCACGAACAAAACTTGCAGAAAGAAGCAGAGAAAATCGCAAATATGTTTGACAGCGGTAATACTCAGCTTGTCCACAAAGCAGCCGAGGCTCTGCGCCAAGATCTCTTAGATCTGCAAAAGCAGCCCTGGGAGCAACGCCACTTGCTCGAAACAATCAATAAATTCGATCACAAAGGCCAAGGTGCAGACATCAAGGTCAATTTCACCGGACAGTCATTTGAAATGACACCGGACATTTATAATCAGATGCCGGTGGGTACAAATCCTTCGCCGGTTAGAGGTTTTCGTGCAGAGACAGGCAAAAACGCTCAGGATGACGGAATTCTCCCAAAAATCACAATTACAACAGCCGATGCAAGCAAAAATGTCATTCGGCCAAGGCACTAATTCTGGTCTGAATTCTGGATTAGACACGACAGTTACTCGCAATGACTGGCAACGGGATTTCTATTCATTTTGAGTAGAAGCGTCCTGGTTTTTAGTTTGACAAAACTTCCACCCTGTCGAGTCCTTCGTCTCTTGTCTAGCCCTGTGATGCGGATTACAATGGCACGGACGCCAGAGATGAAGAAAGACGCTCTTGCCATTGCCTCACGTACCTTCGACAAGAAAGCGTTCTCTTGCGTACTCAATAACTTAAGGGCACAAAGGGAAAACTAAAAGGAGTCCTACAGGTTTGCTGATCTCCGGCAGCGCGTGTTCACGCCTTCAGAAAGCACAAAAATGCCAGCAGTCAAATTGCCACTAGTCAACCTCGCCCTGGCGGGATTCTTGGTGCTGCCTGCGTTTGCAGCACATGAACCGGGCTTGCCCGAGACCGATGCAGAGAAAGAAAACTATGTACGAGAGAATATGCGCAAGGTGCAGGCAGCTGCTGAAGGCTATGCCAGCCATCATCAAGGGCGTTATCCCACAAAAATAGACGACGCATTTCACAGCTATTTCCCTTTTGGCGGCTCTGACGACCGTAACTTCTCAACGCTTTCTTGCATCTACAACCCATACACACACACAAAAGAGCTACCTGTGCTGGGTAAGGTGAAATCAGTCGAGCAGGCGCGCAGGCACAAATCCAGACGAATAGCAGAAGGTGTGACGGAATACAGTCCAATTGAAAGCGGCAAGAGTTATGTAATCCTTGGAGGTGGAATAAAAGGGGCGATTGTGCCTGCAGGAACCATCGGTCCGGAGGCAAAAACGCCGTATGTGCTCACAAGCAGTCCGGATCTGGCCATTCGTGCCAATATGCTGGCAGTTCAGTGGGCGGCAGAGATGTACGCAGAAAGCCACCAGAACTTTCCTGTCACCGTCGACGAACAGTTCAAGAAGTGCTTTCCGAGCCAGGATCCGGCCCACAAGGGTACGGGGTTGCCGCTGCGCAACCCCTTTACCCAAAAGCTGGAATGGCCGATATTGGGCAAGCTAAAAAATGCACGAGAAGCCCGATTCACCTCACCGGGCGACCTCCAGGCAGGCCTCATCGAATATAATTCGATTGACGGCGGCAAAGACTATGCCATCCGGGCAGGAGGTAAGGACGGAAAGGCACTAATGCGTCGCCACAACGCAAAACAGACTCTGATACTTTCCAAAGAAGGCGATATTTAGCGATTGCTAGCTGCTGCAACTTACGCAAATCTATGATCGATAGTCCAAAAATTCAAAATACAGAGAATTCGGCCTACACTCAAGCCAGAGGCCGCTTGCTCAAAACATTTACTCTCCTTTGGCTGAGTGCGGCAGCAACCATTTCTTTTTGCACGGTCAACTCATTTGCGCAAGATGACGCATTCTTTGCGCCGGTCATGAAAATGACAAACCCGCAATTCAAGGACGAAAAGGAAAGGCAGCAATACATGATCAAAGTGGCTGAGCGCGTGAAATCCGCCGCACAGAGATATGCCAGCCACCACAAAGGCGTGCTGCCTACAAAGGTGGACAAAGCTTTTATGTCGTACATGATTTTTGGCGAATGTGACGATAAGACATCGACATCATGGTCTATTCCGATCAATCCATATCTCGGCCGACACAAGCCTATTTTGACCGGCAATGTAAGCGATCCTGAAAAGTGCAGGAAGTCGCCTCCCGGGAAAATGGAGCCCGGTTCAGTTGAGTATAGTATCGCCGCCAGTGGCAAAGACTTTACTGTTCGTGTCGGAGTCGGCAATGGAAAAGCAATGAGCGATCCAAAAAACAAGCGGCTGACCTTTGTCCTTTCAAACGATCCGGACTCGGCGGTGAAAGCAAACATGCGCACTGTGCAGTGGGCGGCTGAGTTGTACAAAGAAGATCACTTCAAGTTTCCCAAAGTTGTAGATGAAGAGTTCAAATACTACTTTCCCTGGGGCGATCCAAAGAAGAAAAAATTTGGCAATCCTCTACCCAACCCTTACAGCGGCAAACTCGAGTATCCTGCCTTTTCCGTAATGTCGTGCGCCTACCGAGAAAGAATCAAAGCGCCCGTTGCGATCGCACCAGGTCGTATCGAATATTGCAGCAGCGACGAACAGTCGAATTACTGCATTCGCGCTGGAGACGGCAAAGGAAAAGCCATTATCGGAACTGCCGGTGCCAAGACCACACTTGTTTTAGCGAAAGATGGCGACGGCAGCGGGCACGGCAACGATAGCCGCTAAAACTGACGGCATCCTGATTACTTCAGATTGGACACACCCATGCCGATCTGCGCCAGCTCGGTAGTAGATGGGAATCTTTCCACTCGATAGAGTTCCGGATGAAATGGGGTTGGTTTCAAAAGCCCGCCCACCACTTCCAAGACCTTTTCCCAACTATTGCAAGCCACTACTTCCTGGTTGGAATCCGCACTATCACCAGTAAATACAACCGAGTCCGCACGGGGAATTACGCAGGGGACGCCATCCGGCCAAACACTGCAACTGGACACCGACCCGTCTCGTCTTTGCGTAGCCAGATAAGGCGTCACGGCGGCGGGCTCACCAATGTTCTGCAACCATTCGGCCACTACGCCACGCTGATCTGCATAACTGCGGGCGGTGGCAGATATTCTCAGCACTCGAAATCTCTCGTACAGTGGATGTTCAGGGGCAATCTCCAAAGGCATCCATTCACCGCCACGAAGCACCAGTGGCACTCCTACCATCGAGCGCGGTTTATCGGCCATCGGCTCAATAACATTCAGTACGGACGCCAGCCCTTCCACATCGTCCGCTCCTGTCAAAACGAGGTTTTCGGCACTCGGCATCATCACAACCGGCGCCCCTGTCAAAGGCAAACTGGCAATCATATCCGTAAGCAAAATTCGAGACGCGTCATAGCCATCCTGCCAATTGGATATGTACACGCCACCGACCGCCTCAACAAGCGGTTTGTCACTGCGTTTCTTGAGATTTTCGAGCGCGCACTTGTAGACTTCGTCGAAAGAGACGCCCCACTTCTGGAGTTGCCGGCCGGTAATTTGAATCATCGCATCCGGAAAATCGTAGCTCAATCCTGCAGCAAATTCGTCACCGAGGACAACGTGCGGGATCTCCTGTTCTTGTGGTAATTCATCGCTTTTTGCCGTTATGCCCTGTTCCAATGCCAGCCGCATTTGCATCACCTGGTACAAATAACGGTGGCGAATGATCACCATTAAACCGTCCTTTGCCTCGGCAAAGGTCTCAGGCAACGAATTTCGATTCACACCCAGGAAAAAGCTGCAATAACGCTCGACAACGGAATTGCGTTCGGATTCCGGAGCGGTATTGTATTCGTCAAACATTGCCGCCAGGCCAAACAGCTGCTGCGGTTCGCCACTTTCATTTTCCACGATTAAAGCGAAGCGGACAGCCTCGAAGCGCAGCGAGCGTTCTTCGCCGCGGCTCTTGAGAGCAGCCTTGACCATCTCGGCAAACTCTTCGGGGGAAGATATGCAGGGCAGTTTTTCGCCCGAACTCATGCAACAAAACCTCACCTCGACAGTTCAAGCATAGCGCATTTCTTTAGGCTGCTGTTGGGCGAAAAGTTCTACAACAAACCGATGCCCAAGTAATGCTTAGCTTTCGCCTTTGCTAGTGCCGTTGTTCTTGCCGAGAACGCCCAGCCAGCCCTTATACCAGAGCAGCAACACCACCGCGAAAGTCAGCGCGAACATTAAAAAGAGTGCAAACGGATAGCCGTAAAACCAATTGAGTTCAGGCATGTTGTAGCGCGAAATTTCAGTATTAAAATTCATTCCGTAGATGCCAGCAATCAGAGTCGGCGGAACAAACAGCGTGGTAATAATGGTGAGCACTTTCATCACTTCATTCATGCGATTGCTCAAACTGGAAAGGTAGACGTCCATCAAATCCGCCGCCAGCTCTCTGTAAGTTTCGATGAAATCAATAATGCGCACGGCATGGTCATAACAGTCGCGCAAGTGAATGCGAGTCTCTTCAGAGAAGGTCACTTCCATGTCACGGATCAGCGTATTGATTGATTCACGCATAGGCCAGACAGCACGACGCAGCGAAAGCAGCTCGCGCTTCACTGAATGCACATTGCTCACTACCTCGGTCGAGGGATTGCTGATGATGTCGTCTTCCAGTTTGTCCAGTAACTCTCCGTACGCTTCTAAAATGGGAAAATAATTGTCGAGCACAGAATCTACGATCGAATAGACAAGATAGTCGGAGCCAAGCTGACGAATGCGACCCTGTCCTTTGCGTATTCGCTCTCGCGCCGGATCGAGAGTATCTATTGGACCTTCCTGAAAGGTCACAACAAATTGCTTGCCGCTGAAAACACTCAACTGTTCGCTTTCCAGATGGTCTTTCAGTTCCATCATGTGCATGACCATAAACACGTCGTCTTCGTTGTAGCGCTCAATTTTTGCTCGCTCATGCACGTTGAGAACATCTTCCAGAGCAAGATGGTGTATGGAAAAGATATCTCCGATTTTCTTTACCACGCCAGGGCTGCCCAGCCCTTCGACATTTACCCAGACGACCGGCCATTTGCCGATATAACTCTTAATTTCAGCGGGATCCTTCAAATCTCTTTCGACAAATCCGTCCGGTCCATAAGCGATGACATCGATTGTAGACTGCACCGCCTCCGGTGCAGGTATCAGCGTTCCTGGAGCCGAACCAGGAGGCAAATGCGTCATACGCGATTTGCGCTTCGCTCGTTGTCTCTTCGACATCAGTTAAGAAACCTCGTTGCCTGACTCATTCCGGAAAGACGATCAGCATGCCTTCGCGAGGCAATTCTTCAGTATGCTTGCCGTCAAACTTGGATTTTACTATCGGCGCGACACCGCCATCTTCAAGCGCCTTTTCGGCTTTGTTTTCATCGGCAGTGATGCCGTTGACGATAAAGGAATCGAAGACATACGGCACGCCCGGCGAGCCGAGAATTGATGGACCAGCCATTACATGAAAGTGCAAGTGAGGAGCGCTAGAATTGCCGGAGCTGCCCAGATCACCTATATGATCGCCGCGCTTTACTTTTTGCCCTTCTTTGACTTTGACACTGCCTGGTTTCATATGGGCGTAGAAAGCATAATTGCCATCGCCGATGTCAATCACTACGGAATTGCCGCCCGGATAAAACGCTATTTGCTCGCCTTTAGGTTCTCCGGGGATTTGATCTTCATATCTGTCGATGACACCGACGACGGTGCCGTCGGCGGCAGCAATCAGCTGTTTGCCGTATCCTGCAAAATGAGAACAAACTTTTCCCTCGCCTTTAAAGGCATGATCGTCATCGGTCATGAGCAGCCAATCGATAGCATATCTTTGCGCATTGACCAGTGTATTGCCGAGCGGAAAAAGGGCTTTTCTGTGTCCTGCCTTGCCTGCATATCCGCCGGATGCGAACCACCGTCCGCCTCTGAGCGGCGGGCCTACCACCACCGGCGGTTTTTCTTCCACTGAAAGTTTCGACCAGCCATTTTCGAACTTGCGAACTTTGCCTGCAAATTCAGTTTCGATTGCTATTTTGTGCTGCAGCTCTTTGGGCGCGCTCTCTTTGTCTTTGAACTCCAAATTGATCCACAGCGTTGCTGTTCCACCGGGCGGAATGAAATCGCCATCCTTTGTCGCTTTTGTGACTTTGGTTGCAGTTAAATTCAGCATGTTGGCATGCAATGCGGCCGGGCTGTACGACCTGATCAACCCGCCTCTGGCATTGTGTATCTCGAATGAACTAATTTTGCTGGGCTTGGAATTGTAGTTAATCAGCTGCAATTCATAAACGAGATTGTAGAGTCCATCGCTGCCGCGGAACAAGCGAGGTGTGCTCAACGGCACTATCAGCAGTGGCGTCCAATCGCACTGCGTGGTTGCTTTGTTCGTGTTGGTTGAAGGGCTTGAATTCGGTACACCGGAGAGTCCGGATTTTTTCGCCGGCTGTTTCGATGTTTGGGAATATGCACTGCTCACAGTATCTGACGCACCCGGTTTGGCACCACTCGCGATTGCATGACCAACCAGCAAAGAAACCGCCAACACAATGCCGCCAAAAGCCCCGAGTTTCATACAGTCGCTCCTCTTTCTAGAATTGAGAAGTTTACCGTAGCGAAGAGCAAAGTTCATTGGCTTTCCTTGATTCAGCCTATTGAGAACCCTGTCGGCGCCCACACAGATGCCGCAAAAATGTGCGTAAATGGGTATAAGAAGGCAAAGGCAAGAAGTAGCCTGTAGAATTCAACCCGTAGGCGGTCGGCAGGCGGCAAACAGCAAAAGCAGCACAAGCAGCAAGAGATTCCGAGAATTGCGGAGAAGCAACCATGGTTGAAACCTACAGACAAGGTGACGTGTTACTGGCGAGAGTCCAGACTCTGCCGAAAAACGCCCAGAGAAAACCCGTGGAACAGCGAATAGTTCTGGCCTGGGGCGAAACTACCGGTCATGCGCATGCCATAGACGCCCGTTTTGCCAAGCTGTACCAGCACGGCGCAGAAAGATTCATCGAAGCCCTGGACGGCGCTATTTTGGTTCATGAAGAGCACAGCGCCATTACGCTCAAGCCGGGAATCTACCGAGTAGTGCAACAGCGGGAGTACGTCCCTGGCTCCAGCAGGATTGTTGTCGACTAGTATGGACTCGGCGCAGTTTGAAGTCGGTCAGAATGCTGATGAAGCAGTTAAGAAGCATTTGGCGCACTGCAACAAGGTGGCGTTCAACACCTCTGCCTGCAATCGACCGAAGGCCGAAGAAGCAGTCGCCAAAATCTACTCCAACGCCGGCATGAGGCCGCCTCAGTATTTCGTCTGGTTCGATTCTCCCTTCCATGGTTCGGTCGCGGCCGCTTTGCTGGCAAAAGTCACCACCAGTGTTCATGACAGGGTCGTGACCAGATTCAAAAGGCAATGCAGCGCCGAGGTATGGAAGTTGATCGAATCCAAAGGTGACGACAGGCAGTGGTGGGTGACTGATGGGAGCGCCGCCAATGGCGAGAAGCAGTGGTGGACAACAATTCAAAACAAATTGACGCCGGCAATTGCACGCTCGTTTGGAACCATTCCACAGCAGACAGGCCATGCTATTCTCGCCAGCTTTGTCGGCCACGTAGGCCCGGGCATCAGGCAAATAAACCTCGAGCAAGTGTGGGGACAATTAGCTCCACCGGCTCTTTTGTCGAAGATTCTCGCCGATTTGAGATACGCTCTGCCGGAAGCACTCACCGACCCGATCGAAGAATTCGATGACCGCCCCCTCACCGCAGCACTTGCCAATTCTGCGATGGCGCAAGTTGCTTATGCCGGTCACGGAAATCTGGATGCTGACTTACCCTTCTTCGCCATCACCGGCTCAGCCGGTTACAAGGTTCCGGATATGATCCCGTACTTCCATCTGGCAAACTTCGGCAGCTGGTGGTGGCCATTTCCGGATGTGTGTTTGATGATCGAGAGGCCGACCCGATTGAGCGTAGACAGCGAAGGAAATTTGCACAACTCGATCGGCAGCGCGCTCAAATACCGCGACGACTGGGAGGCATTCGCATGGCATGGAACCTTTGTGCCGGACAGGTTTTTGCAGTTTGCTATCAAGAAAGACGTGACTGAAATCTTTTATGAGCCGAATGTCGAAATCCGGCGCATGATGCTGGAGATGTACGGTCTGGAAGCTTTCATCAAAGACTCAGGGGCGAGAATTGTGCAGAAGGATAAGTGCGGTGCGCTCTACCGGCAAGAGTTTGGCGACAACCACGAGGACATCGTCATCGTGCACGTGATCAATTCCACCCCCGAGCCGGATGGCAGCTACAACCATTATTTTTTGCGCGTGCCTCCCGAAACAAAGACAGCCAGGGAAGGCGTCGCATGGACTTTCGGCATGACCGCCGACGAATACGACCCGCTCAAAGAAACATAGTGGCAATGCCATGCATCAGCCGGTTCAAGAATCGGCAATTTAGCATCACCGGGCGGCGCATGACGTCGCCACTACAAAAGAACAGGTTTTGATTAAATTTCGCGCGTAAGGTTCCCATAATACAGATATGGTTTTTGGGACTTTCCCCATTGAGAGCGGGCCTTATAAGTTATTAGATTAGACAGACCCGAATCTCTCTCAAGCGCGACTAATTTAAATGCCCGAGATCCTGCCCGAAAAGGGCCGTTCAGCCGATCAAAACACGCCTCCTGAAGAGGCTGAGAATGTGTCTGCAATCCTGCACTCACATCTTTCAGAAGCCACATCGCTCTATCAGAAGGCAAACCCGGTAGCCGCCCCCAAGCACAGTTATCTCTCAACTGCCATAGAGGGCGTTGCCTCCCTGGTCGTCAAAGACGAGAAGATGCGCGAGGAAGTCGGCCACTACGGCAGCGAGTTTCTGAAAACCGGTTCTCTCTTTGCTCGCGGCAAATTTGGATTTGCAGCCACTGTCTTGGCTTATGGATTCGACAAAACCTGCCGGGAAGACAGTTCGAGAGAGAATGTCGCCGACTTCTTCCTCGGGGCCACCAAGGGTGTGGCAGTCAAATCGCTCTTCGGCGCCGTTTCTCGCAGCTATTCTTTTGCACCGACAAAAGGCGTCTTGATGGGCATTGTCTCGCGCGACGCCGATGTCGTCTTCGATCGTGAAACCTTCAGCGACCCGTCGAAAACTATGGCTCGCCTCAAAGCAGAGACGATCAACCCGCAAGCCTGGCTCTTCGATGCTGCTGTCTTTGGAGTGGCCGAAGGTGCATTTTTCGGCGTCAACAAAGCCATGGGCGGACGCCTGGTCAAAAATCCACTGGCATCGGGCATGGTCATGGGCGGCAGCTTCGGCACGGTCAACGGCGGTAGCGCTGAAATCATGCGCCAGAAGGCGGAAGGACAGGAGATCGACTGGTCGAAAGTAATATTTCGAGGTGCGCTGGAAGGCGGCGTAGGAGCGCTCGGAGCAGGCGCCGGCATCAAGGGCTCCGACCCCAGACTGCATGCCCGCATCGACAAGGCTCTGGGCAACCCTGGCGAAAAGGTCATACAGGCGGCAGGACGATTTGCGCTGGGCCGCCAATTCCAAGCGCGCGAATTTGTCCTGGTAGACGGAAAAGCGCAGCTGGACAAGTTCACAGCCAAGCACGAAGCAGACGCCACAGTGAATGTGCGTGAGGTTTCCAGTTTTCTCGGCTTTGAGCGACTGGGCAAAACCAAGAGCCTGTTCATCCAGAGGCTGGGAGAAGGTCCGCCAGGAATCCGTCCCGGCGCGGATAAAGCAGACTCCATCGTCACTTGTTTCCCGGAAACACTGGCCCCCGCGCACAGAGCAAAACACCTTTTCCCAAATGCAAAAGGGCCTGTCTGGCTGGAAGCAGGCGAGCAAGGTCGCTTAAAACTGGCAACCGGCAAAACGCCCTGGGAACACCGCAACTACAATCCAATCGGAAAAATTGCGCGCCTGGACGGGCACCAGATCACAATGAATGTGATGGGTCCACTGGAAATCGGCAATGTACACAATCCGGAAAGCCCTCAATATAAAACCGCCTGGGAAAATTTCGGAAAAGATCTGGAACGCGCAAAAAAGCTGGGAGCTGACGCAGTCAGCACGGATGTCTGGTGGGGCGCCGTCGAGCCGAAACCCGGACAATTCGTGTGGAACTACTACGACGTGATGTCCAGCAAAATTGCCGCTCAAAATCTCAAATGGGTGCCGATTCTGTCCTTGCACGAATGCGGTGGCAATGTGGGCGACACGGCTAACGTACCGATTCCCATGTGGATCTGGAGCAAGGTACAGGCGAGTACTGGTTCAAGCAATCCTGATGTCGGCAAGTTCAAGAGCGAGCAAGGCAAGGTGAGCAGCGAATATGTCGACTTCTGGGCGACCAAGCACGCGCTGCCCTTCTACCGCAACGTGATGACCGAGTTTCAAAATCACTTCGCCGGCAAAGCGCCCATCATCGCCGAAATCAATGTCAGCCTCGGACCGGCAGGGGAGTTGAGATTCCCGTCCTACAACTATCACGACAATGGCAGCGGCTGGCCGACTCGTGGCGCCCTGCAAGCCTATTCAGAACTGGCTCGCCAATCCTGGCGCCAATACGCCGTAGAGAAATACGGCAGTGAAGAAGCGGTGAAACAAGCCTGGGGCGAGAAGTACGGCGCCGCTATCGAACCTCCAAAAAGCGCTGAAGAATTCTATGCCTCAGGCGACTACAGAAATACTCAATACGGCAAAGACTTCTTCGACTGGTACAGCAAGTCTCTGCAATCGCATGGAGACCAGGTACTCAGCACAGCGCTGGACGTCTTCGGGTCAAAGGGTGCAGCCTTCGCCGGTATCGACATTGGAGCGAAAATCCCCGGCGTGCACTGGCGCATGGGCGAGATCGTGGACGGCAAGGTGGTGCTACACGGCAGAGAAGCGGAATTGTCGGCTGGCCTAATCTCTACAGGAAAGGATGATTGGAATGACGCGAGTGGAAACGGCTACAGGCCAATTCTTTCAGTGTTCAAGAACCTTCAGCTCAAGAGCCCCTTCTCGCGCGTCGTGCCGCACTTCACAGCCCTCGAATTGCCGGATGGTCAAGATGGAGCGATTGCTCGCTCCTTGCCGCACACACTGGCTACCTGGGTCGGCAAGGAAGCTAATCAACAGGGGTTGAAGATTAAGGGTGAAAACGCTCTGGCTGGAACCCTTTATGACAAAGCCGCCTGGGAAAGAATGGCATCGCTTCTCAAAGGATGGGGCGACAAACCGGGAGACGGACATTACGACGGTCTGACCTTCCTGCGCATGAACGACGTGCTTGCCAGCGAGGTTGCGCAGCAACAGTTTGCAGCCATCCTTGCCCGCGTCCGCCCCGCCAGCCCGGAAGAAGCAAAGGTTGCCCAGTAAAGCGTTTCAGTAACTTGTTAGATTTTCTCGATTAAACCTAACAAGCTTTTTTGAGTGTCTTGACAGACTCAAACCCACGGAGTATATTTCAGACCGTTCGGTCCGAATCATGAAAACATGGGCAAAGGCAAAGTAACCCGCCAATTGATCTTGGGTAAGGCAGCGGCTCTATTTAATAGCCGGGGCTATTTTGGCGCGTCCATGTCCGATGTGATGAATGCGACCGGTCTGGAAAAGGGAGGAATCTACAACCATTTTCCAAGCAAAGACCAACTGGCGCTGGAGGCATTTGATTTCGCTTTTCAAACCAGCGCTTCAGAAGTCATGCGCCATCTCAATATGCACGAGAAAGCCGTCGACAAGCTGTCGGCGTTCATTGATGCATTCATTAGTGTGGCCGCCGATCCGCCCATACCGGGAGGCTGCCCACTGCTCAACAGCGCCGTGGAAAGCGATGATGGACATCCGGAGATGAAACTTAGAGTCATGAAAGCGATGGATGTTGTTTTGACTATTGTTGAAGGACTGGTCAAAAAGGGCATTCATGAAGGCGACATTCAACCGTCGACAGACGCACAACAAGTAGCAAGAACATTTGTCGCCACACTGGAAGGCGGCATAATGCTGACGAAGCTATACACCGATCTAAGCTACATGGACTCTGTGGCAAACAGCCTTCGCCATCAGATCAGCCTCATTCGCACAAACCAATAAAACAGCACGGCATTGCCGGCAGTATCACAATAAACAATCAATCCATGCAAGCTTAAATCGGCGACAAAAATTGGCGAAAATCAAGCCATATCGGCCCCTCGAAGTTATCAAAGGGTTAGAATTCTAATTCTATTTTGCTGGACTTCATGGGGGTCGATTTATGTCGAAGTTTCGGATGCCTCGGGCGGCTGTGCTCGTGCTGTCTTTGGCGGTATTGACCGGAATCAGTTCTGCAGATGCTAAAACATCTTCTGACAAGTCAAAGGCGATAAAAATCGCGGCAAAGACGACGAAGTATTCCGAAAAGGAAGGGTTCGAACGCAAGAAGTTGGACATCGTCAACACGCTCAAAGAAAATGAAGTAACACGCTTCATGACTTTGCGCGATGGCTTGACTCAAGCATTTGAGTTGGACAAGGTTTTGAAAGGTACTGGTCCTTTCACGTTCCTGGCACCAAGCGACGACGCGTTCAAACACTACCCTGCCGATGATCTGTCCCAGCTTTTCGACAACAAGAAAAAGCTTCGCCAGGTTCTGGAATATTGCATCATCCCTGGCAATTACAGCGCCGCAGATCTGGCGCAGAAGGGAACAGTCAAGTCGATGGAAGGTCACAACGTGAGCTTCTCAAGTCCAAACGGCGACTACTTTGCAGACAAATCGCTTATCAAAATAAGCGATATTCCGTGCACCAACGGAACATTGCATGTGTTGGACAGGCTGATCCAGCCGCCATTGGCCCAATAGAATGAAACCACGGCTGAGTTTCCGCCAAATCTGGAATATGAATTTCGGATTTCTCGGAATTCAGTTCGGTTGGGGTCTGCAACTGGCAAACATGAGCGCTATCTACACCAAGCTTGGTGCCGATCCCGAACACATTCCCATATTGTGGTTAGCTGGACCGGTGACTGGTTTACTGGTCCAGCCCATCATAGGGGCGATGAGCGATCGCACCTGGAACAAACTGGGCCGCCGGCGCCCATATTTTCTCATCGGTGCAATACTTGCCTCCACTGCTCTTTTCTTTATGCCTGACAGTTCTGCATTGTGGCTGGCGGCGACGCTTCTGTGGATCCTCGACGCATCGATAAACATAAGCATGGAACCGTTTCGCGCTTTCGTGGCAGACAAATTGAATGCCGAGCAACGCACAACCGGCTTCATCATGCAAAGCTTTTTCATCGGCATCGGTGCCACTATGGCCAATGCCTTGCCATTGATTTTCAGAAACTTCGGCGTTTCCGGTCTGGCAGCAAATGGCGTGCCTCTGACTGTTCAGTATTCATTCAAAATCGGCGCCGCCATGTTCCTCCTCTGCGTGCTCTGGACGGTGTTTTTCTCCAACGAATATCCACCTGAAGATATGGAAGCGTTCGAAAAACACCGAGCGGAAAATCCGGGAATCGGTGGACTTCTGAAGGAAGTCTTTCAGGAAATTCCACAAGCCGTGCGCGAGATGCCTGAGACCATGATACAGCTGGCGGTCGTGCAAATCTTCACCTGGCTCGGGCTCTTTTGCATGTGGATGTTTTTTGGCTTGACCACTGCTTATCATGTTTTCAAAGCGCCGGGTCCGGGCTCAGAAATATTCGACAGAGCGACAGAATGGTCAGGCTGGTGCTTTGCTGTCTACTCGATTGTTTGCTTCATAGTCGCTTTCATGCTGCCGAAATTAGCCGGCAAATTCAGCCGAAAACTGATTCATGGCATTGCCCTTGCACTGGGCGGATTGAGCCTTCTTTCTGTCTACTTCATCCACGACCCGACTTCTCTACAGTTTACGATGATCGGTGTCGGCATCGCCTGGGCGTCGATCTTGTCTATGCCGTACGCAATTCTTTCTGCGGCCATTCCACCTGAAAGAACCGGCGTCTATATGGGCGTCTTCAACTT
>JADZFV010000473.1 GCA_020854255.1 Candidatus Melainabacteria bacterium | reverse complement strand
CAAATGGTGCGCGCCCTAGAACAAAGTGGGCTCTATTTAGTAAATTTGAAATCACAGATCACAATGAAAGAGCGAGAAAGGAAATAGGGAGAAATCTTTCGATTTATGATCAGCTAATCGAAAACAATAAACGCCGGATTGAGTTATTAGAAGAATCTGCACGGCAGCTTTACAAAGAGTGGTTTGTGCGTTCCCGCTTCCCCGGCCATGAGCATGTCAAAATCATTGATGGTGTACCGGAGGGGTGGGAAGTAACAACGCTGAATAGCGTAGCCGTAACGAATGCCTTAAGTCATAAAGCAAAAGAGCTACCTGACGAAATTAATTACATTGATATATCTTCAGTTTCTACTGGAAGAATTGAAACAAAGAATCGAATGTCTTCCGAAGGTGCTCCAGGAAGAGCCAGGAGAATTGCTAAACACGGGGATGTGATCTGGTCAAATGTTAGACCAAATCTAAAAGCTTATGCGTTAGTTTTGCATCCTGAAGAAATTGATGTTTTCTCGACTGGGTTTACTGTAATTACTGGCATAGGGGTGCCTTTCACATTTTTATATAATTATGTCACGACGGACAGCTTTGTAAGCCATCTTGTGAATCATACAACGGGTGCAAGTTACCCAGCGGTGAGGCCGCCGGATTTTGAGAGAGCTGAACTGATTTTACCGCCAGAAACACTATTAGAGCAGTTCCACGAAATATGCGAGCGTAGCTACGAACTGATTTCAACACTAGAGGCGCAAAATATGCAGCTCGCGGAAGCTCGCGATATCTTGCTACCAAAACTCATGAACGGGGAGATTGCAGTCTAATGACTCCATTTAACGAAGACACACTGGTTCAGGCGACCACCGCTGATTATCTGGAAGAGCAGCTCGGCTGGGAAAGCGTATTCGCTTATAACAACGAAACCTTCGGCAATGAAGGCACGCTCGGCAGGTTAAATGATAAAGAAGTGGTGCTCACCCGTTATCTCGGTGAAGCCTTGGTCAAGTTTAACCCCGGCTTGCCGGATGCGGCTTATCAAGATGCACTGCGCCAGATCACAGAAGCGCCTGTCACCGAAAACACGCTGCAAATTAACTATGAGCAGTACGAGCGGGTGAAAAATGGCGTATTGGTTCAGTTCCGCAATGCCAAGGGCGAGCTTGAGAAAAAGCGCCTGAAGGTGTTTGATTTCGATAACCCTGAAAACAATCATTTCCTTTGTGTGCGTGAGCTATGGGTAAGGGGCGATATTTATCGCCGCCGCGCCGACATCGTTGGTTTTGTCAATGGCCTTCCGCTGATGTTTATCGAGTGTAAGACCATTCACAAAGACATCCGTCATGCCTATGAGCAGAACCTTTCCGACTACAAAGACACCGTCCCTCACCTTTTTTATCATAATGCTTTTGTGATTTTAGGTAACGGTGTTGATGCTAAATTTGGTTCGATCTCCAGCAAGTTTGCGCATTTCAATGATTGGAAGCGCCTGGAGGAGGAAGACCATGGTGCTGTGGATATGGAGACCTTGCTGAAAGGGATTTGTCACAAGCGGAATTTTCTTGATCTGTTTGAGAACTTTATTTTGTTTGATGAAAGCAAAGAAAAGATGGTCAAGATTGTTGCGCGTAATCACCAGTTTCTTGGCGTTAATCGTGCAATAGAAGCGGTTAAGAACAGAAAGCAGCGAGAAGGCAAACTGGGTGTTTTCTGGCATACCCAAGGTTCAGGGAAATCTTATTCAATCGTTTTCTTCACCCGCAAGATTCATCGTTGTCTGGGCAGCAAC
Organism: Candidatus Melainabacteria bacterium; assembly: GCA_020854255.1. Taxonomy (GTDB): domain Bacteria; phylum Cyanobacteriota; class Vampirovibrionia; order Obscuribacterales; family Obscuribacteraceae; genus QKMZ01. The sequence goes on along the minus strand of JADZFV010000473.1, from coordinate 9,152 downwards.
TTCACTTTCTTGATATGCACTGACCGTGATGATCTGGATGGGCAAATTTACAAAACCTTTGCTGGATGTGGCTTAGTTGATAATGACCGCGACCCATGCCGGGCGGGATCGGGCGATCACCTAAAGCAGCTGTTAAATCAGCATAAAGCCTATGTGTTTACACTGGTGCAGAAATTCAATCAGGATGTTGATCCGAATGATCCGTACTCAGATCGTGATGACATTATTGTCATTACCGATGAAGCGCACCGTACTCAATATGGCCGTCTGTCTTTAAACTTAAGGAATGCGCTACCCAATGCCAGTTATATTGGATTTACCGGCACACCGTTGTTCACTAATGATGAAATAACCCGGCGTGTCTTCGGTGACTATATCTCAACCTACGATTTCCAACGGGCTGTTGAGGATAACGCGACAGTGCCGCTTTATTATGATGCAAGAGGCGAGAAACTTGGTATTGCCACCAGTGAGCTGAATGAACGCATCGCTGAAAAGCTTGAAGAAATAGAGTTTGATGACATTGATACCGCTACACGGCTGGAAAATGAACTTAGGCGTGATTATCACCTGATTACAGCAGAGAGCAGATTAAGGCAGATTGCTGAGGATTTTGTCGAACACTACAGCACCCAATGGGAAATCGGCAAAGCCATGCTGGTTTGTATTGATAAAGTTACTTGCGTGCGGATGTATGGACTCATTCTGGAATATTGGGATAAGCGTATTGCAGAATTTGAGAAGCAATTTAAAACTTGCACAGATGAACAGGCTATCGCGGATTTGTCACAGCAATTAGACTGGATGCGTGAAACACGGATGGCAGTAGTGGTCAGTGAAGAGCAAGGAGAAATTAATAAATTCCGTAAATGGGATTTGGACATTACGCCGCACCGAAAGCGCATCAAAGAAGGTTTTGAAACAGCAGACGGTAAACGCCTGGATATCGAAACGGCTTTCAAAAAAGAGGAGCACCCTTTCAGAGTGGCTATCGTTTGCGCCATGTGGTTAACCGGTTTTGATGTCCCCAGTTTGTCTACCCTTTATCTCGATAAGCCGCTGAAAGCACATACCCTGATGCAAGCCATCGCCAGAGCAAACCGCATCAATGAGGGTAAGAATAATGGCTTGATCGTTGATTATTGCGGCATCTTGAAAAATTTACGCAAAGCATTGGCAACCTTCGCCGGGCATCAGGGTTCAGGCATGATTAACGAAGGCGATATTCCACCGGAAATCGACCCGGTGCGTCCTGAAGAAGAATTGTTGGCGGATCTTGCGGAAACCATTGAAGCCGTCAAAGCATTCTTGCTAGCACAGGATTTCAGACTTGAAGATGTTCTGGAGAAAACAGGTTTTGAGCGTAATCGAGCCATTATAGACGCCAAAGAAGCCGTTAATCAGAATGATGAAAGCCGCAAGCGTTTTGAGATAATTTGCCGCGAAGTCTTCAAGAAATTTAAAGCTTGCCTGACGATTAAAGCCATTAATCAATATCGTCATGCCTATGATGCGATCAACATTATCTATAAAAGCCTCCAGGAAGATGTTGAGACAGCGGACATCTCAGCCATCATTCGTGAATTGCACCGCATCATTGAAGAAAGTATTGAGCCGTCGACTCTTGGAATCAAACAAGAGCGCAAGGTATACGATATCAGTCGCATTGATTTTGAACGTTTAAAGAAAGAATTTGAGCGCACTCCTGCCAAAAATACGACCGTTCGCAATCTAAAAGAAGTTGTTGAGAAAAAGCTGCTCAAAATGTTAATGCAGAATCCAGCCAGAACGAACTTTCAACAACACTATGAAGAAATTGTCGCTGACTATAACAGTGAAAAAGATCGTGTAACGATTGAACAAACTTTTGAAGCACTTTTTAAACTGGCGGAGGAATTAAGCGAAGAGGAGCAGCGTGCTGTTAAGGAAGGACTAAATGAAGAATCATTGGCTTTGTTTGATTTTTTGCTGAAACCGGATTTATCGAAAAAAGAAATAGACCGATTAAAGAAAGTTGCCGAAGGGTTATATCAGACCCTCAATGAAGAGCTAAGCCGAATTCAGTGCTTTGCCGTTAAGCAAGGCACGCGTGATGAAATAAAGGTACGTATCAAGGATTATCTATGGGATGAAAAAACCGGATTGCCAGAAAGTTTTGCTACGGAAGAAATAGAAGAAAAAACTGAAGTGGTGTTTGCGCATATCCTGATGAGTGCGAGGAACCGAGAGCAATTACAGGTAGTTTTTAGATAAGAATAAGCTCAATTAGGGGGCCTGTGGAAGAGCCCCCAAAAGTGTCCGTTCTGGGATTACCACCAAGATTACTCAGCGTTGAAACTAAGCACCGAATACTTTTTAAGGCCTGAAAATGAGGCGGATTCAGGTGCACAACGAGGACCGGTTACCAATTTCCTGTGGCTCTGCTCCACCAACGTTCAGGGCACCTGTTCTTTGCTGCTCCGTAGACGATGGTACGCTTCTCCAGCAATGCCATATCAAGGCCGGATGGCGCTTTTCGGATCGCCCGGCACCCCGATGCCGGATCAGGTTCTCGGCTCTCAGGTTACGATAGAACGTTGATTCAGAACTGGTTGTTGGAATACGCTAAATAGGTTAATTCAGTGTGACAGAATTTTATGGGATTCCGATTTACAACCCCTATCTGCCGCCTTGGAGGAGTCCCTCAACGGCCTGAAGAGTTGTTCATCACTGGATGAGCCGACGCTGGTCACGGCCGTTGTCTGCCCGCATTGCCAGTTTCGCCCGTCCGCCGAACAGTTGGAACTGATCCCGGCGGCCAACCGCCTGCACAAGCTGGACGACGATCTGGACACATTGGTGACCAACTGGCAGCAAACGCTGTTGGAGAACCTGGAAGACCCGTTCACGCAGGACAGCCTAGGCCTGCTGCCGCCCGCCTCCAAAAAACTGATCGACGCCTTCCTGACCTCACGTAAACTGCCGGACTCGATGACCACCGAGTTCGCCAATGCCGTTCAGGAAGCGCTGTCGGGGTTGGAGAAGATCGCGGTGAAGGGCGATGAGATCAAGCAAGCGCTGCTGCAAGGCGGCTCGCCAGCCACGCCAGACGACTTGCGCAAGCGCTTCGACACGTTCATGAACGAACGCTGCAAGGGCAAAGATGCCACCAAGCTGCGCTTCGTGATCGAGTGATTCCATAACTGTGAAAATGAATAAGGAACTGGGGCCATGAGCAACACACTAAAAGTCAGAGACGATCATGCGCCCATCTGCTTCGAAGCCGCTGGAGACGAGGGTAAATTCAAGCTGTGCGAAGGGGCTGAAGCCTCTTGGTTAAGCCAGAATCAAACCTTCGGCATCAAAGAGCTGCGCAGTCGCGTCGAACCTTGGCTGACGGCCTTGTTCCAGTCGGAGCATCTTTCGCTTCTGGCAAGTTCCGGGCTCACCCATGCGGTGCATAATCTGGCGGTAGACAAGTCGGCAGCCGGTATGGGCGAAGCAGCGTTGACCAGCTACAAGACTGAAATTCAGAGTGCAGCGAAAGCCGCTGCGAACAAAACTGGGCGACAAGCCGGCAATCTGGAAGACCAGCTCCGCGCCGCCAACGAACTGCTGCGCGGACTGGAAATACTGGGCAAGTCTGAAGAAGCTAAAACGTTAAGCGCTGAGCTGACTGACACCCTGAACGCCTTCGCCAAGTCCATCCTGGAAAGTGAAGCCGGTATTGCTACAGCCGGTGATGACAAGCGCGAGCAGGCGTTCAATGTACTGGTTACCTTCCTGATGAGCTTTGCCAGTCGCACTGGTGTGCGCGATCGGTTGAACATCTTCACCACCAACTACGACCGCCTAATCGAAGCCGGCGCCGAGCTGGCAGGGCTGCACCTGCTGGATCGCTTTCTTGGCAACCTGATGCCGATCTTCCGCTCCTCGCGACTGGATCTGGACATGCACTACAACCCGCCGGGCATTCGCGGTGAACCTCGCTATCTAGAAGGCGTTGCCCGCTTCACCAAGCTGCATGGCTCGGTGGACTGGGTGCAGACCGCGACAGATATCCGCCGTATCGGGCTGCCATTTGGTGCGGATGATGTGGAACCTTATCTGAAGGCACCCGGCATCAAAGGTGCCAATGCCCACAAGCTTATGATCTACCCCAATGCCGCCAAAGATCGGGAGACATCGGACTACCCCTACGTGGAGCTGTTCCGCGATCTAGCTGCTGCCGTGTGCCGCCCCAACAGCACCCTAATTACCTATGGCTACAGCTTTGGCGACGAACACGTCAACCGCGTGATCCGCGACATGCTTACCATTCCCTCCACCCATCTTGTGGTGATCGCTTACGACGATCCCCTTGGCCGCATTATGCAGACCTATCAGGATCTGGGGCGACCTTCACAGATCAGCCTGCTGATCGGCCCGGCGCTGGCGGATATGAAAACCCTGACAGAAAGTTTCCTGCCCAAGGCCGCCATCGACAAAACCACCTTCCGCATGAGCGAACTGCTCAAGCAACGTTTCGGGACCGAGGCTCATGCGGCTCCGGCAGCTGAAAAGCAGGGAGGTGATTCAGACGAGGTGAGTTTCCTATGAGCTTCTCGCCCATCGCCTACGCCGACTCCCTCCGCATCGGCAGCATAGACTTTGTCTCTCCAGACGAAATCAAAGTGCTGCTGGATATCGAAGCGCCCGATAACCTCGCGCTAAATACCGGCACGCCGCGCCCATTTCCGCGTATCAACGGCTATGTGCTGGTGCCGAGCGACGAGGGCTATCTGGTGGCGCAAGTGGAGTGGATCACCATCGAGCGCTCCCAGTACCCCAAGCGCAAGGGCATGCAGGACTTCGGTCTGGTGGACTTGCCCTATCCGCTGCGCAAGATGAGCCTCAACCCGCTTGGCGGCCTGTGTTACGAAGGTGAACAGCAGGGCAAGGAGATCTACAGTTTTCGGCGCGGTGTGGAAGCCTACCCTACGGTGGGCGACCCAGTATTGCTGCCAACGCAAATCCAATTGCGCGCCATCGTTGAATCGGGCGAGAACCGCAGGGTGAAAATCGGCATCAGTCCGCTGGCCGCAAATGCCGAAGTCAAGGTCGACCCCGATCGCATGTTCGGTCGTCATTTGGCCGTGCTGGGAAACACCGGCAGTGGCAAATCCTGCTCGGTCGCCGGTTTAATCCGCTGGTCGATGGAAGCAGCCCGGCATGCACGTGACGGAGCAGACCCCAATGCACGCTTCATTGTGCTCGACCCCAATGGTGAATACGCCAAGGCATTTGATGGCCTGGGAAAAGTGCGAGTGTTCGCGGTCGAGCCAAAACCGGAAAGCGGCATCAAACAGCTTCAGGTGCCGCTCTGGTTCTGGAACAGCGCGGAGTGGAGCGCATTCACCCAAGCCAGTGCCAAAGCGCAGCGGCCCACCCTGATTCAGGCACTGCGCTCTGTACGCGATGGCGCAGCGGAAGCAGCAGCCACACCAAGCCACGATCTGCGTCGGTACTTGCGTACTCTCGTCGCCGCAATCCATGTGGACAAAAGCTCAGGGAATCCTTGGAAGGGATCCGGACAGGCAAAGGGGTTTCGCGATCGATTGATAAGGTGGAACGAAGGATTGGTTGAACATGATTCGTTCAACAATGCGGAAACTGCTGCCCTTACAGTACTAAATCAGAAGATCGCCCAAGTCTTAGGCGCGCACCAAGGTGACTGGCCGGCCATATTCACTAGACAGGAGATTGTCGATTTACTGGATACATTGGTTCAAGCTCACGCAGCTTTTGGCGGCAGTGACACCGACATCCTGCCCATCGATGCTGACGTACCGCGTGCATTTACCGGCGACCAACTATTGCGGAGCGTTGAAGCGAATGCAGAACTGCTAGGAGTCTCCGAGTACGTCGAAACAATGCTCATGCGCATTCGAACGATTCTGTCGGATAGCCGCATGAAAACCATCACCGGCAATGCAGAAGGTGTGACGCTACACGAGTGGCTGGCCAACACCATCGGCGATGACCAGGCATCTAACGGCACGATTACAGTCATTGATCTTTCGCTGGTTCCCGCCGAAGTGGTGCATATCGTCACCGCCGTCATAGCCCGCATGACGCTGGAATCCTTGCAGCGTTATCGCCAGCTCAATCATGGAAAAACATTGCCGACCGTGCTGGTGATGGAAGAGGCGCACACATTTATCAAGCGCTACCAGGACGATGCTGAGAACCAGAACTCAGCCGCCATTTGTTGCCAGGTCTTCGAGAAAATCGCCCGCGAAGGGCGCAAGTTCGGACTGGGTTTGGTGCTGTCATCCCAGCGCCCCAGCGAGTTGTCGCCCACCGTGCTGTCGCAATGCAACAGCTACCTGCTGCATCGCATCAGCAATGACCGCGATCAGGAGCTGGTGCACAAACTGGTGCCCGACAACCTGCGCGGCTTGCTGCGCGATCTGCCGTCTCTGCCCTCCCGCCACGCCATCCTGCTGGGCTGGGCCTCCGAGTTGCCGGTATTGGTGCAGATGAACGCCTTGCCCGATGGCCAGCGGCCCAAATCCGACGATCCGGATTTCTGGGCGGTGTGGTCGGGCGAGGCAGCAGACGAATCAGGCCAGGTCAACGCAGTTAAACGCGATGTGAACTGGAAAGCGATTGCCGATGATTGGCAACAACTGCCCGCAGCAGCGGCAACCGATGATGCAGAGAGCGATACCAATGACTGATCTTTTCCAAAACCACGCGGCCCAATCAGGCCCCGTTGAATGCCTTGGGCAAACGTTCCCAAGCGATGAGGACCGTCGTAAACACTACACAAAACTTTTGGCTGACAAGTTGAAAGAGCCAGCGTTTCGGAAGATTGATGGATTTCCGATTGGAACTGATGAAGCAATTCTCGCCCTGTCTGATCCACAGTATTACACAGCGTGCCCAAATCCATTTATCGAAGAATTCGTTAAGTGTTACGGCACGACCTATGCGTTATCCGGACCGTACAGCAAAGAACCTTTCGCTGCAGATGTTAGAGAAGGGAAAAATGACCCTATCTACAACGCCCACAGTTATCACACCAAAGTCCCGCATAAAGCCATCATGCGGTACATCTTGCACTACACGCAGCCAGGAGATCTGATCTACGACGGCTTCTGCGGAACAGGAATGACTGGCGTTGCAGCACAAATGTGCGGTGATAGTTCTGTCGTGCAATCCATGGGGTTCAAGGTTGAATCGGATGGCACTATCTGCGAGCAAGTCAATGAAGATGGGCGCAACGTCTGGAAGCCGTTTTCAAAGCTAGGCGTAAGACGCGCGATTTTGAATGATCTCGCCCCAGCTGCAAGCTTTATCGCATACAACTACAACACGCCAGCAAATGGGTTCTGTCGCAAATATTCGTAAAGTGTAAAGCCACACTTATCTGCGGGCACAGTTATCCTGCTAAAGCCATAAACTGCTTATAAGCGGGTATATTTTCATCAGACAGTTGTCCCTTTCGGATCATGTGTGCGGTTTCAATGCCATCGATGGTTGCTTGCGCTGAATGAAAGGCTTTGAATCCCATCATGGGATTCGTGATTTTCTTGATAAAACGGTGGTCCTGCTCGATGATATTGTTTAAATACTTCATCTGGCATATTTCAATAAAACTCAACAAACCTGCCAACAATAGCAACATATTAATGTTCTCCAAACCAGCATAGTTGGCGCCGCTTTTATCCATGACAACTTTGTTAGGAAATCCGTTAGTATCGATTGCTTGTTTAAAGAAGGTGCTGGCCGCTGCTTTATCACGGTGCTTGAAAAGCATAAAATCAATAGTATCGCCAAATCTATCAACGGCGCGATACAAGTAAACCCATTTACCCTTAACTTTGATATAGGTTTCATCCATTCGCCAGGACATAGCAACAGCGCGTTTAATTTTTTTTAGCCGTCAAAGCCAAGGAAGATGAGTAATTGATAACCCATCGATTGAGCGTGGAGTGGTCAACTTTAACACCTCTTTCTTCCATAATGGCCTCAATGTCACGGTAAGAAACACCATACCTGACATAGAAAAAAACAGCGTATAGAATGACATCTTTTGGAAAGTGAGCACCTTTAAAACAGATCATCGGATTCTTCAATTACTAAAATTGGCCAAGTATCACTCAAACTGACAAACTTTGCGACAGAACCAAATCCAGTCCGTATTTCTTTGCAATGAAGCGCCGATACCAATTGGGAAGTAACACGCGAGCGCTTTCCAGTGACTTGACCACCCAATCAGGCACTGTTTCGCGGGTCGTAGTTGAGCGCTTTTCGAACAAGAATTGATAAAGCCAACTTCCGATGACGCTAGGGTCTGTTGACATTTCACATAGATAGCCACAGATATCCACAAGCCATAGCAACCATACTTTCGTAATTTCTCTTCAGCTTGTCATATCGTGTTGCCACTGCGCGATACTGCTTTAATCGCGCAAAAGCGTTTTCCACCAAATGCCGATATTTATATAAGCCCCAATCCATGTCTGCATTACCTTTCAATGAATTGCGCTTTCTTGGTATTACAGGCCTAGCTCCCTTCTTTGTTATCTGCTCCCGTATACAATCACTGTCATAGCCTTTGTCCGCTACTATCGCTTCCGCGTCAGGTAACCTGGCAATCAAATCGGGTGCTGCAGAACAATCATTGACTTCTCCACCGGTGATCTCAAACTCAACTGGCAAACCATAACTATCAACCACCAGATGAATCTTCGTGGTATTCCCCGCACGGCTTTTCCCGATGGCCTGCAGCTTCTTACCCACCGCTCCCGCACTATGCTGATGTGCTTTAACGTAGCTGCCATCAATAAATCCCCACTCCCAATCCGGGTCAATGATCAGTGCCTTGAAAAGCCTGTTCCATTTGTTACTCAATGACCACGCATTGAATCTTTTGTAGACAGAATTCCAACATCCAAAAGCCTTCGGCAAGTCTCGCCACGGACAACCAACTCGCATTCGATACAGCATGCCTTCTATCGTCATGCGCAAATTACGCTTGTTATAAATGGCTTCTTGAAGCAGAATCTTCTCTAGCTTCGACCAGAACTCATCACTGAGCATCAATCGGGGCATCGCAAACTTGTTTTATTGGTGGTATAGGAATCTCAATATTACAAGTTTGTCTCTATTTATTAAATAGTTGT
>JADZFV010000472.1 GCA_020854255.1 Candidatus Melainabacteria bacterium | reverse complement strand
GACGGCTTGACGACGAAGGGGGTTGAGTTGACGACGGGGTCACGAGCCTCAGCACGAAGCCGCGCGGAGCCCCGCCGTATAATCGCGATACAGGTCGCCAGCGCAATCAGCGCGGCAACAATAGCAAGTAGATTTATCATCGGAGTCTCCATTGGCAGAGTCAAACGCTGACTCTGGCTCTTTCATCTGGTCGAAAAAAAACGAACGACATGACCTCGAAGCCGCGGACAATCACGGCGCGCCGCCATCCTGGCGGCTGTTTCGTGACTGTTCTGGATGTCGAAGCCGGCAAGAGAGGCGATACAACATGCCGGCAAAGAAGCCGGTGCCTGAAGCGCCGAACCGGGCGCCGCCATGCGCCGCCCCAGAGCGTCAATCCTCGAGTCGAAGGACGCACCCGAAGCGGCGATGCATGGCCGCCGCCCTCAAGCGCCTGGGCCGTCGGCAGGATGGACTAGCGGGGGCGCATCCTGAGGAAGCTGAACGGCAAGCCGGAATACGGCTCTGTTCTTGATCTCCAGAATGGTGAACCTGTAGCCCTGAAGCTCAACGGTTTCGCCGCCGTCAGGCTGGCGATCGAGCGCTTCAATGACAAGACCGGCCACCGTCACGCAGTGCGTTTCGCAACTGAGCGCGGCGCCGAAAAACTTGTTGAACTCGAAGATGGTCAGGTCGCCCGGCACATGCCAGGTTGTCTCATCTTCCTGTTCGATACCGGCACCCGGCGAGTCGTATTCATCCCAGATTTCACCGACCAGCTGTTCGAGCAGATCTTCCAGGGTGACGATACCGACCGTGGCACCAAACTCGTCGAGAACCACCGCCATCTGCAATTTGCGCTCCTTCATCTGCTCGAGCAGCGTGCTGGCCAGCATCGTGTCGGGCACGAAGTAAGCCTTGCGCACATACTCAGTAAGTCGAAACAGCCTGGGCGCCTTGGTGGCGCCTGAGAGATCGCGCACGCCCGGCGGTGTACCAGGCAGATTTTGCACGCCGGCGTCTGACGATCCCACGCCCAGAGCAGACGCAACCGCACCGGCGGCAGTGGCATCACCCGCCTGCGCACGCACCTTCAGGTGGGCATAGAACAGGTCATGCAAATCGCGCGTGTTGAGGATGCCGATCACGTTGTCGCGAGTATTGCGGTAAACAGGCAACTTGCTGTGCTTGGTTCGCGACGCAACGGCCATCATGTCCACAAGACCCATGCGTTCTTCCAGACAGTCCATGCGCGTGCGCGGCACCATCACTTCCTTCAAAGTCACAGCTTTCAATTCGAGAGCACGCTTGAGGAAGTCAGACTCCTGTTTTCCAAGCGTGCCTGCCTTGACACTCTCTTCAAACAAGATCTGGAACTCAGCCGGCGACGGCAGTTGATGCTCGTCGTGCCTGGCTTTGGTCATGCCGAATGGCTTGAGCAAAAGCCAGGTGAGCCCGTTCATCACCCACACCAGAGGCGCGGTAACGAAGCAGAACGCACGAAATGGACCGGCCAGCAAGAAGGCCATTCTTTCAGAAGCGCGAAGAGCCATCGTCTTCGGCACTTGTTCGCCGACAACGACATGGAGCGTGCTCAGCACAACGAACGATAGAAAGACTCCGAGACCGACCGGCAGGTTTGCGTCAGCAACACCGGGTATCGCGGACATCGCAGATTTGATCAGGGGCAGGATTGAGTGATCACCCAACCAACCCAATGCAAGACTCGCCAACGTAATGCCGAGCTGTGCACCAGCAATGGTTTTATCCATTCGCTGATGCATAGCCTGCACCCGTTTTGCTCCTGTGTGTCCCTTCTGAACCAGCTCTTCGATGCGACTCTTGCGGAGCGCAATGATGGCGAATTCAAACGCCACGAAAAGACCGTTCAGCATGAGGAAGACAAACAGGAGTGCAAGCCCAAGTAGTAGTGGGCCGAAAGACATGTGGTTATCTCCATTAGGACCGCTGGAAGCACAGTGGACAGACGCGACTGATGTCGCGGTCTGCGGGCTTCAACAGGCGGAAACATCGGGAATGCACGGCGTGCACTCCGGTAGGGATGTGAGTTACTTCGAGACTGATGTAGGGACGCTGCATGGGGATGTTCAGCGACGTCTCTACAGGGCCATCACAGCACGGTGAAATCCAGAAGACAGCTCAAAAGAGTTTGTCTTTCAGATATCGCGCGCGTGAGAGTCGGAAGCTATAGATGCGTTTGGTTTAGGTGCCAAGCGTCGTGTGTAGAAGAAATAAGCGCGATGAATCTAGAAGAGTTCGCTCATCAGGTTCAATCTGCTCCTCTTGTCTGGCTCTAATACCTGACTAAGATCAGATAAAAAACTACTTCAAAGTTCATTTAGCTAGCTTATCTTGACATTTTAATTAGACTTACTTGTTATACTTTTCAGGTCATGAAAACCAATCTAGTATTCTCTCCCCACTACAAAACACCGCTCACGGATTTTGGTTTTGATAAACCCTTCGCGCTAGATCGCGCAGAGGCGGTTCTCAAGAGGCTGAGTGAGGACATTGGCGCACCTGTGCCATATTTAGAACCTCAACCAATCACCAACGAGCAGGTTCTCCTGGTGCATTCGCCCGCCTACCTGAAAACGCTCAAAGATCCAAAAACGTGGGTAGAACTTTTTGAATTTCGCGAAAGCGAATACTTCCCAGAACGCGCAATACGACCGCTTCCAACCATCATTGAAGACTTCAAACTGAAAAGCGGCGGTACTTTGAAGGCCTGCGAGCTGAGTTTAGAAACCGGTCTGGCCGCCAATCTCGGTGGCGGGTATCATCATGCGTTTCCCGATCAGGGCAGAGGATATTGCCCGATAAACGACATCGCCATAGCGATCAGGCATTTGCAAAAAACAGGGAAAATCCGCAAGGCCTTGATTGTCGATCTTGATTTCCACCAGGGAGACGGCACCGCCGTAACTTTCAGAAACGACGACTCTGTCTTCACATTTTCAGTGCACTCGCAAGAAGGCTGGCCGGAGGTCAAGCAGCAGAGCGACCTCGACATACCGATAAAAGAAACTGAAAAAGATCAATATCTTTCCAAAACCGAGGCCGGATTAAAATTGTCGCTCTCGAAATTTGCACCGGATATGGTGATTTATGTGGGCGGCAGCGATCCTTACGAAAAGGACGTATTGCCCGGTACAAGCTATCTTCGCCTGCCCCTTTCGATAATGAAAGCACGCGATGAATTGGTGATCGACACCTTTGCCGACAAAGGAATTTCTCTGGCAACCGTCTTTGCGGGTGGTTACGGACCGGACGTTTGGGAGGTACACTATTTAGCAACCCGCAGACTACTAGAAAGAAGTGGCTTGAGTTTTGGCAAAACCTTTTCCTGCTGTTAGCGCCGCTACGGCGCGCCAGCGTACAGAAGCGAGCAGGGCGATTTACCCGCTTGCCTCTCCGATCGTCAAATGGGCGGGCGGCAAGACTCAATTGCTCAAGCATTACACCCGATTGTTTCCGGCAGAATTCAACCGCTATTTCGAGCCATTTCTGGGCGGCGGCGCTGTTTTCTTTCACATGGTGGCGAAAAACCCCAATTTGAAAGCAGTCTTATCCGACTCGAATGTCGAGCTCATCAATTGCTACAACATGGTGAAAAACGACCTGGCTACGGTTATCCGGCATTTGAAAAAGCACCGCAACGACAAGCACCACTTTTACAGGGTGCGGGCCATGGACATAAGCGATCTGACGCCGGCAGAACGGGCAGCCAGATTGATATTTCTGAACAAAACATGTTTCAACGGACTCTATAGAGTCAATCGCAAAGGTCAGTTCAATGTTCCTTTCGGTCGCTATGACAATCCCAAAATCTGCGACGAAATAAATTTGCGGGCGGCAGAGCGAGCTTTGTGCAATGCAAAAATCATCACGGCCAACTTCGAGGCGGTTGTCGCGCAAGCAAGAAAGGGCGACTTTGTCTACTTAGATCCGCCCTATCAGCCGCTCAGCACCACTTCCAGTTTTACCGGATATACACGAAATTCGTTCGGCAGCGACGATCAAGTGCGTCTTGTGGAAGTGTTCCAAAAGCTGACCGATAAAGGCTGTTATGCCATGCTCAGCAATTCCGACACGCCATATATTCGCGAACTTTATGACGGGTTTCTCATCGAAACAGTCTATGCAAATCGCGCCATCAACAGCAAAGCCGACAAAAGAGGAAGAGTAGCCGAGGTGGCAATCCTCAACTACTCATTGTCTGGTTCCGAAGATATTTAGAGCATTTC
>JADZFV010000471.1 GCA_020854255.1 Candidatus Melainabacteria bacterium | reverse complement strand
CCAAGCCGACCATTGGAAAGCGCGCCTCGAGTACCATTTGCTATCTGGGCATCGAAGTTTTGCGCCTTCCTGTCGGAGCCGAAGAAATGAGCGGACTTGAATGTCTTGTTCAACTCCGTATAAAACTCAAGCGCAGCACGCTCTGCTTCTGTCTTTGGCTCTCTCTTTTCGCGCGCAAGCTGCCGTCCGTTGAGATACAACTCTTGCTGCACAGGATTTTCGGCCACGCGCTTCACAGCATCAGCAATTGCGGTATCAGTGTTGCTGAGTATACCTATGGCTTTTTTAAATTGTGTAAGTGGACTTTCTTCCCCTTTTTGAGCCAGATCAGTTAATTCTCTTCTCTCGATTTCACTGAAAACAGCAACGTCGCTGCCGCTGCCGTCATCTCTTTTGGCGTTTATTTTCTCAAGTCCGCCATTGCTGAAAAAATGCGCACGCCCTTCAGGTGTCATGGCGGCCTTATTGGCCACTTCCCTGAAGCGATCCACACTTTTCTCTTGCAGGGCGAGATCGAGCAAAGCGGTTTGCTCTTGCGGCGTGCGAGCATCGACGCCTTTTCTGGTAGCAAGCTCAAGTACAGATTTAGTAAATTTATCCTCTCCGGAATACCAGCTATTGCCGTCATACGTGAGATTTTTTCCCGCGCCTTTGTCATAGAATTCAGACAAACCGCCCTGCCCGTAAAGCGATGTCAGGGCCGTATCTATACCCTTTCTTTGCTCTTCTGTGGCACTCAACAAAGTGCCACGAGTATTCGCTTGAATTGCGGCAAACGTGCGATTGCCATCGTATCCAGCCCACTTTGCCTCCAACGCGTCGACACGCAGTTGAATCGCGGCATCCTCGCCGGGTTTGCCTGTTCTTTTCAGATGCCCCTCTATCTCAGCCCATCTATGAGCGTGCCGGTCCTGCCCGTCGGGCAAGGTAGCAAACTTATCCCTGAGTGCTTTTTCGAAATTTTCCGGTTTGCTCGGATCATGCAGCTTTCTCAGCTGCTGAATTTCCGCCAGGCTAAGATCTCTGAGCTGGCGGCGAAAGACATCAGCTTCTTCGGCTGTAAGAGGCTTATCTGATTTGAAAATAGAATTGAAAGTATTGAGCCGTTGCTCGAGGTTTGTATTTCTCTCCATTGGTTTTTCGGCAATAGGAGCACCTTCTAAAGGCGCAGTCCGGCGTTCTGCCGGCTGAAGACGCCCTTGCTGGTCATTAATGAGCGGCTCACCGGCGGCGCGGCGCTTCTGGTTAGCCTCCGGGAGAGACTTTTGCTGTGCCTGAAACTGTTCGGGTGAGATTGGCTTGTTGTCTCCGCCGAAGTATTTCGTCTCCGGTTTTCTGCCGGGACCGACACGCATTTCTTCTCGGCGTCCGTCGCAATAGGTGCGAATGCGCGTTGATCCGGACGGATCTGCAGTCAATGTTTCTCTGACCAGACCGCCGACTCGACCACGATAATCAGCAGTCACTTTAACCTTATCGCTCAACCTGACGGTTTGGAGTTGAGCAATTCCATCCCTGCTCCTGGCCGGATCATAAACACGCACCGTCTCCTGCCCGCGTGGAGTGACGACTACTCTCTCCCCCTTCAGCCCATCAGGACGCTCGGCATATGTGCGTACAGCAATACTGCCATCCTTGATTTTTCCAGAGACCAGAGCCTCAAGCTTGTCTGCTCTTTGCGCAGGATCGAATTTCACTCTTGCCAGACCACCGGGAAGTATCTCCGGTGAGCCAATACCTCGACTGCGCTGATCGGCGGTTCGCATCAAATCGCCCAGGGCGGCGGCAGCTCGCTCTGCTTCAGTAAGCGGAGTTGCTTTCTTAAGATCCTTTACAGCAGCCAGAAATGCATCGCCTGCTGCTGTATCTTTGTCTGTTCCTACAGCCAGCTGTGCATTTGCAATCGTGCTTTCGGCTTTGGCGGGCTCGACTTTTAGTGGTGCCACATCCGCTACAGGCAACACTGATATAGCCGGTGCTCTTTCAACCGGTTCGGCGGTTTCCGGTTTTGCAACTTCTGCAGCTCTAGTCATCTAACCTCGTTTTTAGTAACGGAGTCAAGACCATTCAAACGAATGGTGACCTGCGATTCGGAATGTTAAGGGGGCTTGTGCGTAAAACTAACAGCGAAAAGTATCGACCGAATAACAGCGGGCGTTTTACCGTGCGTACTCCACTGCGGCGACGCAAGGCGCCGACGGGGCATGCAGCGTGTCGCCCGGGCGATGCACGGCATGGCAGCGGCACCGAAAAGCAGGCTGCTAAAGCGTTTTAGATCCCGCTCTTACCGAACAACCTGAATGTTGACAGCGGCTAAAGTGCGATCTCAGCAAGTTTTTCAATGCACATATCTATCGCTTCCTCTTTCAGATGCGCGTAATTGATTTGAAATTCGCCGCGCGGGGGTTGACTTAAATAGCAATGCGCAGTGCTGGAGATGCCGATTCCTGCGGCTTTTGCTCGTTCCACAATTTCATGGTCGTTCAAGACGGAGGCGATGCGCACTACGACATTGATTCCCGCAGCATCGCCAAGAACTGTCGCAGCACTGCCGAAGTGTTGCTTCAACGACTCGATAACCAGTTTTCTCTTTTGATCGTACAGGTTTCTCATGCGACGCACGTGACGTTCCAAATGTCCCAGTCGAATGAAATCGCACAACACTTGTTGTTCCAACAATGGCGAATGCCTGTCAGCAAGCCATTTTGCACGGGTGAAAACTTCTGCCAGATCGAGTGGAACAACCAGATAACCCAGTCTGAGAGATGGAAACAAAACCTTCGAAAGTGTTCCAATATAAACAACCGTGCCTGCGTGATCGAGCCCCGCAAGGGCTGGAATGGGTCGTCCCTTGTAGCGATACTCGCTGTCGTAATCATCTTCGACGATGTAAGCACCAACTCGTCTGGCGAAAGAAATCAGCTCCAATCTGCGGGGAACAGATAGCACAACACCTGTTGGAGACTGGTGTGACGGCGTGACGTAGATCAACTGAGGGCTGAAACCAGGCTGAATTATCTCACGCTCTTTCATTGCCTCGACAACGATGCCCTGCTTATCGACAGGTATCGGCAAAACATTTGCACCCTGTCCTTCGAACGCTTTCTGAGCGCCGATGTATCCAGGGTCTTCAATGCAAACATCATCGCCTCGATCGATAAGTACGCGAGCCACCAGATCGATACCTTGCTGAGATCCATTGACGATAATCACTTGCTCCGGCTGGCACGCAACAGCGCGAACGCGCGACAGATAGGCGGCCAGCTGTTCTCGCAATGGCATAAAACCGGCAGCATTGGCAGGCGAATCAAGTATGCCCAGGTTGCGTTTGCGTGCATGATGCAACAACAACTGATTCCACACCCGCATCGGAAACTCGGTCATAGCCGGTCTTCCAAAAGACAGTTGAACAGCTGGCTCTTCCGCCGAAAAGTTCAACCACTGTCGAGAGCGCAGTGCCGTCGCATACCAGGACAGTCTGTAGCCTTGCACCTTATCAGGATCGCCGGCGCTCGATGCTTCTCCGGACGATCCTGGCTCGCTGCCATCTTTGCGTTTTCTCCCCCGAATGCGCGCCTTTACTTTCGGCGTAATAACTTCAAGCGAAGCCGGATCGATCGATTGCACAGCCGGACGCATCAATTCCTCAGGCAGTGCGCGCGAGACAAATGTTCCTGCACCCACACTTGCTTCTATATAGCCTTCACTCAAAAGACTGTCGAAACTCATGGTGACGGTCGCGCGGGCGATGCCCAGCGTCTTGGAAAGAGCGCGGGTGGACGGCAGCTTTTCACCGGAACGAAGGCGCCCGGACAAAATGGCGCCCCTTATCGAGTCATAGATCTGGCGGTGCAATGCAACGCCCGAAGTCTGATCTACATGTATAAGGAAATCCAAAACAACCCTCTTAGCAACACATTTTGCGGGGAATGGCTCACTTTCAAATATCTGGCGGAGGGCTCGCTCGCGTCCGAAAGCCCTTGACAGGGTTGCATTTAACTCTGGACTGCAGGAGTCCTAACCACTTAAAATCATTCCAAGTGGACTAGTATCAAATCATAAAAGTGGCTCTTTTACAAGTCCAATCCGCCGGATATTCTAGGCTCACCTGGAAGGAGGCAGGTAGTTTATGAAAAACAAAAACAGAAACACAAAAAAACAAATGACTCTTGCACTGGTTGCATTCATTTTTCTGCCGGCGATGGTTGCGCTCAACAGCCAACCCGCACAAGCTATAGTTGCTGATCCCGGATATATCGACCAACTGCAAACCCGCAAACGTGCTCTGCAAACACGTGAGTATTATCTGATGAGAGATACAGACGATCTCTTGAGACGAAAGGAAGACCTTAAGCGCAGAAATGACTCAGAGGCGGTGTGGCAGTTGGATGAAGTTTGCCGCAAGATCGATCTCAAATCGTGGGACTTACAACAAGTAAGACTCGACATAAGAGACGTCAACACCAGGCTTCTCTAAGCCTTCATTGGCGCATTGTTTGCGCCAATGAAAATAAACTTGCTTGAGACAAAAGAGAAAAGGCCCCGCATTTCTTTCGGGGCCTTTTTCCATCGCGACTTCTGGAACGTTTAAGGAGAACTGAACGACTTCATAGATCCAGTTTACAACGAAGCCGGCTATTAGCGCGGGTTCCAGCGCACTTGCGCGTGGTATGCAGCAAATGGATTCATGCGCGCGATGATTGCATTGAGTGCATTCATGAAATTGAACGCGGAGAAGAAGTTCTTCCAGAAGTGGTACCGCGTCTGTTTCTTGCGCAACTTCTTGATTGTCGATCGACTGGAGACTTTGACTTCCAGCATAAGCGGCGCCTTTCTCATGAAGCGCACACCAGTGTATTCCGGGTGAGAACCCATCATCACATCTTTGTATGTTTTTGCACGCTCTCGATAACCATGTTCGCGCAGCATACCCTTCTCGCCACCAGCAATGGTGCCAGAACTCGACGAATTGTCGTAATAGCGGACACCGAGCTCCATGCTTGGTCTGGCTCTAGTCTTGGTTGTCATCAATTTGGGAAATCCTCAGCGGGGCCGCGCTGTTTGTAGTAGCCTTGGCAGATGCCTCAATGACCAAATGCAAAATTGATCTTTATTCTGCCGATGGCAAGATTATGCATGAATTCAGTCAATCAGACAATCTTGAGTTTTCACAGCAGCAATCCAGCACATACAATGCATATCCGTTTTAAGCCTGTCACAACTATCGACACGCCGCCATCTCAGAAAGTTTCACTGTTAATGTAATTTCAGATTGCTCCTGCCAAGAAGCTACCGCCTTGTGGCAAACGAAGCCAAGCGCCTCCTGCGTCAGCGTCGAGACTCAAGCTCATCAGGCGCGCGCATAGCTCCGCCTGCTGCCGCGCTGGCAACAGCCTGCAAACGACTAGCAAGTGCCCACAAACCGGAAGTGCCGACCGCCGCCTCCATCTTTACTCGAACAGCCGATGGAAGCTGCGAGGTAAGGACACTCTTCTCCTTTTCACCAATGAAACCTCCTCGCGAATCGAAGACGCTGATAGCGGTTAGACGAGGAGGCGATACACCGTCACCAATAGGACCGGCGAGGGGGGTGAATTTGAAATCAAGATCATTGTCTGGAGAAGGCAGTTTCGCATTGATATCGCCGGCATAAGCAAGTCCCGCCCTGGACACAAAACCGCTCCGCCTATCTGCCTGCAACAACGCGTCAAAGGCTTCAGTAGCGGTGGCATTAGAAAAAACGCCGCGCGGCAAACCAATTTCAACTGCAGAAAGTGCCGCCGGAGATACCTTCATAAACCCCACATTCGATTCAGCTTTGGCTTTCAGTTTTATCCGGAAGTCCTTTGCTGATTGTTTTAGATCTTCAATTACTTGCCCGCACATCATTTGCCGACTGGATTCCACCAGTTGCGCACCGGATCTTGCTTCTTCAACCAACAGCCTGGAAAAGTCTTCCAGTGCCGGATCACTATCATCACGAACCAATTCATTGTGAGCCTCCCGCGACCCGTAGACAAGCTCGCGCGAACGCTCCACTACTGTATTCATCTGACCGACGCGATCTCTGTCGTTGATTACGTGCGCTAATACCAGGGCGCATTCATCAGCATCAGTTCTCTCTTTCTGATGACTGAGGAGCAAAAACTGGCCCAGAAACCCCACAAGCACAACAACTATGATGATAGTTCCAAGCAAGGCAACCATGGCCAGCATATTACCGCGGCGCCTGATGGCATTGCGATGATTAGACAACCGAGTGAAGCGAATTCCGTTCATAGGAAAAACCTGGATAATCTACAATTGTATTACAACCACTGCAGCACAGGTGAGCAATTGAGAAAACTGACAGATAAACTAAACAGCACGGCGTTGGCACTCTGCGTCGCCGCCACACTTACTGTCAGCTCAGCACAAAGTACCCCCCTGCCTAACTCTGAGACAACGCCATTCAATAACGAAAAATACGAAGACAGCGCAGATTGGCTGTTGACCCTCAACGCACGGGAAATCAAAGACTATCTCAAGTTCAATGGCTCGCCTTTATCACCGACCTTTCGCGTCACGGTGAAATCCCAACTGCGCAATAAAACGGTCGGTGCATGGAAAGAAAAACGCGCCTACGAAACTCTCTGGTATCACAATGGGCAACCCTTTGGGTTGCGGCGCTACGAAAAGCTAAACTTCGAAGAAGATTCCCACGGAGTGATAAAAATCGAATCAGGGGCGGATGCACAGCAGCAGACAAAAGCTCTAATAAACACCGCATTGCGACTTCTGCCCGACATTTACCACCTCAAAGCTACACCGATTGTATTGATGCTGCCGCGCGAGCTGTGCAACAGAGTCGAAGGAGATCTCTCTTCGCTGCGATTCTACAGAGCAAGAGCCACTACCGGCGATG
>JADZFV010000470.1 GCA_020854255.1 Candidatus Melainabacteria bacterium | reverse complement strand
TCAAATTGACCAGGCTTGAATAGCCAAGACCTGCGAAACTTGTGGCAATCAGCCCTGCTACAGCACTGAAACCGGCTGAAATACTGACGTATCGACGCATGCTCACAGTTGATACCTTCCGAAGCCGAGGCAATCTGAGGCAAGGTCTATTTTAGCGCAAAGTCGGCAATTTTGTGACGGGCCGGTTTTTTCACGTATCAAGGGCTGTCTGGAGAACTCCGGGGTTTTAACGGGCGAAGTGCATCGCGCGCGGCGCGAGTGCGGGACCGAGAACACTGATGGCGCGCGCGGCGGCGGGCAACAATGCAGGATTAGAGACACAAATGCCCACGACTCCTATGACAAATGCGACTGCCAGAGCAGTTTTCAATGCTTCTTTCGCCTCATCGGAAAGGTCGAGGATATCTTCGGGATCGGGCAGCCAGTCGCCACCAGGATTACCGGGACTGTCGCCGCCCGGGTGCTTATCGCCACCTTTGCCGCCTGGCAGAATCGGCTTGATCGGATTTATCTTCGCCAGATATTTTTCAGCGCTAATTTGTCTTAAGCTGACGCTGTCCAGCAAATCATCGGCGCTGCTAAATCCGAAATCTCGTAGTTGAGAAGTGGGGGTGTGCTTAATGCGGTCAATGTCTTCCTTTGTAAGAGTAAATTCAATCGCCTGTTGCTTGGATTGCGATTCTCCCAACCCAGCTTCGATATGTTCTGTTCGTGTAGCCATATTCTAAGCCTCACTTGCCTGTAGAGCCTGTATGCCTGTTGGCGGCGTGTCGTAGGCTCAGAGTAAAGCGGCGGCAGGGCAAATCGGGGACTCAAAACGGGCGTTTTTGGGTCTTTGGATTAAATGAGCTTTGCTTCCGGATATCTAAAAACGCATAGCAATGAGAGGCGAAATTTGGTGGCGTATGCGGTGGCAATGTACAGCAATTCTTGTCTAATCAGAGCTGCTTCGACGTAAGTCTGCCTTCTAAGAAAGTCGACAATTGCTGGAATGTTTCTTGCAAATCTTCATAGCGTTCTACCGCGTCGACCCATTCTTCGCCGCTCACAAAGTCGTTTAACTCTCTGCAAAATTTGCAGATTGTTCTTGCGCCTACATCCGCGCTGGCTGAGTTTAATTCCTGCAAAACACGCAGACTCTGAAATTTATCGTGCTCTGCAAGAAGACTCTTGAGAGACGCAATGTACGTCTGCGAACTGGTCAAATAATTTCTCAACAGCTTGCGGAAGTTTTCATCGCCGAAGTGTTCGAGGATGCGCTTCAAATCTTCCGGGTCAAGCCAAACGCCTTCGTAGTGCGTTATCTCAACAATCGATTCATTTGTTTTGGACTGCAAATTTCGCTTGAGCCAATGGTTCAGCTTTTCGTACAAAATCTGCCTGTCTATAGGCTTCGGGATGTGGTCGTCCATGCCAGCGTCCAGGCACTTCTGCTTGTCGGCACTCGTGGTCAGCGCCGTGACCGCAAGAATTGGCGTATGACCGCCAGAAACCTTCTCCATCTGCCGAATTATTTGCGTCGCCTCGAGCCCGTCCATCTTCGGCATATGGACGTCCATCAAAATCAGGTTGTAATGATTGTTCTTGACTGCCTCGACAGCCTCGCGACCGTTCTCAGCCGTGTCGCACTCGAACTTGAACGGGTCCAGCAGCAGCAGCAAAACCTTGACGTTTACCTTGTTGTCTTCGACAACCAGTATTTTGGTTGGCGGCGCTTTTTTGGAAGTCCCTTCAGCCATTTCTCTATCCCTGAGACGTGCCAATTCTTATAGCAGATTTGGGTTTGCCAAGTGTTTAATTCGTGGCATTGGCATCCTCTGAGATGACAATTCTTATCCAATGAGCCGAGAGCCGAAAATTCTTTTCGAAAACACACTTTGCTGAAATCCGAAAATTATTGCGGGCATGAGCATACGCCAGTAAATTTCACTTTGACAGTGCCACTGAATGTGATACCGGGTGAATTTGGGCAAGCAAATTGGGCTCTGCTGATGTATAACTATGGGCTGGGCAATATATGAACACACAAAAATTTTTTCGACTGCTTGTTTTTGTCTCCATCTGCTGCCAATTCGCTCAATCTGCAGCTTTTGGCGATGAGCTGTTGGCGGCTTCTCGAGCAAGCAACCAAGGCGCCAGAGAGACCGTATTTGATAAACCGAGCAAAAAGAACGTTCCTGGCACGGCGATGACGGTTGACGCCTGGAACGTCGCAAGATTGTTGAATATAGACGGAACGTTGGATGAGTTGAAAGCTGCCGTTCGGCGTGCGGGTGGCAACCCTTCTCAAGACGATCTTGTGAAGATCATGTTTTTGCGTCAGACCATAGCAAGAAAGATGCAATACGCGGGTCTTGAGTTGGAAGAGGCGCTGGCAAACATTGCCGGCGATCTCAGCCTTACCAATTTACAGCTTTCGATTTTTACAGCAAAACATGAGCGCTCGGTTATGCTCAACAACGTTGCCGCGTTTATGACATCAGGCAGTCTTGGCGTGCTTGATTCGGCGATAAGCATCACTCAGCCACCGCCGTTTGCGAATATTCTCGGGATCACAGGCAATGCTTCAGCTATCGCGATTCCGCTCTGGGGTTTGAGACCGCGCAGGTACAAACCGCTGCGCACCGAAGCTGGCGGAAACATGCTGGCACCACTGTTTGATTTACCATATGACGGCGAGGGTTACGATCCGATTATCTGGAAATATTTGGAATCGGTGCCTGCTGATTCGAAAGACAATTTCACCAGGCGTCAATTGCTCATTCATACATGGAAGAAGTTTCGCAGGTTCGATGCTAAAAGCGAAAAAGGCAAAGAGGAATTGAAACAGTTGGCCGAAGTGTCGCACAGCAAAACTGTGACTCTCGATCTGCTGAAGTCTCGTTCGGAATTGCTGGTTGACCTGCAGTCGACGCTTCATCAAATGTACCGTGATTTGTCCGACCTCAACACGGAAGTGATGAATTACTGATCTGATGTGCATATACGGCGTGCGTATATGACGCGCGTATATAGAGTGCATATACAAGGATCTGGCAATGACTTTTGACGGGATTTTGCCGGAAATCGCCGTTTTCAAGGCTCGCCCATATCCCCTGTATATCCCGAAAGGGTCCACGGACGGCGAATTTATAAGAAAGAGGCTACAACAATATGGGGTAACCGGCTATAAGCCACCGGTAAAGCCCTCTAAGCTGCGGGAAT
>JADZFV010000469.1 GCA_020854255.1 Candidatus Melainabacteria bacterium | reverse complement strand
TCATTGCCTTTCTTATTGAACATATTGAGGAATGATTGCCAGGGAGTGACTGATTTAGCGCCTTGATCGGGCGTGTGGTAAAGATATTCGATGGGATCGCCCAGTTCGTCGGCGTTTTGGTAGCGCACCAGCATGCCTCGGCTGGCGGCGGAAATAGAACCTGTTTCTTCCGAAACGACAATGCAGAGACCGTCGTAGATTTCGGAAAGACCGATGGCGGCACGGTGCCGTGTTCCATATCGATAACTGAGCTTCGGGTTCGAGGTCATCGGCAGGATTACACCGGCAGCGACGATCCTGTCGTTTCGAATAACGACAGCGCCATCGTGCAATGGAGACTTGTGGAAGAAAATCGTCAGCAGCAGGTTCATGGAAATGCTGGCGTTGACGGGGGTTCCGGGGCTGACATAGTCGCGCTCGCCCTCCGGCGGCTCGATTACGATCAGGGCGCCGGTTTTGCTGCGTGATAGCTCTTTGACTGCGGCGATTATCTGTTCGATATCGCGTCTTAACTTCTCCTGCTCACTGTCTGCAAGTGAAAGGTCCGTTCTCAGCGTTTTAACTCTGCCCAGATAGCCAAGTCCACGGCGGATTTCGGGCTGGAAGACCACCACCATCGCCATAGCAGCCACTGGAATCAGGTGTTGCAGCAAGGAGGTGATTATTGTGAAACCGGCGAAGTATGACGCCAGGAAAATCACCGAGAGGATAATCACGCCTTTGACCAGTCTCTCCGCCTGCGTGCCGACGATGCGGCTCCAGACCCAGAGGACGGCGTAGACAATTATGAAAAGCTGGACGATGGTTTTAGCTACGACGACTCCGTCGAGGTGAGAAAGCATTCTTTCCAGATCCATTCTGAACTTGCTCCCCGCTCGACGTTGCTTGCGCTCACTTTCCGGTGGCTCTTAAGCTTTTTAGCCTTTCAAGCCTTCTAATTCTTCAGCCTCTCCGGCACCCTATCCTTGCTGATTAAATCGTCGTTGTTTTCCCGCTCGATGATTATTTCAGCCTGTCCTTCTCTGACCAGCACACAGGCTGGGCGTCCGGTGCGATTGTAATTGGAAGCCATACTGTAGTTGTATGCACCGGTTGCGAACACGGCGATCAGATCACCAGTTTGCGCAGTTAAATAGGCTTCCTCTACGATTATATCGCCCGATTCGCAGTAGCGGCCGACAATCGCCGCGGGAGTCTTGCTGGAGGCGCTAGTCATGCGGTTTGCGACCACTGGAGTATATTTTGCGCCATAGGTTATCGGTCTTGGATTATCAGCCATGCCGCCGTCTACGGCTATATAGTCGGTGCCGTCCGGCAATTTTTTCGTGTGGCCGACTGTATATATAGTCGTGCCGGCTGGACCTATAATCGACCGCCCTGGCTCGACAAGGAGCTCCGGCAGATCCAGTCTGCGCTCTTTGAACGCGCTCAAGGTTCGCTCGGCGACCTGACGCGCCCATTGGTATATTGGCGCCGGTTTGTCGGCTTCTATATAAGTGATGCCCAGCCCACCGCCGACGTCCAGAAGCGGTAAATCCAGTCCATGCTTGGTTTTAGTCTCTTTGTACAAATCCGCCAGGATATCAACGGTTTCCAAAAAAGGCTCCAATTCTTTCGACTGGCTGCCGATGTGGGCATGCAGACCCAGGAGTTCTATCTGCTTGATATTTGCTGTCACCGCATCGATGATGCCATCCAACTCGTCCAAAGGCACGCCGAATTTGCTTGTGGCGTGGCCGGTGACAATATGGTGGTGAGTGTCGGGCTCCACATCTGGTATCACTCGAATCAAGACTTTTGCACGCGTCTTCAATTCGCAGGCGACGCGCGCGCACATCTCGAGCTCAGAAAGGCTGTCTATGACGATCTTCGGACCAGCACTTACAATTGCATTGCGAATTTCGCTTTCCGACTTGTTGTTGCCGTGGACATAAATCAGGTCTTTGGGAAATCCGGCTTGCTGTGCAGTATACATCTCGCCTTCCGAGACAACGTCCAAACCCATGCCCATGCGCCGGACAAGGTGGCACATCGCCATGCACAGAAAGGCTTTGCCGGCATAGAGCCCACGAGCGTTTGGATAAACGGACAGTCCTTCCTTAAGCGCCCGCCCTGCCTGAAGAATCGTCTCTTCGTCCATCACCCACAGGGGCGTCCCAAAACGCTTTGCCAGCTCGACCGTGTCACAAGCTCCGATGCTCAAATGACCATTCCCGTTTACTTTTGCGGTCACTGGCATTATTAACGTGTTAGGTGAGACAACCGGCATTTCCAAAAATTTCCCAATTTGTGTACATACTTTCAAATGCGAACATCAATCGCACGTTTCTAATTGCGTTTTCAGCTGGCACGCTAATGCCATGAAAATACCAAAATTGCAGTCTAAGCTAATTTTGTCCCCGCCTGAAGGTACACCTTCTCAGCAATTGGGCGGAAAGGACCAGAAAGCGCCACACAAGGCGTTTTATGTCTCGTTAACAATTTCGGCTTAGTCTTGCAGCAATCCACCCCCTTCGTCTTCCTCCGTTCTTCGGGGTTTTGAATTATGAGTGATGCTTGGTCTCTGGGCCCACCGCCCAGAACGATCTCTATACCTTTTGCGCCGCAGGGCGGGCAATTGCAGGACGGCCGGACAGGAGCCCAGAGCCCTGGACCATCGTCGACAGGTGGTCGCGCGCAGCAAATGACTGTGGCCGGCGCCGATGTGCTGCTCAATCCTGACGGCAGCGTTACAGTTACCAATTTGAAAGACGAGCGAGGGCAGCCACACACTGTCTACCTTCCTTATCAGCGTCAAATAGTTCCGGGGCACAACTTGCGGGTCTTCATCGACGGTTTGCCGCTCAATCCTATAAGTTACGAACATCTCTGGTTGGCGCAGCGTGCACGCGCAATAGGCGTGGACACGCAACTGAGATCAGAACTTAAGGGAGTTGCGCGGCACGAACTGGAGTCGCTGGAGCTGCTTGCCGATGCTCTGGTCGCCGGTCGTGAGGAGGAAGCAAGGCGGATATTCAGACGTTTTCGCCACACATCGGGTGACAACAACAACTTCTACAAGTTGGCGCGTCCCCTGAGAACGCTTGTGATGATAAGGAGAACGCCTGAAGGCTGCTTGATAGACAACGTCCAATCGCAAGTGCATATGACATACACTGTCAACAGCCAGGGCGCGGTCTTGTCAGTGTATTTCGACAAGAAAAACATCCATATTTGGGACAGGTAGATGAGCCTGGTCTCGCGTGATAAAGTTTTCTTAGCTTCGGTTTAAGGAAACACATGTCTTCGTCGGACGAACGCCAATCAAAAGGCATACTTGGCCCAGCCGGCGAGCTTTTCTTTCTCAGTTTGACATCTCTCTATCTTGAACTCCTCGTCATCCGCTGGATGGGCGGAGACATCGAAGCATTCTCCATCTTCAAAACTTTCCCGCTTGTCACTTGTTATGTCGGGCTGGGTGTCGGTTGTGCGCTGGGAACCAACAAACACTTTCGGTTGTTGCCGATAGCTCTTGTTGTGATGGCGGCAATGATGAAGGTTCCGGACTTGATGGACAAATGGGAAGCCTTCGCTTTCCCGACCATCAGTGGTTTTTCCGACTGGGGTTCGGCGACGGTTGCCGCGCAAATGGTCTGGCTGCAATTGGCTTTGTTTGCTCCTCTAATTGTTCTTCTTCTGTCCGGTCCGTTTGCCGTGATGGCAACGATGGGTGCTCGCATTGGATTGCTCTTCGATTCAATAAGCCCACTCAAGGCTTATTCGGTGAACATCGCCGGTGCCATTGCCGGCAGTCTCACCTTTGCGCTTTTGTCTTTTGCGGGACTGCCACCATGGGTGATGCTGATTCCCAGCGTTATTATTTTGCTTCCATTTTTGCTTCGAGAAGACAAACAAGCTAAGTTGTTGTGCCTGGCTTTGCCTGTTGCAGTGGGCGTTGCCGCGTTTTCTCCGCCGCATGATTTTCTGGGCGCCACCATTAGTTTCCCTCAGGATAAAACGTTTTTGCTGCCGAAAGCCGAGTCGCGGACATTCTGGTCACCATATCAGCGCCTTGATGTAGTCAATCAACGCTTTGTTTTTGACGATGCTGGAAAGCCTGTAGTTGTGCCGATCGGCGTCAATATATATTCCAATCGCCGTGGCTATCAGGTGGCGATGGACTTCTCTCCCGAAAGATATAAAGAGTACTCAGTTAATGCGCTGCATGGATTTCTGGGTGAATTCAGAAAGCGTTATGCATTTCCATTCAGATTGGCTGCTCCCGGAGATTGCCTGGTGGTGGGCGCCGGCAGCGGCACGGATGTGAAAGAAGCTCTCAATGCCGGAGCCACTCACGTCGATGCTGTAGATATTGATCCGCAAATTATCAAAATAGGCAGAGAGTTCAACCCGGGAAAACCTTATGATGATCCGCGAGTGACAACAATTTGCGATGACGCGCGGCACTATTTCAATCATTGCCACAAGCAATACGATATGGTGCTCTTCTCTCACCTGGACTCAATTTCATCAATCGGACAGGGTGGCTCCGTGCGTGTCGACAACTATGTCTACACGACACAAAGTTTTCGCCAGGCGCTCAAACTTGTAAAACCGAATGGCGTCATGGTTATTTCATTCTGCACGAAGAAAGATTGGTTCAAAGACAGAATATTCGCCACTCTCAAAGAAGCGTCCGGTTACTCGCCAATCATGATCAACGATTTGCGCAGTGACTGGTTGATACCAAATACGTTCTTCGCGCTCGGAAAGCAAGTTCAAGACGGGGTTCTGAAAACACCTACGGACGATACCAAGTCATTTTCCGTAGTGAAGGACTACAAACCTGAGGGCGTCCACATTCTCACTGATGATTGGCCGTACCTTTATGTGTCGCCTGAAAAAGTCGACTTGCCTTATCTCATAGTTTGTCTCGAGATAATCTTAATCAGCTTGTTTGCCGGTCGCAAAGTCGTCTTCGGAACATCGACGCCCCGTGACTGGCAGCTCTTCTTCATGGGCGGTGCATTTCTGCTTTTGGAATTGCAATCAATCTCGCGCCTGTCACTTCTGTACGGCTCGACCTGGTTGACTTCAGCGATTGTAATCAATGCAGTATTGCTCATGATCTGGTGCTCGAACGCACTGGTAATGAAGTCGCGCGACTGGCTCTCTGCTCGCATCAATCTCTTGTACGGCTTGCTCTTTGTCACATTGCTCGTCAGTTGGATCGTGCCTGTCGGCCAACTTCTCGAAGGCGAAAGTGGAATTTTGAACTACGCAGTGATCACATTGGTGACCAGTTTGCCGATGTTCATGGCTGGTTTGATTTT
>JADZFV010000468.1 GCA_020854255.1 Candidatus Melainabacteria bacterium | reverse complement strand
TGCACAGGCTGCTCATTTCTGCATGGTTCATTTCATACCCCATCAATTCAGCAGGCTTGATCGTGCGCAGCCTTTTCTTGGCTTCCTTTGCCATGTGAAGTGCTTTGCTGCGTTCGCCTGACTCTCTATGCAACATGGCCAGATTGCCGTATATCACGGCCTTGAATGTGTCCAACTCGTGATCTAGCTTGTGCCTGAATGGTTCAAGACATGACTCATTCTGCGTGTCATGCGGATCATGCGGATAATCAAAAAGATGTTTCTTGCATGCGTTGTACTTTCTCATTACTTCTCCAGCATATTGTTCAGCACGCTCCAATAGATGCAACGCATCTTCAGTTTCCCGCCTTTTGATTTTGAGCTCTGCCAGTCTGATACTGGCTTTAACCAATGAAAATGAATTCATTGCAAACACGCTCGGCACTATCAGGCTCGCCAACCTCAACGCTTCTGAATGCTCAATCACATCATCAGTACCGCCGGTTGATTCGTCATTGGTATTCAAGCAAGCTAGAATGATGCGATTGTATTTGACTTCCGCTTGATCCAATTGGCCTTCTCTAAAACACTGATCGGCGAATTGCAATTGCATCCCAATATCGGCAAGCGGAAAAACTGACTCCATCAAGGAAAAGAGTTCCTCTCGTACTTCTTCCGGTATAAGATCCTGGGCCATACCGAAGCTTGATTTCATCAACTCCCGGCGATCTTCGTAGCCGCTGCTTCCCTCGTCCGAAAGCGAGCTGCAAGAAGCAATAGTGCTTCTCAGGCTGAGCAACAAGGCTTCTCTTTCGGCGGCATCAACATTCACTGCGCCGGCTTCATCAATTTCTGCAATTAAACGGAGAGCAGCTCTGGCAATTTCCTCAGCCGCCTCATACTGCTTCAATCCAAGCGAACTGGAAGCAGCCCCAGCATAAACAATCAGGTCGTGGGAAACATTAGCATCGTAACCGTTACGCTTCAGATGCATTAACCACGCCGTAAGCGGTCTTTCAGGGCGCTCGCCTGCACTCAACAATTTACGCCAGCGCGCTGCCTCACCCTCAACCGCATTTTCTTCTACAAGGCCAAGCCTGAGGGACTTCTGGAAGTGGTTCTGCCAGTCTGATTGTGAAAGCGCTTCACGGGTTGCAAGATATAGAATTATTTTCCTCAGCCCCTCATCTCGTTCCTCAAGAACAAGTGGAGCAAGCGGAACATAACGGGTTTCAACAAACCTTTCTTCGGCCGGCAATGTTTGCTTGAAATTCAATGACGCAATTTGCGG
This sequence comes from Candidatus Melainabacteria bacterium, assembly GCA_020854255.1. Lineage (GTDB taxonomy): Bacteria > Cyanobacteriota > Vampirovibrionia > Obscuribacterales > Obscuribacteraceae > QKMZ01. The sequence continues at coordinate 11,545 of JADZFV010000468.1, read as the reverse complement.
ACGGGAAAGAAATTCCTGACGAGTCTCATTCTCAAGCAAGCCAGACAAATAGAACATCACTGTTCGAATGGACTCGGTTGGCTGACTGATTGCGTAAATATTAACGGAATAAGCGAGTGGCCCGAGAATGCACTTCTCGTCTTGCGTTATGAGTTGGGAAAGGTCTCTCGAGGTGATTTTCGTCAGGATCTCCTTGAGCGGGTCGTCTTTCATTTGTTCGACGTAGGTGTCTATGTCCGGCAGGAGTGCACGCAGTCGCGAGCCCAGAATTGCCTGTGCTAACTGAAGCTGACGGGGATCTTGCGCTTTATCGAACACATAACTGCACTGAGGACACAAATTCCCGCTCTTGAAACCCGTCAAACATTGTTGGCACCAGATCGGTTCAGCAGCGAGACATTCATTCTTTTTACTCATTTGTTGCTTACCTGGCTGGACAGAAGGTCAATCGAATATTTCCTCCGTTATACAACACCTCTTGACAATCGCCATTCCTTTTAAGCTTGTCTTTAGCAGACCGCACTCAACCATGGAAAAACATCTTTGTACCGGATTTGGCACCATATACGGAGTCAAAGCTCATTTGTCACGTAAGGATTGTGTGCATTGACGACAAAGGCGCCGGTTTCCCAGCGCCTTTCGTTTAACCTGGTTGAGTCGTACCGGCAGAACTAGTCAGCCAGATTTACCCAAACGCTCTTGATGTTGCTGTAGAGCTCGATCGAGTGCTTGCCGAGTTCGCGACCGTAGCCGCTCATCTTGTAGCCGCCGAATGGAACCGCAGGATCGAATGCGTTGTAGCAGTTGACCCAGATGGTGCCGGCTTTGATCTGGCTGGCCAATTTGTGGGCTTTCTTAACGTCTTTGGTCCAGACAGCGCCGGAAAGACCAAAGGTGGTCTTGTTGGCTTGTTCTGCTACTTCTTCAGTCGTCTTGAAAGGAATTACTGCCAGGACTGGTCCGAAGACTTCTTCTTTGGCAATACGCATGTCGTTGGTGCAGTTTGTGAAGATGGTCGGTTTGACGAAGTAACCCTTCTGGAGATCTTCAGGACGTCCGCCGCCACATGCGAGCTTGGCGCCTTCTTTTTGGGCGATGTCGATGTAGTTGAGGATGCGTTCTTGTTGTTCTTTGGAAACTTGAGGACCGATGTGGGTCTTCTCGTCCATACCATGACCTTGCTTCATCTTCGCAACGCGCTCGGTGAGCTTGCTCATGAATTCATCATGAATCGAGCTTTCCAGGAAGAGTCTGGAGCCTGCGCAGCAAACTTGACCCTGGTTGAAGAAGATACCGGTGATGGCGCCTTTGACGGCTGCATCGATGTCGGCATCAGCAAATACGATGTTAGGAGCCTTGCCGCCGAGTTCGAGAGAAACTCTCTTGAGGTTGCCGGACGAAGCTTTGACGATGATGCGACCGGTGTTTTCTTCGCCGGTGAATGCGACTTTGTCGATGTCCATGTGCTCGGAGATTGCAGAACCTGCAGAGTCAGGACCAAAGCCGGTGATGATGTTGATTACGCCATCCGGGAAACCAACTTCCATTGCCAATTCGCCGATGCGAAGAGCGGAAAGTGGGGTTTGTTCGGCTGGCTTGAGGATAACGGTGTTGCCGCAAGCGAGCGCGGGACCCAGCTTCCAGGCGGCCATCAGCATCGGGAAGTTCCAGGGAATGATTTGTCCGACAACGCCTATCGGCTCGCGAAGGGTGTAGGTAAAGAAGTTGGAGTTGGCGTTGATAGTTTCGCCTTCCAACTTTGTTGCCCAACCAGCGTAATAGCGGAAGGTTTCAACGGTTTGTACAACGTCAACATAGCGCGATTCTTTGATTGGTTTGCCGTTGTCGAGGGTCTCGAGTTGAGCGAATTCATCGGCATGAGCTTCGATGGCGTCAGCCAGCTTCATGAGCAAGCGTTGACGTTGAGCAGTGCTCATTGTACGCCAGGGTCCTGTTTCAAAAGCCTTTCTTGCTGCCTTGACTGCTTTGTCTACATCAGCCTTGCCGCCTTCTTGAACCTTAGCGATGACTTCCTCAGTTGCCGGGTTATATACTTCGAAAGTCTTGCCGGACTCAGCATTTACCCATTTTCCGTCAATAAGAAGCTGTTTCGGTCTGGCAAGAAAGTCTTTGCAAAGTAGTTCTTTTTCCATAGCTACGGCCACGTTTAGACCCTCCAGTAAGAGAAATTAGTCCTGAAGCTTGCCCGCCCTAGGACCGCTATACAGGTAGCTTGCCAAGCCAATTAGGGCTTGCAATGCCATCGAGATATCATCCGCCATATATTGAATAAAGATGAAACTCTTAAGCATCCTCTAATATCCTTAAAAACCGGACTGCAAGCCTGGCAAGTACAAATATGGTGAAGGGCTATGAAACGATAGAGTAATTTGCCAGAGAGCAAGATTTTGAAACAACACAAGCCGGCAATGATCACACGTTCTCTAATACTGGAGCCGCATTCTTCGAGGCACGTACAGCACGCTTCAGCATGTTTGTGCTCCCTTTTTGCAACTCCATATCCAGGTCCGCTTGTTGCAGTCAGCGACCGGGATACCAATTTTTGTCAGGCAAGGATAACGTGGCTACATCGACAGAAACCCCATTCGAGCTGTGCTATCATATAAATGCATCACATTCGTGCATCACAAGGACGGAGCTGGAAGATGGCCACTTCATTTAGATTGTCCTCAGAGCACATGAAGCGATTAGAATTCCTTGCCATCAGGCTTGGAGTATCCAAGGCGCAGGTAATTAAGAAATCCATAGATAAACTTTACGAGGCAGAGATCAGGCATTCAAAACGCACAATGCTGGATCGCCTATCAGAATGCGAATTCGAGCCGGTTGATGCCAGACTTGAGTTTGACGCAAGCGACGAAGAGGCGCAGAGGAAGATAATGCGTGAAAAAATATCCCAAAAGCGTCGCAGTTGATACCGGCGCCCTGGTGGCTTTGCTGTTGCGAAAGGATCCCGCTCATGATGCTTGCTGTTCGGTGCTTGGCGCACTGCCCGAAGCAACTGTCTTTATCACTACAGAAGCGTGCCTGACTGAGGTATCCTGGTTGATTCCGAATGAGAGCCGTTTTAGAGCTGTTCTGAGCAAACTTTTGGAGACTCTTGAACTCCAAACTGTTCCTCTCGACCTTTCGGCCCTCGAAAGGATCTTTGACCTGCAAAATCGCTACGAAGATCTGCCAATGGATTTTGCTGATGCCACCATCGTTGCCGCCTGTGAAAAACTCAATATAAAGCATGTCTTTACGCTCGACCGCAAAGATTTCTCGGTATACAGACCCATTCACGCCCCGTATTTTCAGCTGCTTCCTTAATTTAGAAGCACATCCATTCCTCGGCTTGCTCGCGACAGAGGCCTTTGCACGGCGAATAACTACCCAAGAGAATTCAACGAAGACCGCTACTGGTTCTATTGCATGAAATGGTAATTGGCTGCGCCGGTCTGCTGGGCAACTATGCCAATACTTTGCCAAAAGGCGAAGCTAAAGTATTTGCATGGACACGGCGCCCCGCGCACAACACCAGCGTAACGGAAGTTAGAAAACCGCCCCCCCCTAGCCTCATTTTCAAGCGTATCGGCGAGCAGCCGACGCCAGTTTCCTAGTGGACAAACAGAGTTGAACGTCGAGAAATGTCCAGGCGATCAACTCTTTCGCCTTGCTAATAACTCGATATCTCACATAGATCCTGCCAGGAAAGCTCATTGGAGTTTGACTCTTCGATCTCGTTTGGATCGAATTCCAGGTGTATTTCAAAGTCCGCCATGCCATCGTACTCGTCGTTCATTTCGGTTTCCAAAGCAGTTTCCTTTTCCCCAGTTGAGGAATTTCGCTAGCGTATCTCTCACTTAATACTGAAAACGGCGAAGCATGAGGAGGTAATCTTAAACCCGCGAAGCTGCTCCGCCCCATGGCATAGTGAAGTAAGCATTAAACACAAGGAATTCACTTGGTACTTGCGTACAATGTAATCATTAAGTCAACCGTTGGAAACAGAGATGATAGCCATAGTCAGGGAAAGAGTCAATTCAATTTTGAACTACATCGGCAATCCTGCGCAGCGCTGGCTTTGGTTTCTTTGCGGCGTCGGGCTTGTTTCAGTTTTTCTGCCTCTAGTCAGCACAGATCCCTGGCTCCAAAGCATGTTGTGGCTGCGGGCCAAGGGTGGCGACTATTCCCTCAATTTTTCAGACCCGATCGGCAGCTTGCGATGCTCGATTATCTCTATCGGTCTCGCTACCGGCTTCCTCGGCATCGTTGCCTCTTTCACGATCACAGGCTCGGGCAAGAAAACCCAGTAGCCCAGTTACGCTCTGGTTCTGCCACCAGATCTAACACTAGCTAGAAACTATTTCAAAGCCTTCGCTCGATCATAGTGTTGTCTCGACTCTTCATCCTTGCCGCTTTTCTCATAACATTGAGCGAGATAAAGCAATACACAGCGCAACTGCGGATCGTTTTGGCCAAATTTCGCTTCCTGCAATTTCAACAGACGTTCAAATTGAGAAATGGCTGAAGCGTGCTCTCCAAGCATCATGAATAGATCTCCGTTGCTTTCCACAACATCAATCATTGAATTCAAATCGGCAGCACTCTTTTTATCCAGAAGATCCTTCAGCTTTTTAGCGCGCAACCGTGCCCTCTCGAGATTGAGGTCATGGTAATAGGACCATCCCAGCCAGGCGAGATCGCGGAAATAGTCTTTACCTGGCGTGCCGTGCAACCGATCGGAGGTAGCAAGAACATTCTCGAATTGTCGAGCTGCCAGAGCATAAGCCTTTGACTCGTAATACGCCTTGCCGAGACCTTCTTCAACCCAGAGAAAGCTCGGGTGGTAATCACCGCGAGCCTTCTTGTAAATGACGATGCTGTCGGACAAATACTTGATTGCATCGGCATATTTCTTTTGCAAGAGCATCATTTCGCCCATGCAGCTCATGTCATAGGCAACATCGAAATTATCCGGGCCCAATCCTTTAGTATCGAGGGAGAGGGCGTCTCTGTAAGATGCCTCCGCTTGCGAATATTTCTTCTGCTTCGCGAAGGCATAAGCTAATTCTCGCGAGCCGATGGCGACTGTTTCATGGTCTTTGCCATAGACAACCTTAGCCGCTTCTATGCCTCTCTTTAAAGTCTTTTGCGCCTCGTCCTCGTGCCTTTGCTCGCTTTGCGCCTTTGCCAATCCCATCACACAAAAGTGCCCGCAGACAGTGTCAATCGAGTTGAGCACACCATAGGCGACGAGAGCGCGCTCGTAGGCTTTCTGGGCTTCTGCGAAATTGCCTTTGGTCGACTCGAAGTTGCCGTGCAGTGTATCGGCGAGAGCACGCAGAGCCACGCTATAGGAGCCCGAAAACAACTTCGACAGTAGCCCTCCGCCAGTGGCGATTGTCTTCAGCCAGTGGCGGCTTGTGTATTCGGTTTCCAGACCAATAGATGCAAATCCGAAAACGGAGATGATCAATATCACAAACAAGACTTTCATCGCAGCGAACGGCGCGCGTTTTTTCGCCTCGTATTCAGGCTCTTCGACAGGTTCAACAGAAGCGTTTTCCGAAACCTCACTCTCGGCCGATGTGGAACTGTCGTCCTCGAATGGAATTTCTTCTGATCGGGTTGTCGTCTCTTCTACAAATTCCTTTGCTTCTTTTTCTGCATGCGGCAAACCGGCTAGCCCATCGGGTTCGCCGGTTTGTAAATCGGTCTGATTTTCAGCCTCATTTTGTGGAAGCGCGTCACTCATGGACGAGCCCTCTGTAGAGTCCACGCCTTGCGTCGCCCGTTTGGAAAGTGAAAGCCCCTTCTAAGCAAACTTCGGTTTGAATTCCGGTTTGACTTCGGGGTCTTGCGGTGCGATTTCGATCTCACTTGCAGGAGGGACTTTCAAAATATCGTCGCTCTTCCCGGATATCAGTGGTGGAGTTTCGGGCGGATCATCCACAGGCGGCAAGCCTGCAGCCACACGCCTGTCCACCTCAGCCATGATGGCATCGACTTCCTTCTTATCCAGGGTTTCTTTATCCAACAAGACCTTCACGATGGCATCCATGTGAGGGCGATATTGAGTGAGAAGATCTCTAACTTTTTGATGTTGCTCGGTGACAAGCTTAGAAACTTCTTCATCGATTATTGCCTGGATGTTCTCACCGTAGTCACGTTCGTGTCCGAAATCGCGACCGAGGAAAACTTGCTCGTGACGCTTACCGAAAGTCATTGGTCCCAGCCTGTCGCTCATGCCAAATTCAGTAACCATGCGGCGAGCCAACTTGGTGCATTTCTCCAGGTCGTCTTGTGCGCCAGTCGTGATTTCACCGTAAACGGTCTCTTCGGCAACGCGACCACCAAGACTGACGCCGATTTGATCGATCAGCTGCGAACGGGTTTGCGTGAGGATGTCTTCTTCCGGGAAGAACATCGTCAATCCAAGCGCGAAGCCGCGCGGAATGATCGTCACTTTGTGGAGCGGATGAGCGTTCTTGAGAAGAATGCACATCAAAGCGTGTCCGACCTCGTGATAGGCGGTCATCGTTTTTTCTCTGGCCGAGATCAGGCGAGTCTTCTTCTCGGGACCGGCGATAACTTTGTCGATTGCCAGTTCCAGGTCGTGCATCTCGATCTCGCGTTTGTCGGCGCGAGCAGCTATCAAGGCACCCTCGTTGATCAAGTTGGACAAGTCCGCACCGGTAAAACCAGGTGTGCGGCGCGCGAGCACTTTCAGCTCTACATCTTTGGCGAGCGGTTTGCCGCGACCATGAACGTTGAGGATTTGCTCGCGACCCAATACGTCCGGGCGATCGATGACGACCTGGCGGTCGAAACGACCTGGTCTCAAGAGTGCCGAGTCCAGAATGTCCGGGCGGTTGGTGGCAGCGATGACAATGATGCCGGTCGTGCCTTCAAAACCATCCATTTCAACCAACAATTGGTTGAGAGTCTGTTCGCGCTCGTCGTGACCACCGCCGAGACCGGCGCCACGCTGGCGACCGACCGCGTCGATTTCATCGACGAATACGATACAAGGCGCATGCTTCTTCGCTTGATCGAAAAGGTCGCGCACGCGAGAGGCTCCGACGCCTACGAACATTTCTACGAAGTCAGAGCCGGAGATGCTGAAGAAGGGAACCCCTGCTTCGCCTGCTACTGCTTTTGCAAGCAACGTCTTACCTGTGCCAGGTGCGCCGACCAGCAAGACACCGCGCGGGATGCGGGCGCCAAGCGCCTGGAACTTCTCCGGACTCTTCAAGAAATCGACGATTTCTTGCAATTCTTGTTTGGCTTCATCAATGCCTGCGACATCGTTGAAGGAAACTTTGACTTTGTTGTCGACCATCAGTTTGGCGCGGCTGCGTCCAAAACTCATGGCCTGGTTGCCGCCCGATTGGGCGCTGCGGAACATGAATAGGAATCCGACCAGCAGCAAGATCGGCAGGAAGAAGGAGCTAATCAGCTGGAACCAGAAGCTGGACTTGTCCGGCTCTTTCACTTCCACAGAGACACCCGCTGAATTAAGCTGCTTGATCAAATCTTCTTTTGCTTCCGCCGGCAAAATTACCGATCGCTCGCGATCGTTGCCAGCCACCTTGAAAAAGCCGATATTTTCGCCGTTGGTCAGAGTTGCCTTTTGAATCTGGTCGGCCTTGCCTTCCTTCAACAGATTTTGCAACTGCGAGTAAGTCAACGGTTCTTCGCGACGACTAATGCTCGTCAACGAAAACACGAAGATAACCAGCACCACCAACAAAAAGAAAACGGCCCAAGTTGTTCCGTACTTCCTCATTACTCTAATAACCCCAGATTCAACTTCAGATACCTAATTCTCGATTATAACATGCTAAGTGTAACACCTTGAGCCTGAACCTGCCTGCCTTTCCGGTCTTTCTTAAGAGTTCGAAACCATAGAGTCAGAGGCTTTCTGCGGACTCCCTCTTCGAAAGCTTGCAGACTGTACCCAGGTCTAGCAATTCCAGTGTATTCGATCCCATCATCGTAACGTCTCTAGATTCTGGTTGACGAGAACGAACCCAGTTTGTGCCCCTTGAAATACGAAGGTTGTAGGTGCGATGCCTTGCAGCGCCCGCCCGAAATTTTGAGATAGGGCAAGGGTTGGAGGACTTAGCAACCAGACAGAGCGGCGCATGGCGTCGCCCGCACAGTGCCTCTTTTGAGATTAACTTCGCTTAACCTATTTCAACATAAGGTCGTTTCGCCGATTCCAATATCAAGGAGCTTGAGCGTGTGGGTCGGACGCCCGGTCACACGAAGTTTTTCACTGATCCCCACACCCGGCACCCAGAGCACCTCCTCGCCTGACGCCAGCACATACAGCCTGCGCCTGCCGGTCGTCGCCTCGTCATCCTCTTGTTTGTGCGTATGCAAATACTTCTTCAGCTTGACTGTTTCTTGCATTCCGAAAGGCTGGATGCAATCACCCGGTTGCCTTTCTCTGATGACAAGCGGACTTTGAACATTGGCAAGCGAAACAACGGCTTCAAACGCATCTTCAGCAGGAAATCGCTTTGGACCCGTTTCACTGGGTGCAAGCGCTTCTACAAACATGACTTTGTTGATGGCAGGCACAATCGTCATGCCTGGAACCCGCACAGCAATTGGGTCCGCCTGTTCGGACTGGTCCGCTTTTTCTTCTTTATCGATAAACATCAAATGGTCCTTACGCTTTACTACGTCCCATCTTTCATTCAAACTGAGCGCTCTGGCGGTAGGTGGACCGCTGAAATCGAGGCTCTCAAATTGATTATTACCGACTGTCATATTCACCAATTTGTCGACCCTTTCGAAGCTCACCTCAATCCCTCTCTCCCGCAGCGCCTGCGCGAACATTCTGCGCTTCAGCGCCACCGGAAGCGGTTCAAGTTTTGCCAACTGCCAACTGTTGGCGTTCTTGCCCTCCACGTCCGAAATATGGCTCAAGCACAGGGTTTTAAGCAACTCTTCATCATCGACAATCAGTTGGCGCATTGTTTCTATTCGCGAGCCGAAGTCCGGAAACTCGCTTTCGATGCGAGGTACAAGCTCTGAGCGAATAAAGTTGCGTGAGTATTGAAGCTGCGAGTTGGACGAGTCCTCGCGCCACTCCAGCTTCAGCGCTTTCAGTAATCTTTCTATCTGCGCGCGAGAAACGTCAATGATCGGTCGCGCGATCAAAACATTGTTGTGCCGGCGCAAGCAAGGAATGCCTCGCAATCCAGCCGCCGAAGTTCCGCGAAAGGCTCTAAACAACAGAGTTTCTACCTGATCGCTGAGAGTATGAGCAAGTGCCACCACTTGCGCTCCGACATCCTTTGCATGTCCTTCGAATGCTGCATATCGAAACTCCCGCAGAAGATTCTCTCCGCCACGGTCTTTGAATACCTGTGCCTGCACAGAGTCGGCTTCGCTTGACACAAAGCGGATACCGGTTTTGGCCGAAAGGTCCTTGCAATAACGTGCATCCTCATCCGATTCATCGCCGCGCAGCCTGTGATTTACATGACAGCAAATAATTGAGGAGAAGACATCGGAGTTATCTTCGATATTGAGAGAAACGCACAGATGCAAGAGCATCGAAGAGTCTGCCCCGCCGGAAACACCAATCAGCAGAGGTTTTCCAATCAAAGACATGGAAGTTTCGCCGGCGCCAACCTGTGCTTCATCCGACCTAATGCCACCATATGAAGTATCGGGCATGACTGAATTTGCAAACGCTTGCACTGAATCCCATGTGAAGAAGCCTTCATCCGGCATGAGGTGCGAATATGAACATAGGGCGCCTGCCAGATTCATACGGGACCGCGTCTTTTCCACAAGACGATTGACCTCATCGTGACAAGGTCCCAACTTTCGAAACGGGGGTTTCTCTTCGCTCATCGGTGCACGGGATTCTCGAATTTCTATCACGAGGGGGAATTGTTGAAACAATGGGAATGAACTGATCGTCAAAGACGTCAATTAGTCCCTGCAAAGCAACCTTGAACGCCAATCAGGTCAGTATTTCCACCAAAGACCAGAGCGGCAAAGTTGAGTTATTCTAGACGATGGATTGCAATCTTTATTTGCTAGTTTGCTAGAACATAAATGACAGAAATCGGCTCAAGTCCAATCAGGCGACCGCTAACCGGAGCTAGTTTAAATGAAATTCCCAAGAGCTGCCACATTATTCGCTTCCGCGTTGTTGCTCGCGAGTGTTTCCGGTTCTTTTCCAGACGCTGTCCAGGCTTCTGACTGGGTCGAAGACGGCAGCAAACAACCTGCCGTTGCCCCGCAACCCGCTGATGTGCCGCCCGAGCTGGAGCAGCCACGCAAGAAAAAAAGAATGAAGATGCAGACCGGACGGGTCGAGGCAAATGATGCTGATTTGAATGCGCTGAAAGGTCGCCAGGGAGCTGCAGATGACATTTTGAAAGGGGGCACCGATCAGACCGGACTTCAAGGTGGCGCCCAGGACGACGGCGACGCGTCTTTAACCCCGATGAAACCGACGATGCAAGGCGGCAGACCTTTATTGCAGGGTTCGGCAATGCAGTCTGATTACGGGCCGTCCGGCGACCCGGATATGGACGACCAGGAACTGCAGGTCGAATGGGACAAGTGGCGCAATAAATTTCTATGGGCGGTGCAGTCGGGCGTTCAGGAAGCCCTCAACAACCCCGATGACGTAGACCTGCGCTTCGATCCCAGCCGCGGCATGGTAGTCGTGCGCTTTCCGCTTGGCACAGTCGCCTGGTTTCACTGCAAAATTTCTGCCGACAGGCATATTGTTAGCGCAAAAATCAAGCAAACATCAGGGTTTCCCAATTTCGACAAGGCAGTGCTCAGTTCTATAACCGCACTGGAAGGCTCTACCTACCTACGTTTCCCCAAACGCTCGCAAAGACAATTCGTCACACAGACGGCCGGAATCAAGACCTCCGACAGCCCCGAAAGACAATATTTCAAGTTCGGCGACGTTGAGCGCTATCGAGTCCCTGGTCAGTAAGACGGGAAACAATAACTCTTGTTTGCGCACATTAAAAAGATTGGCACAGGAGGGAATCGAACCCTCGACCTGGCGGTTATGAGTCGCCCGCTCTAGCCGACTGAGCTACCGTGCCATGTGATTGCTCCAAACTCTGATTATGCAAATAATGTCCGTTGAGTGTCAAGGCGGGTCACTTCCTATTGCTGGGAATAATTGGGATAGAAAAGGGTAATAAGGGAGAGTCCAAGGCATGTTGTTCGTGTTCGAGATAATGTTCCTGGTCGTAATGGGAGTAATCGCAATCGTTACGATCGTTACTGTCGGACGTCCTCTTGCCATTGCCTACGCTGACAAGGTTAAGAACAGACAGCTGGAAATGGAATCTTCCCATGTCGAGTTGCGGATTGCTGCGCTGGAAGAAGAGACGCGAGAACTAAAAAGGCAGCTTTTATCCATCCAGGACGGAAAAGAATTTCAAGACCGCTTGCTGGAAAAGGGCAAGGGCTAAGGCTTAGCAGCTTTCACAATTAAATTCTTGTGAAGCCATGGAACTCCTTGGCACGGATCGCGTCC
>JADZFV010000467.1 GCA_020854255.1 Candidatus Melainabacteria bacterium | reverse complement strand
AATTGTAGTACAGATTTGTAGTATTGGCAAGACTGTGGTTCTTTTGCAAATTTGAAACCGCGCGAGGCATGGTCTCGCCCCTACCTCAGTGTCTTCGAGTGAGATTCATTAGCCACGCTTGCAGGAATGCTTCTCGAATTGCCAGAAACACAGGCGTGCGGTTGGTTCCACTTCGTGTCGCATTGTCGTAGAGCTGAGTGACGAGCCTGGCGTACGACAAAATTTCGCGGCCGTATCTGCGGTTGAGCTCAAGGCCGATTTTGGTTTTAGCATCGTCTTGCCCTTCCTCAAGGTTTTTTCCCTGTCCTATAAAGGTTTCGCCCAGCAATTCTTGAGCTTGCCTCTGGGCAATTTTTTCCGCACCGCCGTAAATTTCTTCGTAAATCTGGCGATGGCCGTCCTCATGCTCGCGCAGTCGTCGGTTGACCGTGTCGGGCAGCCAAAGTGTAATCGGCAATTCTAGCCGAACCGCCAGGCGGGTCACCTTGAAGGTGTAGGTATAGATGTCTCCGTTTCGCTTGCTGGCAGTGCTTTCCAATCCGATGTCCACAAAATAGTCGAAACAGCAGTGGGTTGTAGCGGCTTCCCGTCCTTTGATGGGCACTTCCGGGCCGGGGTCGTTGTGGTTGAAAGTCCTGGTTTGCACCTGTGGCGGCTCTTTAGTAACGCTGACAGCTTCGCCTTCCGCCCACGCGGGCACCGCCAGCGTGGGCCACAAAGAAAATAGGCCCAGTAACGCCGTCGCAATCAGTGTTTTCAATTTTTGGACAACAAACATGGGAGATTTACTAAAAACTAAGTAATTCTACGCATTCCCAACTCCCTCTGACAACCTTATCATCCTCTAAGAAGTCGCAGTTGCGATCTTTCCAGGTGAAGCGTCACCTGTCCGCTGTCTATCCTATTGGATTGTCGTCGCATGTCACACGAAATACATCCTATAAATGATCCTGCAATCATGAACAATATCACCAGTGAAACACCCGCCCTGGGCAATGCTGCTGTCAGCGCCAAAGCGCCTCATCGCGACAATCAAAAGAAAGCCGAGGTGTCGGTTTCTCTGAGCCAACCGCTTAAACGACCCGTGACCGAGGACCATGATGTTGCCGTTCTATCGGCACCGACGAGCGGCGCGCCTCTCCTCATTGTTCGCACCCCGGACCGAGCCGAACTCGCCAGAGAAGAAATGACGCGCGCGCTTGCGGCTGCCGAATTGTCCGTAAAACCATTTTTGCTCCATCGCGAGTTGAAAGCCGCTCGGGCTGACCTCGCTAAGGCACCGGGCTCTGAATTAGCCCAACAAAAGGTCTCGAAGCTGGCTGGCGAATTACAAAAGACGGGTCATGGCAAGTACGCCCAGACGACAAAAGCAATTCATACATTTGCGACCGCGGTCGTCAATTATCTGGATTGCGAGACAGACGAGTCAGTGAGAGCCACCTGTCTGGCTGATTCGGTCAAAAAGATTGAGAACCTTATGTGCGGGCCGGACAACCTATATAAAGGTATACCGAACAAGACTCCGGACATCGCGCGGTTTGCCGATGCTTCCATGAGCCCGACGGCCAGGCTCGAACAGTTGGAAGTCCATATGCGCGAAAAAATCTCCAAAATGGATGGAGATCAGGCGCAACGTATTAGAAAGGTAGAGAATACTCCTGTTCTGGTCAATCTGCTCAACAGAACCAGCGTCGCCGCCACGCGCTTTCCGGAAGATGCAGTCTTTTTCTTCAACGAAGACGGGTTGCTGATTGACGGAATAGCATTAAGACCGGATGCCGACTTCAGTCAGCCGAGCCTGGACAAAGTCATGGAGAAAGCTGCCACCGTATGCGGTGCATGCGTTGTGCGCCCCGAGCGTACTGAAGCCGGTGAAATGATTGCATTGCCGGACAGAGCGAATTTCAAAATGTCTCGTCCGGTCATTGCTCGCCGCATTGACAAGGTTTTTGGAAAAGTGCCGGATAACCTCATTGTCGGCAATATGTTCGATCTCGCCAATGATGCATTTGCGGTTTTCTTCCGCGAAGACGGCACCTTGATTATGGATCATGGCACGGAATTGCCAAAGCCGGTAGACATCGTTCGCTTGAGAAAAGCGGGAGTAGGACCGGAAGGCGGCGGATTCCACAGATTTATTGATGAAACGATTGTCGGCATGGCGATCGTGATGAAAAAATATACGCCAGATGGAAAACCTCTGCAAATTCGAGGCACCAACGGACTGATAGCCAAAGAAGTGGTTGAAGTAATCGGAAATGTGCCATCGCGCATGGTGCTGTCTCCAACAGGTCAATCACAGGAAGTTCCACTGGTCAAGCCAGGCACGTCTTACGGCAACCTGCTCAAGACATTTCGTGAGCGCAACAAGCTGATGCGTCAGCAACCTAAGCAAAACACCTAGAAGAGGTAGCGTGGTGGCGCATTTCATGCGCCCGACACAAACAAAATATTAGGCATCCGGCAATCGTTGGAGGGATTGGATTTGAAAACCTGTATCTATCTAATCCAAGTGGTGGAAAAAGTGCCGGACCCGAAGAGAGCCCAGACAGTGCAAGCGATTTCTACACGATAGAGTTGACTCTGCGGATTTGGGCAAGGAATCCCTCAATCAATGACCACAAAGAGGAAGCGCAAGCTTCCTTCTCTTTT
>JADZFV010000466.1 GCA_020854255.1 Candidatus Melainabacteria bacterium | reverse complement strand
CCGATGAAAGGCACGAATTCGCGCGTATGGTCCGTTCCAGGAGCAGTCGGATCGTTGCCATGGTCGGATGAAATAATCAGCAAATCGTCTCTGCGCATGGCTTTGACAATTTGGTCCAGCCAACCGTCAATTTCCACAAGCGCTTTGCCGTAACCGGCGATGTCGCGCCTGTGCCCATAGAGAGAGTCGGTGTCGACCAGATTCGTAAAGATAAACTGCACATCGTCGGGCATGTCCGCGCTGAGTTTGTACTTGCTGAGATCGGCAATTCCTGCTATCGCATCCAGGGTCGCCTGCAAGCCCTCGACATTGGTGCCTGTATGTTTAGCATGACTGAGTCCCTGCTTCGCAAAGATATCTTCAATTTTGCCGACCCCATAAACACCGATTTTTTGCTCGATCAAAGTGTCGAGCAAAGTCTTTTTCGGTGGTGGAACAGCATAATCTCTGCGGTCTCCGCCCAGTCTTGTGTAATTTCCTTTCGTGCCTTTGAAGGGTCTGGCAATTACACGGCCGACACGGTGAGGTCCGTCAAGCAAGACGCGCGCCGCTTCGCACCAGCGATAAAGGGTTGGCAGGTCGGTGGTTTCAATATTGGTGGCGATTTGAAAAACGCTGTCACCGGACGTATAGACTATCGGATAGCCGGTCTTCTTATGCTCTTCGCCCAGTTCTTCCAGGATGGCCGTGCCGGAGGCCGGCTTGTTGCCGAGAATGCCTTTGCAGCCGGATTGTTTGATAAAAGCGTCGATGAGATCTCGGGGAAAGCCGTTCGGGTAAAGGGGAAATGCTTGTTCGCTAACCACACCCATCATTTCCCAGTGTCCGGTTTGAGTGTCTTTGCCGTTTGACGACTCTTCAAGCTTACCGAAGCGAGCCAAGCACTGATCGCGTTGCATTACACCGTCGATAGCGGTGATATTTCCCAGACCCAGTTTTTCCAGAGTCGGCAATTTCAGCCCGCCCAATCGGCTCGCGGTGTTAGCCAGGGTATTGCAGCTGGGCGAATCACCAAACGCTTCCGCATCCGGTGCCGCGCCTGCGCCGCAGCCATCGATTACCAGCACTATTGCGCGTCTCGCGTTTTCTTTCATGTTTGCCGACCCTTTTGAATTCGCCCGACGGATTTCTGCACGGAAACGCTTCCAAGAAGCGGCGCCGGACATAAGCGAGCCCATATATTACGGCTTTTTGCTCTTTACTGATCGACACGCTACCAGCAAACCTCTCAGCAATGGGATATTTGAAGAACTATTCGACTATCTTGAAATCAACCGGACTGGCTCGATTACACTCAAAGTACACAGGCGTTAGGCCACTTGCAACATTAGCGCAGGCATGTTCAAAACCTGCCAGGCTGGGCGTCCTGGGGGTGCCAATTGTAAAGGGGCGGGTGTTTTCCACACTGAAGCATGAAAATGCTTCACGCTGGCATTGAGTTAGCCCTCATGCCTTTGATAGCTTCAGGGTACTTCTGTTTCTTTATTTCAAGACCTAGTCCGTAATTGCCTGCCTAAGAAAGCGCACCCTTGCCATCTTTCATGCTCTCTTTCATTTCGCGTAAGCGAAAGGATGAAGCACAGGTAGTTCGGATTGGGAATCAGAAGCTTGCGACACTGAGCGGTAGGCTTGGCTGGCGCAAGGAATCTCACCTACCAATAAACGGAGCATAGACGAGCTCACGCATGTGCGGGCAAGCGCACAGGCGGGTTAATCGTCGCTCCCAAAAATCACAGGAGACTGTATGAGAAAGCTAGCAATTGCTCTCGCGTTCGTCGGCATCATGATCGGCTTCGCGGCAACCCCAGCCAGCGCCCAGGATGTTCGGGTGCGAGTTGGTCGCGACGGGTTCGGCATTTCGATCGGATCGCATCGCGGAAACCATCACTGGGACGGCGGGTACCGTCACGGCGGGCATCGCCATGGTGGACACTGGGGCGGTGATTACCGTCGCTACCCGAACCACCGCGTGTACAACTACCCGGACTACCGTGGTGGTCGTTACTACTACCAGAACCGCTACTACGACCGCGCTCCGCAGACCATCACGGTCACGGTGTGGGAGTACCGTCAGGTGCGCACCCGTTACGGCTGGGAGGATGTCCAGGTGCAGGTGCGAGTGGTAGCGTACTGGGACAGCTACTTCGGCGCCTACGTGTACCGCGACAGCTACGGTCGGCAGCACGTCATCGACTGAGCCGGCAACTTGCCCGGACCAGGGCTTGGTTAACGGTAACAGCTGTCTGCGATAGCTGAGATCTCAGCCAAGCACGTCCGGAGAGAGGAGGCGCCTTTGCGGCGTCTTCTCTCTTTTTTTCGCAAATATTTACGATATACTCTAGTAGTATTTGTCAGATTAAAATCGGTGGCAGCTGCAGGGATCGCAAACCTTAAAAGCAAAAGTAGTAAGGGTTTTTCACCCTTTTCAATAAGCAAGTATCGGAGCTGCGCCACCTGCGCTAGTTAGTGTATATAATGGTAGTACAACCTACCCTGGAGTCGTTTCATGTCTCAAGCCGATATGCTCTCTATCAACGCTGTAGCCGCCAAATTGGGGCTTTCGGTCCACCAGTTGAGACGCTGGGAACTGATGTTCGGTCTTGAAATTAAGCGCGGGCGCGGGCAGCAGAGACAATATCGCTCGGAAGACATGTCGGTGCTCGAGCGTATCAAAGAGCTGGTAGAGCAGGGCTGGCCGACATCTCAAATTCGTCCGCAACTGGAAGCGGAAGGTCTGGTGACGCCAAAGCTGATCGGCATGCCGCCGCCGCCCGGCAACCCGGAAGTTTTGTCGGAAGCGCTGATCGGATTCCGTAATTTTACAGAGCGGCGTTTTATCGAAATCTCCAAACAAATTGATGAATTGAGGCAATTGCTCATTTCCATTACTTTGAAGCAAGAACTTTCAGGTGAGCCTTCGTCGCCCTGGCAGCCGGTTCAGCGTGAATTTGCACCAGAGCCAAAAACGACGCCGCCGCAAGAGATTTCCATTGGTCCTGACTTTTCTGCCGGACCACCTGTCGAGTTCACACCGCCACCGCCTCCTCCGCAAAGGACGTCAATCATCGGCGCGCCGCCTCCCCCGAAAGAAACCACTTTCGAAGTCGGTCCCGGCTCATTTTCAACTCCCCCCAGCTTCACGTCAGCGCCACCGGAAAGGCGCAGCATCATCGGCGAGTCCGCGGCTCCCCCGCCTTCGCCCCTGACATCAGCAGAACCTGTGATGTCGGAAGCGGAAGCGGATGCTCTCCTGGAAGACGAGGACCTCGAAGAAGAAGTCAGCGAAGATGAAGTAATTGCAGCAGCGCCGCCGCCAACGGCACCAGCAGAAGTGAAGGATTCACTTCCCAATGAAGGCCTCTCCGCAGAACACGACATCGATGAAGATGAAGAT
>JADZFV010000465.1 GCA_020854255.1 Candidatus Melainabacteria bacterium | reverse complement strand
TGAGTTGCAGCGCCGTGCCACAAGCCGCACAAAGTAAAAGTAATGAGTATATTTCTATACGTCATCAATTTGCCTGCGCGGCTGCCGCCCAGTGGGATGAACAGGTAGTCTTTGAGCCAGGTCGACAGTGAAATGTGCCACCGCCTCCAGTACTCAGTAATAGACTCTGCCATGTATGGAAGATCGAAATTCTTCGGAACCTTGAATCCGAGAAGTTGCGCAGAACCCCTGGCGATGTCCGTATAACCGGAAAAATCGAAATAAACCTGGAATGCGAAAGCGTAGGTAGCAAGCCACATATCGAAAGTCGTAAATTGATTTGGATTGGCGTATGCGGTTTGAACAACAATGGCCAGATTATCCGCAAAAATTACTTTCTTGACCAGTCCGAAAATGATCAGTTCAAAAGCTTCATCGAATTGCGATAGAGTCAGCTTGCTTTTTATTTCCAGCTGCTGCATGAAATCTTGATAGCGTTTGATAGGACCGGCGATTTGAGTGGGGAAAAAACTTGCGAAGAGCGCAAATTGGAAAGGTGATTTGACAGGAGCGCCGCCCTTGTACACATCCGTCAGGTAATGGATAAACTCGAATGCGAAAAAGGAAATACCGAGCGGCAGAATAATCTGAAACGGAATCGGCATCAGCTCTTGATTTGTGAAAGACAGGGCCGCGTTTGCCATGTCACGCACATAATAGGCGTATTTGAAAAAGCCCAGAAGCAGCAAGTTGGATGCAATCGCAATTGTGAAAAGGAGCTTTTTCTTCGTCTCCGCGCGGGCAATCCAGAGACCCATGAAGTAGTTAATCGCCGTCATTGCCGCAATAAGAAGTCCGTACTCAGGCTTCCAAGCCATGTAGAAAACATAGCTGGCGATTAGAAGCAAGAATGTGCGGAAGCGGAAAGGAACCAGCCAAAACAGTGCCACCACGATAGGCAAAAATACGAGATAAGTGAAGCTGTTGAATAACATTACAGCGCACCCCGTCTTCCGGCGAGTTTCGATTCAGGTCTTGAATTGGACCTGTCATCTATGGATGCACCTGGCGAATCTGCCGGTGCAATTCCAGGACCGGCTATTTGAGGTTGTGACGGACCAAGCAATGCAGAACTCAAGCGTGTGTTCTTGCCGATTTCTTTGGCGACAAAATCCATGACCTTTCTGCCGCCGGAGGCATCCATATGGCACGAGTCGGTAAAGTCTTTGATATTGAATGCGCCAGTTTTCTGCAGATCCAGGTAAGCGCATTTCTCTTGCGACGCCAGCTGCTCGACGCGTTTTACAAGCGCATTATGGACACCGGCAGGTAGAATCGTCATAGCCGGATCGGGGAGCGGGACATTGACTATGAGCGGTTCAATGTTTTTCTCTCTGCAGAGGTCGATGCATTTTTTCAGCCAGGCCATTTTGATCTTGCACCGATCTGGGGTAGCAAAACGATATCTCTTCTTGAAGCCCTTTGAGTTATCGTTAAAGTAGTCGATGCCGACCGGCTGTGCAAGCCAGACTCCCGGCGTGACTTCATCGTGATAGATGGCGTCCTTTACGTCACCTTTTTCAGTGGCAATCAGCGGTGGTGCAGACAACGGACCAAGGTATCCGGCCATTTCATTGCGCATGGTGCCGATTACAGATCCCTGCACATCGTGTTTGCGCCCGGCCAGGTAAAGACTTTCATTGACAAGAAATTCCGTCCTTTGCCACGGTTTGGGCATGGCCAGATCGATCAAGTCGCGGGTTCTTGTAAAACGGCTGAGATACTTGTAGTGAGTCGAAGATACTGCGCAGTAAAAATCGTCGTCGGTCATATCCAGAGGCGTCAAACCGATTACTACAACCTTTGGTGTTTTTCCTTCCTTGAACAGGGTTCGAACAATCATGTAATCGTCCGACACCATAGCTCCAGGCAGCGCAAAGTTGAAACAACTGAGATTGGCACCGGGAAGCTGCTTTTTGATGGCATCTTCCAAATAGTGACTGTGCCTCTCAACGACAATATCTACTTTGCGATTCAAGTGTTCCGCTTCCAGCATCCAAAGTGGATTCATAAAGATTGAAGAACCAAGCAGCACCACATCCGGTGCAGCACTCTCTTTCAGGTAATCCTGCGTGGTCCAATAGACCCAGTGCTTTGCCGATGGAATTGTGTTTGGATCGACACGTCCGAATGGATCTCTGGCGGCCAGGAATACATTTATTAGCACCACCACCATCAAAGCCATCAAGATGGGACTTCGAGTCAGTGCGCCAGCTGTTTTTTTTATCTGTGAAAGTGCGGACAAAATATACGGTGATTCCTGTGAGGTGCTTTGATTGCATGCATGGACAAAAGCCGTCGCATTATAACTTGACAGCTAATTTGCTTCGTTGGCTTTCGCTAATAGTTTGGGCTCAAGATGCTATAAACGAGCAAGGACTGGGAAATCACTTAGTATTCAATTGAAATAAAGCGCATTTAGGCGGACTGTCCGCCCGATTCTTCGAATTTGCAAGACTAAAACTGCCGCAAACGAACGGCAGGCTGGGGTTAACGGGAAAGATAGCTCGATTTTAGGGGCAGGAGCGCCTCTTGTGAACATTGGTCTAGAAGTCACTGTAGTTCTGATTCTCATCCTCATTAATGGGGTGTTTGCGCTTTCTGAAATGGCGCTGGTTTCCTGTCGCCGACCTTTGCTTATCAGGCTGGCAGAAGAAGGGAAGTCCGGGGCAAAGACGGCGCTGGCTCTCACAGAAACGCCAAATACAT
>JADZFV010000464.1 GCA_020854255.1 Candidatus Melainabacteria bacterium | reverse complement strand
GACGGATGTTTTCACTTCCTTGATGCGCTCCACTGCTTGATTGCTCACATCCTTAATTCCCACCTTAGCTTCAATGGTTTGCTCCATTCCAACCAGTTGCTGGCGGTTGGAAAACTCGATATGCTCGGTTGTTGAGTCGACCGGGTTGGGCAGGGCTCGGTCTTTGCAGTTGTGTGTTTTTTCGAAAACCTGACGCTAGGTCTCAATTCGTTCGATAACTAAATACGCCAGAGCCTGCACCACCATTCCGGCTCCACAGGCAAGGAAAGCTCCGGAAGATCACACCACTTTCGGTGCGGCAAATAGTACATGCACTGCGAGCACTCTTGCTCATTAATCGGTCGCGCGGCAAATCCGGAAATGACCAGCTTTTGTTCCAATACATTTCCTTCGAGATCATGCAGCTGATCGACAATTGCATCAAACTGCTTGCGGGTTTCCGGAAATGGTTCCATTTGCGTCTTTAAACCCTGCTTCACCAGCATCACGCGAATCAGTTCACGCAGTTCCGCTTCGCTGAGTTTATCCACTGTCAATGATCTAGTATCGGTATTTTCAGTCGAGCTGAATATTCTCAGGGCAATTGCGCCTAGAGTGGAAGGCAAGAAAGCCGTGATCTTCTCGACTCGATCCAGATCTGTACGGGACCACCAATTGAGCCCTGCATGCATGACGATCACGAAAGCAAGTGCAAATGCGCCTGCGATAATGCCTGCACTGCCATCACCCCGGCTTCCAAGGGCGATGCGATTCATTTGCTCGCCAAAACCTGTCAAAACAACCATTGAAACATGCACAACCGCGAAGACTATATAAACAAGCAAAAGCAAGTAGTGTATGCTGCGCGCTGCTTGTCTGCCACCAAACAGTCTCGGATACCAGGGATACTTTGCATCGACGGTTACGGACATTGCCGCTCCGGTAAGAATGGAAAGAGGAGCGACTGCAAAAATCAAACACGCATAGAATAGCTGCTGAATCGCTCCATAAGTCTCTGAATGCGGGGGCAGGTGAAAACATAAAAGAGCGCCCAGCTCATTCAAAAGGCGTGGGAAAAAACTGCCTGATATTGGAATTAAACGTTCCCATTCGCCGCTTGCGAAAAGCAAAAAGACATAGACAAATCCATTCAAACACCAAAAAATCACGCTGAGAAAATGAAACCCGCGCGCGGCGTCTAGACCTTTTTCCGGCAACCCTCCTGGCAGACCTACATGAGAAGCGGCCTTGGCCAGTCCGGACGAATCACCTGTAGTCAATGAGAATTTGGATAAGTCAAGCCACTTTGTATCTGATGAACAGTTTTCATTCAGGTACAACTTGGGTTTGGCAGTCAATATATGAATGCCGCTTCTAATCAACATTGTCAAAAACAAGAAATTGACAAAGTGATTGATTCGCAGCCATAAAGGAAAATCGTGACTCCCCAAGTACTTCTCCCCTTTGCAATCTCTGGCCATCGATTGCATTCAATCAAATTGACATGCAATCTCTGGCGCTGCCAGGGCAATATCATAACTCTAGTTCGGAAGGGGATTATTACGCGCCAGTTGCAATATCTGATGTGAGCAGTTTGGCAAGACCGGT
Source organism: Candidatus Melainabacteria bacterium (assembly GCA_020854255.1). Taxonomy (GTDB): domain Bacteria; phylum Cyanobacteriota; class Vampirovibrionia; order Obscuribacterales; family Obscuribacteraceae; genus QKMZ01. Next base: position 10,408 of record JADZFV010000464.1, on the reverse strand, counting down.
AACGGTCAAACCTTAAGCACGGAATCGATCATCTTCCTGCATGGATGCTGCGCAACTTTTGATACTTCCATTGCCAGGGCGGCCAGGGTTGCCAGTCACATGCAAGTGCCTGTCCTTCTCTATGATTGGGTTTCTCCAAAAGGGTTTACGCGGTATTTGGAAAATGAGACTCTGGCTGAGCAAACGGTCGATGGCTTTCTCTCCTCTTTGAGAACTGCCAAGAGAGTGTTGGGAGCAAAGGATATGACTTTGCTCCCACATGGCATGGGCGCGCTCATATTGGTGCATCATTCTATAGATGTTTTACTGGTGGTTCGGCCGGTTCCCTGGGGGCTTTCTTCGCAGGCTCTATCGGTGTTTTCTCAGAGGCTTCCGGTTCGTATTGCCAGTCCTGATCTTTGAGTGTCTTGACGTACTTGTACAAGGGTTGAACGATGTCTTTGTTATTTGCAATGTGCGGAAATGCAGGCATGAGCCCATGTTTTTCACGGAGAAAATTTTCGAAGTCCGTCAAAGAGGAAATATGCTTTGAGGTAATGATGTCCTTGCCCTCTTTGACGACGTTTTTACCAGCCTGGTGGCATGCCTCGCAATTTGCTTTGTACGTTTCCTCGCCCTTTTTCACGTCGTTGGATCTTGCCTCGACCGACTGTAAAAGTGCTGACAGCACGAGATAAATGAGTGGAAAAATGAATGCGCTGTGTGTCGGTTTCATGTGAGCCCTCAATCGCTGAGATCGTGACATTTTAACGGCACTCTTGTCCAGTGAGCACAATGCTCGGACCTTGCGCCGGATTTTCGACAATTGTTAATTGACAGAGTCCATTTGGGTTTTTATCGTTAGCCGCGTCACGCATTGATCGCCAGAGCCGTCTTTCGTCTTCGGCAACCTTTTCGAAATTCGCTTCGGCAATCCTTGTAGCTTCAGGATCGCCGCGCAAAACTCGCTCCGCGTCCTGGGTCATACCTCTGTAATAATCGCTGTTTGTGACCAGGTTAATTGTGCATTCGTTGATCAGTCTATTTGAGGCGTCACGGTTGCCAGCATTGAGCTGGGCGGCAATTCTATCTATTTGCTGGGGCGAGCAAAAACTATCGGTCATGCAAAAACCTCTAGGAAGCGACAATCAAGTTGTTGGACACACCTTAACACCGGCGTTTGACATCTGTGTGACACGGCAAACATGCTCCAGTCGGCAGTCTAGTCCGGTGCCTTTTGGGGCTGTGAGCGTTTTTTATTTGCATCGACCTTCGGTCACAAAGAAAACAGTCGAGTGATACGATTTGATCTTGCCGAAGATTCAACTGTCGCTAATCGACTCTGCCATATATAGTCGTTTTCTAATTCTTCGCAGCAATCTCCACTTTAACGCCGTCGACCCACTTTTTGTGTTCGTCAGTGTAATAGAGGTATGCGCGGCTCGCTGGTCCTGTGTATGTGCCAGGCACTGCTGCAATCAGGCTTAGAGGAATCTGCACCTTCGCATTGCCCGGCATGCTGCGCCAGTACAAGACTACGTCTCGACCCAGCACTTCGTATGAGTCGATGGTGCCCTTTTTGACGAGTTCTTTCAGCTGTGCGTGGCGCGGCTCCATTCCACCCGGTATTCCGACAATTGCAACAGGAGTCGGCACTGCGTCCTTGCTCGTGTTCGTGACTGTCACATTCGCTTCCGTTGACGCACCTTCGACAACCTTGTTTTGTGCCAACTTCACGCTCAGATCCAGATTGCAGTCCTTGCTGCTCACAGGAGTGTTCGTGTTGTACTTGATAGCGAGTGCGTATGGCATCGGGCTGCCACCTTCCATGCGAACTTCCAGCTCGTGTTCGCCCGGCGTGAGCAACTCTGTTGGATCCGGCAGTTTAATAGACTCCTGAGAAGTTCTGTCAAACGCAACCCAATCTCCGATTGGCTGCCCATCTACGTACAGGCGTACTTTGCCTGGTGCCTTCGGCACCGCGCGTTGTTTGTCATAGGTTGTGATCGCCCTGAGCGCCAGCACTGTCGACTGGGTGGAACCATAGCGACCTGCTTTGCAGGAGTCGGCAAGGAATTTGATGCTCTTCTCTACATTGCCGGCAAATTCCGGTTCACGCAGCCAGGCGAGAGTGGCAAGTGCCGCACCTTCGATTTGCAATGCTTCACCGCCGCTGCCGACGATAGAATTCATGGCACCATCTAAGCCACCATCTGTTTTTTGCACTGCCACCAACCGTTGCATAAGGGTTTTCGCGTGCGCCTTATCTCCTGCCAATTCAAATGCGTTTGCGGCGAGTGCTAAAACATAACCATCTTTACTGGCATTGGAAGCAGTCTTGAGAGATTCAAGCTCTTGTTTGAGATCGTCTGCGGTTTGACCGGATTCCAGCAATGCCCAAACGATGTACGCATTGGAGCAGTCTTTGTCTTCGATCCATCTGTGCAGACCGCGGCGATTGCGGTTGAATCCGCCCTTTCCGTCTTTCTGTTTCATCAGCCATGATCGCGTCGTCGCGATCATGCTCTGGTCGACCTGCCGAACTTTAGACATATCAGTGAAGTGGAGCAAACCAAATGCGGTTAATGCTTCATGACCTGGATCTTGACCAAACCACTCATAGCCTCTATCCGGGCACCAGAAGCTGACAAGTTTTTTGTAGCCATCTTCCAGTTTTTCACTTGACCTTTGAACCAGCTGCGGATCAACACCTGTGTGCGATTGGAAATATTGTTGAGCCATTGTCAGCGGATAGCTCGTCGATGATGTTTGTTCGAAGCATCCACACGGATCCTGGATCAAACGCTCGAGCGCACCAGTTAGATTCGCCAGAGGCGATGGATAAATTGCCGCCGCGGACGTCATGCTTTCCGGCACCACATTCTTCTCAATCGTGACTTTCAGCTTTACCGGTTTGTTCGGTTCTAAAATGCCACCAAATGCTTTCTCAACTGGAAAGCCCTTTGGCTTTACGATCAATTTGCGAGTCACCTTGTCACTGTATTGGCCCGCGTTGGTTTTTAAAACAAACTCTTTCGCTCCGTTGCCGAAGCCAACACTAATGGGCTGAATGCTGCGCGCACGTTGACCGGCCATAAGTTGTTGAACGCGTTTCATTAACGGTTCTAGCTTAAACGGTGTGGGCAAGTCAATGTGCAAACTGCCGGCAGTGAGAATTGCATTTGTTCCATTGACCAGGCTGATAGGCAGCAAGAGCCGATCTCCAGCAGTAACTTCCAGAGGAAGTTTTGCTTCTGCGTAGAAAGGAATGATTGACTTCAAATCTGAAGCTGCTCCGCCAATAGCACCACTGGTGGTGAAGCCGTCTGCGAAGACTTTGAATGTGGTGACGCTGTCGTTCAGCCCGAAATTAATGGTGCCTTCGCCGGTGTGTGCGTTGGTTTTAATTGCGGCGTTCCAGTAGAGTGTTTCGGCGAAGTCTTCTCGATCTCCCTTTTGTCGCCCGTCTCGTACTTTGTGGGCAAACTCGCGAACCATGACTTGAGCTTGACCCATCCGCCCCCAACGCGAGTCAACGCGCCGAGCTCGTTGGTTCATGCGATGAAGAACCTTTCCGGCAATCGCTACATCTTGTCTGTCACCAACCATCATTCCGAATTCTTGAGGTTTTTGCGCTTCCTCGTTCTTCCAGACATTGGGAGCAAATTTAAACCTCGCCCCCGGCCCACCCTGTTGTTGCACTTGCTTGCGCTCTTCGCGTCCTTCTGAAAAATGCCGTTCGTCAAGGGCGCTGGGCTCGACCTGGAACATGTTGACGTCGCGCGGACCTTCTACACGACCCGGCGGTACAATAGAGGCAGCCTTGTCTGCCGACGCAAGTTGCTGAACTTGCCCCTCTTTAAATCGGAGCGGTCGCGGGCGTCGAGCAGCTTTCTCGTTGACATCAAATCCCAGCGGTGCGCCGATAGCCACGCCACCCGCAGCGCCGGTAGGCACGCCTGCCCACCCACGCCTGCCACTGCCATAATATGTGGTGTTTTCTTCTCTAAAGGCCAGAACCCGCCGCGCGTCATCACCACCTGCAAGCATGAATTTGTCTACGTCGACAAATGCGAAGCGGCGCCATCCCTGCGTACCGAGCAAAAGATCCGTGGCAAGTGCAGCCTTAGGATTTTTCTGGTCGAGATAAACATGCGCATCGGCAAGATCTTTCACTTCCGGTTCCAGCAAAATCATCACCGGCAGTTGCGGCGCTTGCTCGCGTTTTTCCACCATTTGCAAAACGCTTTCATCAGTAACAGTGACACCGACAACTGCCGCGACCGGATTTCCTTTGGCGTCGGTTGCTTTTACCGTGACCTTCGCACTGTCACCGGGAGCATAGGATTGCTTATCAGACTTGATGGTTATGTTGAGCGGCTTGGACGGCTCGCGGAAAATAATGCGCTCTGCCAGCGGTTCTCCATCTTTGTCCCAGACATTGACGGTAAGCACTCCATCTGCATCGGATTTGATCGGCAATGTGACTGCCGTTAGATTGTTGTTTTTCGCGAGTTCTGCTTTTGACGGTTCGACAGTACGCGAGAATAATTCCTTTTCTCGCTTCGATACTGACACGCGAAACTTCTTGGCTGTGCAGCCAACCTGGAGCGTGATGGCCGTGCCATTTTTGTATATATTTTGATCTGAATGAATTACCGCACCATCTGCCTTAACCTGCGGCAATGGATAAACAGTTTGTTTGAGCTTGGCCGGTTTTAAAACGCGCAGGGAGTACTTTTTCTTTGCATCGGGGGTAAATTCGAATCTGCCGCGACCCTCATGTTCAGTACGAAATTGCGCAACGTGTACGTTGTGCGAGCGGGAATCATCTGCGACTATGTTTGCCACCAGGTCGGCAGGTTTTCCATTGGGTTGAAAGGCTTGAACATAGACGCGATTTTTGCATCCAGCAACAAGGTCACCGCCCTCAGGATACATTTGTAGATCGAGAGATTGAAGCAATATCGGAATTGACTTGGACGCCGTCTCGACGACGCCACCATCCTGCACAATGAGTGCAAGCGTGCCTTCGCCGTGAGGAATTGAAGAGGGCAACAGGAATGAGACAGTGCAGTGACCGGTAGCATCTACGGTGCCACTCTCGGCTGGGATTTCGATGCCATCCACGCGCGCGTTCACTGTTACCTTCGCACCTGAAGGAACACCGCCTTCGGCGCGCTTCACTTCAAGCGTGGCAGTGACTTTCTCGCCCGGTCCATAGCCGTCGCGTTGAAACTTGATTTGCGAATTCAATCGAGGCGCTCGGTAGGCGCGAATTTCAAACTTCCGTTTTGCCGGTGCGTAGCCGTCGCCTATATAGGATGCGAGGATTTTGTACTCACCGCCGGCTTGTCCGTCCGGCACTTGCCACGAATAAGTCCAAACGCTGTCTTGCACGGATGTAAGTCCGCCGGATACGACTTCGCCTTTGGGACCACGTATTTGCACTGAAGCATTCACGATCTCGGAAGCAGGAAGTGGTTTGTGGTCATTGGCATTCAGCATGACGCCACGAATGTAGATTGTTTCTCCACCTTTGTAGATGGGCTTGTCGCAACTCAAAAATGTTTGCAAGCGCGATGTTCCGCCCAGCGTTTCAGCTGTTACCTGCTTTTGGTTGCCTTTTTTCACATCCTTATGTTTGCTCTCGGCTTTATTGTTGCCGGACGTTACCGTCGCTTGCGAACTTGCGATTGCAAACATCGAAAGAACAGTTGTGCAACTGGTAAGAACAAAAATGCCAAGACGAGTACGAGACATAGTGATTCTCCCTAAAATGAATCTGTATGCGATGCGCGGCTCTGCGCCGGAAGAACCGAATTTGTTGGCTAGACTACATATGGATACAAATCGGCAACACCAATGCCGGTCATTTTACTAAGAATCGGTGAGTACTCACCCGGGGGTTATCCCTAGATTTTAGTCCGGGAATTCAATTCGTGCCCGCTTTCAGTGCTGATTTTACGAGCGGCGTCTTAGCATCGAACAAGCGAAAAAACTCTCAGCGCGTTTTAGGCTGAACATTTCGACTTTGATTGAAAAGAGTGAATTGCATTAGCTTTTCTCCTAAAACCCATCTAACGCAGTGGTTTGATCTTGGTTGAGCAATGTACGCAGAGACGACTGATTCAGGCATTGCTGGTGCTAAATCCAATACCGTGCACTTTGCGAGAATTGAGCAATTCTTGAGTTAAGGACCTGGAATTGGTTTGCCGCTTTTTAATGCGAGTGTCTGAGCGAAGTCCGGACTTTGGCACTACAAATAGTGTCAATAGTCAGATATTGTTGGCGGGTTTGGATGGCTTTCTGGTTCAAGGATGTGTGAGGGGCGGCTTCGCGAGCCGCCCAAGGTCGCGTGGCAATACGCTATTTAACGCAGAGATGTTCGGTATCGCGACAGCAGGCATATCAGTTCGCGAGGAGAAAGGAAAAGTGCATTTCCCAAGCTCCGCTTTTCTTCGTCGATAGAGAACGGAACGCGAGTGTACTTTTTGGCATGTACATTAGGGGACAGCAGTACAACCTTGCTCGAGCTCAGCCTGACTTCGGTGGACAGGGACAATCGCGGCTTGCCCCCCGGTTCTTCTCAAGACAAAGGGATTTTACAGAGCTTGTGAAAGCATCCCGATTCAGATAGGCGGCGAAGAGCTCATTGTCGTTCAGCCGGGTGGCTGCCGGTGAGCCGATCGACGTCATAGCTTTGAGGAATTGCAAGTGAAGGATAAAGAGAAGTGGATGACCGCTAAATTTAGTCGATTTCAAGCAATCGCTTGACAAGCAGTCCGGGATTCTTTATATTTTGTGCTACCCTGCACTTGCTTACTAATTTTTCTTGCCGAGAGACGCGCGGTTCGCATAACCGGGCGTGATCGCTCTATCCGCTTCCCAAGGACAACCTCACGTGTCCAGCAGTTCTTTTGAAAACAATGCCAAACCGGTAGCCGACCGGCCTAACGAAAGTAATGTCGAGTCGACCAATCTCGCGCAGGCTGTCAGCCTTGAAGAGAGACAGGAGTTGTTTGCACAGGGGCAGTCCGGCAAAGATAAAGACTCGGTAATTAATCAGGACGGCACAATCGATTTTGGCGACCCGGCTGCCTTGTATGGCAATGCTGTTAACAGCGCAAAGCCGGAGAACATTGAAAAAACGTGTTTACGGGATGAGAGCGATTATGGATTAGATAGGGGCGAGAACCTTACTCAGTGCTCAGAGAGCAGAGGATCCACGATAGAGCGAGAACCATCCGCGGTCGTGGCACATGAGTCGCGATCGAGAAGGAACGCCGCAATCGAGCAGAAGGAAGTGGACTTATTCAAAGATGGCTCCGCATTCGATCGATCTGTTTTGTTTGACATGCTACTTAGCCATTCTTTGCCTTTGACAAGAGAGCCGCTGGCAATCAGTCCAGCGGCAGGCTTAGATGAAGCCAGAGTTGCTCAGTTCAATGAATATCTGCAACAAAAAGCAGCGTTTAAGGAGCAAGCATCCAGAGAGAAGGCAAAGGCAGAAGGACAAGACATCGAGCAATTTGTCGACCGCGTATCCGAGCAATGGTATCAAGAGCAAAGTCTCACCGGACCGGCTAAGCGATTTTGCCAGGAGTTGAGCAGGGAAGGACTGGAAGAAGGAGGCGTCGCCGGCATTTCTAAAGATGCGGCAGGCATGGCAATGAACATCGCCCTTGAGTTTAGCGGGGTACCAGAACTGGAAAGAAGCACTCTGAAGATCATGGCAGATACCTTTAAAGGGATGCCAGAACAACAAATCGAACTAGATCGCCTTCAGCTTGGATTGTCCGTCGCGAACATCATGCCGACAATGGCACTCGCCAGGATAGCAGGTAAGATCGCAACAAAATCGGGTCCGATAGAAGTCGGAAGTGCGCTTTTGCGCGCATCCAAGAATACCGCCGATGATATCGGTGGTGCAGCGCGCCAATTTGGGAAGATGGATGAGGCTGCAGTCCCTAAAGCCCTGGGCGCAGGAGCTCTTGATGATGCTCATTTTCTATCGAAGGTATCTGACGATGTACCGGCATGGGGCACGCGCTTCCGATACGACAAGATGCCCGACAAATTCCCTGCCATTGGCGATGGTAAAGACACCTATATTTATCTGAGAAAAGACCAGATCAATCAAATCCTGGAAAAGGGCTCGCTTGATGGCACAGCGAAGGGCCGGGCCTTCGGTACAAATTCGCCTGACATTAAAGACGATTTGCGATCCAAGCTTAAGACCGGCGTTTCAGATCTAAAAGATCGACAATACAGGATCAAGATCACCGGCGATGCAGCCAATTGCTTCGGCGACATTACACCGACAGGACCTCTAACCACGTACAAGGCAGTTGCTGGTCAAAGAACTTCGGTTGCGCCTGGATATGACTTTAAATTTGATCCGACAAAAATCAAAGTGAGTAAAGATGGTCTCAATATCGAAATTAGTGAAGGATTTCTGCAAAAAATGGAGCCTGACAGGTATGCTCGTGCGGTTGCTAAAGATACAGGGAGCCTCGCTGGTAACATGGCAGGTAATTTGGCAATAAGAGGAACCCGTCTCGAAGCATCAAACGGCGGAAGGGGGACTGCCACTGTAGTCGACTGGTTGTTAGACGGCTCCTCAGGCAACAATAAAGACCATAAGGAATCGTCGTCGGACAATGCCTTAGATCCAAGGTTTTTCCATTAGGCAGCCCTTGATAGATGGGTTTCTGAAACTCTCTGAGTTCGCGACCTTCAGCGTCAGCGACTGGATAGCGCAGACGCCGCCCGGCGTTCTGGCAAAGAATTTTGGCATGCCCGCCAGTTCTTCTTCGACCTTTCCCAAGAAGGAAGTCTACACAAGTCAAGGTCCGGTGCCGCCGCCGCTGGTGGCATTCCTATCGTCGCAGCAGTAGGAGCCCCTTCCAGCCTGGCAGTCGAGCTTGATGGCGATTGCGGAATTACGCTACTGGGATTCGTGCGGGACAATCGCTTTAACGTATACACCGGTGGACAGCGAATTGCGATATGGTGATTCTTTCGAGAGAATTCCGGCTCGGTCGAGAGGTTTTCAAAGACTACTGATTCGGCTGGAAATAACTACAGGTTCGATTCGCGTACTTGGTTTTTCCTAAGCCCATTGCGAATCGGAATCACAACTTTCGGATCGCACGATTTATTCCCATCTAGTTGCTTTCCAGTCCAGAGCCGTTTAAGCGTGTTTACTGAAAGCAATCTCTCCAGTGGCTCCGTGCTATCGACTTCAGTCAACTGATCATCATAATAAGAAAACCACGGTAATCCCGCTTTTGTATATTCCTTTGCGGTTGGTGGTTTTATTGGTGGTCGAGTCAATGTAACTTGCCGCCACACTTTTGAGTTGACTATGTGAACGAAGCATCGGCTTGACGTTTCTTCCCAATCGGCCGGATCAAACCGATCGGCATATATTTGCTGATCTATCTGTCCTCCCGGTGCGACGCCCATTTCAAAATCTAATACTGTAGCGCAACTCATCCGATTTAGATGCTTTACTCTGTAGTTGTTCTCTGGGCAATGCCTCTCGTATGCTTCTTTTTTCATTGGATAAACAACGATTTGCACTCCGCCATGTTCATCGCTTCCAGTTATTTGCTCTTCTGCTGTATAACCTTCACCAAGCGGCATCGCGACGAACTGCCGCACGACTCCCTTGCCAACGCAATATCCATCCAGCCATGGTTGTCCCGGTGACGTTACATAATTCTGCGGATTTTTGCTAAGACCTGGCGAATACGTTTCTCCGGTGATGGCATCAATCTTGCCTGTCAAAACTCTGATGGCAAAAGGATATTGCCCCCTTGAGCCAACATAGTGTGGGGAAAAATGCAGCCACATAGCCTCGGATTGATACATCGGCAGCATCACTCCGCCGTGTTCGATCCATCTCTTGGGCACGCGCTGTGCAAAGTCATCCACGTGCCTGATCGGGAATCTTGCAAATCCAGGAGGCAGTGCATATTTGAAACCATCATCAGGCACACGCAACGTGCGCTGAAATGAAATCGTCAATTTTGCGTCCGGGTGAACTTCAGGAAATGAAAAAATTAGTTGATCGCGTTGTAGCTCAATCATTTATGCATCCTCACCAATTTCCGTCGCGAACTTCGCGAACTAGTCTGAGAACAGCGTGTTCCGGCATGTCTTGCATCTGCCGGATTAACTCAGCGAACAATTTGGGTCTCTTGCGGATGATCTCTTGAAGCTCTTTGGATACTTTACCCGCAAGAGCCAAAAGCACATCAGGATTTTCGTCCAACTCTCTTGCCAGAGCGATGATGGTCTCTTCACCGGGCGGTGGTTGTTGACCGCGCTCAATTTTGCTCAAGTAGGAGGGCTCAATGTCGATCGCTTTGGCCAGGCGCCGAATCGAAAAACGGTCTGGATAGAGCGTTTGCCGTTCTAT
>JADZFV010000463.1 GCA_020854255.1 Candidatus Melainabacteria bacterium | reverse complement strand
CTGCCTCTGTGATAACGAGCAATCGCAGCGATAATGCCCACTTCCTCTTCGGAATGACCGAGCAGGCCGGAGTGCTTGATCAAATAATATGAATGCTTGTGGTGCCCATTTCGGCCGACGAACATACCGATGTCGTGCAGCATGGCCGCCGACCACAACAAGTGTCCTACATAAGACGTGTATTCATGCAAGATGCCGCGTGTTTGAATGAAAATGTCAGAGGCGATTTTTGCAACTTGCTCTGCATGATCGTAGGAAACATGATATTTGTCCATCAGCTGATGCACTGATGCAGAGCGCGGATCGCGGTGTTCTTTCAGTCCGCCATCCAGCCAGCCGGTTTGCAAAAATCGATCGACAACGCAACCTTCTCTCAGCGCAGCCGAGCACACAATCGTTTCAGAAACATTGAAAGAGCGCATAGCCTCCAAAAGCACGATCGCTCCAGCCAAAATAGTCTGACTTCTGTCGGTACTTACACCTTTGATTTTTTCTTGTTTGATCGAACTTTCTTCAATCAAAAGAACAATCTCTTCCAGTCTCTTTTGCGAAAGTCTCCAGCCCTGAAGTTCTTGACCAGGCTTGCCCTGGCGCACTCGGTCGATTTTCGCAAGTGACTGAATGGTTCCGGAAGTGCCAATCAACTGCTGCACGCCGCCCAGCTCTTCCAGCCTGGCCGCAGCCGGTCTGAGAACGCCGCGGACTTCATCATGCAACTCGCGCAGAGTTTCCTGGGTGGGTTGACCTTTTTTGAAAAAACGTTGTGTAAGCCGGGCGGCACCAAGTTTGTACGATTCGGCAAAAGCAATAGCGTGGCGATCGCCCATGATTACTTCAGTCGATCCTCCGCCGATGTCGACAATACCAAAGCTGCCTTTCAGCTTCGGCATGCTCCACAAGACACCCAGATAGATCAGCCGCGCTTCTTCTTTGCCGGAAATCATGCGTGCATCGATTTCCAAGTCTTCTTTTATTTTGCTTAGAACTTCGGCACCGTTGCGCGACTCGCGCACGGCTGATGTAGCCACGGCAATGATTGAATCGGCACCATTCTCGTAGGCTTTTTTGCGCATCACTTTCAAAATGCTTATGGCAGAACTCAGGGCCACTTCGTCTATATAGTGGGCAGTCAGCGATCTTCTAAAAAAAGGCACCGCCTCTTTTACTTTAGTGATCACTTCGAAATGGTCACGCTCGGAACTGGCCTGGCAAACAATCATGTGAAATGAGTTGGTGCCCATGTCTATGCATGCCAGAATCGGGCCGCCCTCGACCTGAACCCACGAACCAGAGCGAGTCTGCTTTTCTTCTTGCGCTGGCGCTTGCTTACGTGGCGGCATGGGGGTGTCTTACTGCTTACAAGGGATACCGGCTCCTAGCATTATGCAGCAGCATAAGCTCCATAAGTTGAATCTTGAAGCCTGCTATCGTAAAAATTGTATGCTGGAAACCCATCAATAAGAGGATTAATCCGAATACCCCGTGCAAAGTGCCATGAAAGTAGGCATCAAGAAAGTGGAGGTCTGCTGCAACAATTGCGGCAGCCGCGCCTCAAGCCTGGTGACAGAAGGGGTTGAGCACGAATATAAGAACACCACATCTGATATTTTTCGCGTGGTCAAGTGCCATGACTGCGGATTGGTCTACCTCAACCCGCGGCCGGATATCTCAGAGTTGTCCACCATCTATCCCAGCGAATATTATGCGTATCATCTGGCCGAGAAAAACGTAGAAAAGGAAAATACCAATTCACTGCTCTACAGAGCCCGCCGCAATGTCTATTTGAGCCGTCTGGAGCGCGCACTGTCACTGTCAGCGCAAAAAGGCAGCCTGAAGGTTTTGGACATCGGCTGCGCCGATGGACGCGCCCTCAACTGGTACAAGCAAGTGAGATGCGCAAATGTCGAGACTTTCGGCGTCGACTTCGATGAAAAAGCGGTGCAGCTGGCGAGAAACGCAGGACACACTGTCTACTTTGGGCGCTTCGAGGAAGCCTGCATACCCGAGCAGTTTTTCGATCTCGTAGTGGCCACGCATGTAATCGAACATGTGGCCGATCCTACGGCTTTTGCTCAAAGAGCTTTTGAAGTGCTAAAGCCAGGGGGCATCTTCCTTATCGAGACCCCCAATATCGAGGCTTTTGATGCCCGTTGGTTTAAGAACCGCCACTGGGGGGGCTATCACTTTCCCAGGCACTGGATCTTTTACAGCCCTGCCACGCTAAAACGGCTTGTCGAAGCACGCGGCTTCACGATTGTAGAAACACATTTTCATCCGGCCCCGGCCTTTTGGAACTGGACGATGCATTCGCTGATTGGCTCTGCCGACAGGCAGAAGAACGGTTTTTTCAGCCGACTGGCCGACCGCCTTTTCCCTCCTGCCGAATTTCAGAAAAACAGCCTGCGTAATCTGTTATTCGTATCGGCCTTTACGCTACTGGACATTGCCCTGAAGGCGGCTACAGGCTCGACTTCTAACATGTCAATGACGGTTCGCAAGCCTATCTGAGATCATGTTAATCTTCTCCGGCGTGACTGACGTTTCGGGTTGCCAAGCACCGGGCATATCTATCAGTGTCTGAGCTGGACTCTGGTTGCGTTGTGTTGTTCTTCCGGTATTTCGGCGCTTGCCCGAGAAGAACTGAAAAATGAAACAGAGTCAGACCTCGGGTCTGACTCAAACAGCGCCGGCTTTGAATTGTGTCACTGTCTCAGTGCCGTCGTTCGGACATTTGATGGTTCCAAGCGCCAGCTTCATTCCGCAGGACGGGCAAAGAGGCATCGTCAGAGTATCGCCGTTCGCAATTGACGACGATTCACTCAGGTCAGGTACTGGAGTGTTTTCCAAACTCAATGAATGGTGCAACTAAAATTGAGGTTTCCTGAAAACCACGATCATATTTGATGTCTGCCCTGTAAAACGCTTGATCAAAACGTCAACAACAGAGAAAAGGCATATCCTCAAAAAGTTGGCGATCGAGTCTTTTTGAAAGTCTACCGGCGGAAAGAGCAGATCAGCAAGCGGTCTGAGCTTCTCGCCCTTGGTGACAATCAAACTGTGAAATGTCCAGAACCAGAAAATAGCGTTGGGCACGTAATCGACGGATTCCTGGATGAAGCGGGTTTTCTCAGCCAGTAGCTTGACCGTCTCTGGCGTAAAGAAATACCAGTGACGCGGGAAGTGATAACCGCCCCAGTGCCCGTTCTTAAACCATTTTGCGTCAACCGAGCCGATATTAGGTGTTTCAAACCAGAAGACACCGCCCGGTTTAAGCACTTTGAAGACTTTCTCAGAGAACCACACGGGGTCACTGACATGCTCGATGACGTGACTGGCAATGACTAAATCGAACTGGTCGCCTTCGATTTCGGCATCTTCAAAGCGACCCTTATAGGTAAGATGTCCGGCTGCAGAAGCTAAAACCACAGCTTCCAGCATGAAATCGACGCCATGGGTCTCGACCTTATCACCATGCGCTTGCCGGTAGAGATTGAGCAGATGCCCGTCACCGCAACCGATATCGAGAATTTTTATCTTGCCCTTCCCTTTCAGACCGCAAAGTTCGAGCGACTTCTCTATTCTCGCCCGGAAGCCTTTATACCGGATGGTGCTGAGTATGGACTTCGGATTAGCCTTTCGGCGCAAAATATCTTGATTGTAAGAATAATAATTGGGCGGATAAATAGTGCCCAGCTCGCGAAAGTCCGGGCGCGGGTCAAGATAGACGAGCTGGCAGCCGGTGCATCTGACTACATTGAAAATGTCGTCGGTTGTATTTGTGTATTCGTGCTCTTTGCCGGTAGTGACTAGTATGCGCCTGAATGAGCCGCACAGGTTGCAGCCACTGTCCACCGTGGCGATCTTGTGCTTGGGCGGTCGATTGGCTGCATCTTTCTCTTTGCGGATAATTGCTTCCAT
>JADZFV010000462.1 GCA_020854255.1 Candidatus Melainabacteria bacterium | reverse complement strand
TGCACAGTATGATCAGAAAAATCGGCAGTGAGGTTGAGCCGGCAGCGAGCAATCGCCGGAACAAATAGTCATTGCGAAAGCCGGCATGATAGGTTCCGTACTGCGTGTTGCTGGCGGCATCAAAAAAACGCTCGCCGCGGTAGAAATAAACTCGCGAACTTGGATAGAATTTCTTGATAGGCGGCGGGGGCATCGGATTATCTCTGTCAATCCGCCCGGCTGGATTGGCAAAAAAAAGCCATACGCAGCCTTTTCTTCTTGCGTCTTCGATGAACTCGAAGCGGTTCCATTCCGCCTTGGGATTTCTTTTGCCAGATATTTCACGGACGAAAGTGACAGCGTCTCTCGGCAAGACCGAGTCTTGATAATAGCGGTCAAATCCTATGGCAATGGCAAGCACGAATGCAACCAGGCAGATCATTCTCAAAGCATACGATTTAAGAAACTGCCGCAGAAAACCGATCAAAACACCGGCTTCGGATTTGCGACTGATTGCTGGTTTCGACACGCTAAATATCACCAGGTTTCGCTGTCAGTACGGTGACGACATCCTTCTACATATAAATACTTTTTTGATAACTTACCCCTCCACAAGACAAACCAATCTGGTGATTGGAGTTTTTGGTGAGATTCAAAGCAGCTATGTCCTGGGTTTTGTACTTTGCGTATTAACAAGCTCGCGCGCGCGCTCGGCTGCTTTCACTACGGCCTTGATAAGCGTCACTCTTAATTTCCCTTCCTCAAGCTCCATCAGACCGTCGATGGTGCAACCTGCCGGCGTCGTTACCATGTCTTTCAAGAGAGCCGGGTGAGCCTTTGATTCGAGAACCATGCGTGCCGAGCCCAGCATGGTCTGAGCCGCCAGAAGTGTTGAGACATCGCGCGGAATTCCCAGCTTGACGCCGGCTTCGGCAAGCGATTCGATAACAACGTAAAGATAAGCCGGACCGCTTGCCGATAGTGCGGTAACACCGTCCATCAGCGATTCGTCTACAAACACCGTTTCACCTACGCATTTGAAAATCTCTTCGGACATTTGTTTGTGTTCGTCAGTGGCACCAGAACCGGTGCAGAGTCCGGCCATGCCGGCATTCATGACTGATGGAGTGTTCGGCATGGCCCGGACAACAGGAATGCCTTCAGGCAGCCGTTCTTGGACAAAAGCGGTTGTCACTGACGCGGCCACTGAAATGATCAATTGCTTTTTCGTCACAACCGCTGATATGTCGTGAAGAACACTGTCCATGTTTTGGGGTTTTACCGCAAGCAGGATGACATCTCTGTCTTTGACGGCTTTTTGATTGTCGAGAGTGACTTCAATATTCAACCGCTCTTTAACGCGCTGCAATGAAGGTTCGTGACCAACTGTTCCACAAATGTCTGAAGCGCTTACTGCTTCTTTCTTGAGCAAACCTGAAATGAGTGCTTCGCCAAGCTTGCCGACCCCAATGACGGCAAGCTTTTTGTTCTTCAGCATTTGGTAACGTCCTCTTTCATTTTATTTCTCTGTGTTTAAAACTGCGCGCATTCTCGCCGGAATAGTCGGCGACTATTTGTCCATGTCCTACAAGTTTGTATTTGTAGGTGATAATTCCCTCTACTCCCACCGGACCGCGGGGGTGAATTTTTCCTGTGCTGATGCCTACCTCGGCGCCGAATCCATAGCGAAAACCATCGGCAAATCGCGTCGATGCATTCAAATAGACACCGGCGGAATTTACCTCCGCGAAAAATCTTTCAAACGCTTCAATGTCTTCTGTGACTATGCATTCCGTATGAGATGATCCAAAAGTGTTGATATGCTCGATCGCCTCACTCAGTGAGTCTACAACCTTGATTGAGATCGTTAGATCGGAGTACTCGGTTGACCAATCAGTATTGTCGGCGGTGCCGACATTTTTGAGGTTGTAAAAGTCAATTGCAGATTTTTCGACGCGCACTTCTACTTTTTTCTCCTGCAAGGCGTCAACAATTTTCTTGAGGAAAACATCGGCGATCTTGCGGTTCACCAGGAGCGTTTCAATTGCATTGCAGGCGGCAGGATATTGAGTCTTGCTGTCTACGGCAAGTTTCAGAGCCATCTCTAAATCTGCCTTCTCGTCGACATAAACGTGGCAAATGCCATCGGCATGTCCGAGCACTGGAATGTGAGTATTCTCTTGAATGTGCCGCACTAATTCGTTTGATCCGCGTGGAATGACGAGGTCAACCTCTTTGTCCAGCTTGAGCAGATCGGCAACTTCTTCCCGTCCGGATAATAGAAAGAATGCACCCTCGGGGTAGTGGACGGATTTCAGCGCCGCGGTCAGGCAATCGAAAATCGCCCGATTGGAATTTTCTGCTTCTTTGCCGCCTTTAATGAGACCGGCGTTTCCACTTTTCACGAGCAGTGACATAATTTGCGGCAATGCGTCGGGGCGAGACTCGAAAATTACAAGAACCACTCCGATCGGACAACTGACTCTATAAAGATTCAAGCCGTCATCGAGTTCTCTTTTTAGTGTGGCTTTTCCGAGCGTGTCTTCAAGCTCAGCCACCTGGCGGACTCCATCTATTACACCCTTGAGCTTTTCCGCGTCCAGCTTTAAACGTTTCAAGTACGAGGACGGCATTTTTCCTTGCTCGACAAGTGCCTGAGCATTGGCAAGGTCAATTTTGTTCGCTGCCAAAATGCTCGACTCGTTTGTGCTCAAGTGCTCAGCCATGGCAAGCAGAGCTTCCGTGCGTTTCTCCCTGGTAAAGCGAGCCAGGCGGCATGAAGCAAGTCGCGCTTGTTTAGCGACTTCTTGCACTTGCGCCAAAACTGATTCAGCCATTTCTTGCCTGCTTATCCAACTGATTTCTCGGACTTTCCCAGCGCCCTTTATGTTTCTACGCTCGATTCTACGCGGTTTCAAGCAAAGCGATATTATCACGTGTGACGATGGCGTCATAATTTCGAACTTCAATCTTGGCGTCAATAGCGTTCGAGTGTTGCCCGGAGATCTGCTTGGTTTCATCGCTCGAGTAATTGGCGATGCCGCGCGCGAATTCCAATCCGGCATCGTCCATGATGCCAATCACATCACCTCTTTCGAACTGCCCGCGCACCTTTATGACGCCAGCCGGTAAGAGGCTTGCCTTACCGTTTTTCAGCGCGGTTTTGGCGCCTTCATTGACTACCAGGGCCGCCTTGACTGTGGTGGCAAAGGCAATCCAGCGCTTCTTTCCGGTCAATCCAGGTTGGGGAAGGAATAGGGTGCCGATTTCCTCATTTGCAAAAAGCCTGGGGATGACATCGGGCACCTTGCCGCCGGCAATAATCACCAAACACCCCGACTGGGTTGCTGTTTTCGCCGCTTCAATCTTAGTCTTCATGCCGCCGCGACCCATCTTTCCAGGCGCCTGCGGGCCTGACGCCAGTTTTTCAATCTCTGAAGTTATCGCCGGCACGAGCGGTATGAGCTTTGCGCTGTCTGCCTTGCGCGGGTCGTCCGTGTATAGCCCGTCCACGTCCGTCAAAATGACGAGCAGGTCAGCCTCCACTTTGCTGGCAACAAGAGCGGAAAGCTTGTCGTTGTCGCCGAAATTGACTTTCATGAACTCGAAGTCTTTCTCCGATTCGATTTCAGCAGTAGACACACAGTCGTTTTCGTTAATGATGGGCAAAACCTTCAGCCTGATCAACTCTGCGATAGTGCTGCGCAGGTTGAGATAGCGGGTGCGGTTGGAAAAATCTTCCTCGGTCAAAAGTAGTTGGGCTGTGATGATATCCAGTCCTTGAAAGGCGTCGGAATACAATGCCATGAGTCGACCCTGTCCGACTGCCGCACACGCCTGTTTCATCGGCAGAAGTTTGGGTTTTTTATCCAGTGCAAGCTTCTGAACGCCCAACCCGACGGCGCCTGACGTCACAAGCAAGACTTCTTTGCCTTCTTTCATCAATGCTGCGATTCCTTCAATGAAGGCGTAGAAACGGCTAAGCGCGATTCCGCCCTCCTCTTTCATAAGCACGGCGGTGCCAAGCTTTATGACAATTCGCTTTGCCCCGGCTAAAACCTCTTTGCGGTCCATTTGGCTTGCCTTTCGCGGATTTGCACGCGGAAATTTTCTGCCCGTCGATTGGGTTAGCAGAATTACCATTGATTTTAAACTCATATCGTCTTTCAATAGTGGGGATCTCAGGAGGCTGGACCGTATTTCGTGCTGTGCGCGAGCCCCAAAAACCCGAAAGGAGCAAGAAAAGTGGTAGAGCGAGTCGAAAAAGATAGGAATGGCAAATATCCGGCATCCATTCAATTGGGTTCTTTAGAAAACCCAAATGGCGAGAAGGTCAAGAGAATCACCCGCGAACAAGTGCGTTCGCTGCGGACTCAGGAAATGCAGAAGGTCGGAGCCAAGTTCGAACTGAAGCAGACTGCCGTCAGATGGTGGAAGGAGCTGCTTGCATTCTTCTCCTACAAGCCGAAAGACAAGCGCTTGCCGCAAAACTGCGCCCTTTACGGTCATACAGTCATTCGCACACCGGGCGGCTTCGAGCCCAGATGCCGCTTTTGCGATACTGTGATTGTCGACGCCGATCAATTGCGCTCTAAAGTTTAAAAAGTATAGAAGCCGGCGAGCTGCCGGCGCTCCCAGGTCTAAATTTAGTTTTTTGTTCCGTCCAGACTGGAAGCGACAGGCGCTTCGAATGCCGGATAGAGGCTGACGATGGTGTTCATGACTTGGTCGTGGCTGACCTGGTCGAGGTTTACCACAGCTTTCAAGAACGACTCCGTCGACGAACGTCTGATGCGGCTGACCTGGTTGCCGATGTGAGTCGTTGCAACGTGATTATTCATTGAAGTCGTCTCCTTGATTAGCATCTGAATTACCGGGTGGGGTTGTGTCAATTTTGGTATCCGACCAACAACGCCACTGTAAGCGTTCAAAAAGCAAAGGTCAGTCCAAAGTTCACCAGATCAACCCTGGGGTTTTTCCCTGGATGCGTTTTCCTCGATATACTATTTCTCTATGATGTTTTTGCGCGTGGCGCTTGCTATTCTGCTTGTTTGTGGTCTCTCGGCGGGTTATTTCCTGTACGGGAAATGGCAGGCATTGACGGAGCCGCATGATTTGCGGCAGCCGAGGATAACGATTGCGATCCCGCGCGGTGCCACCTTCGAAGATGCGCTGGCACTTCTGGCACGAGAAGACATTCTCACAGATATTTTGCCGCTCAGAGTTTACTTGAAGGTGACAGGTAGCTCACCCATCGTTCAAGCGGGCAATTATCAATTTCATTCGCCGGTGTCCCCCCTGGGCGTAATAGACGTTTTACGGGCCGGAGCACATTCGGAAAAACTGACGATCTTGGAAGGTTGGAACCGCTTTGATATTGCCAGGGCGATGAGGACCTTGCCTGCGCTCAAGCTGCAAACCGATACGGAAGCGCTGCCGCTTATGAGTGATCGGTCTCTTATTTCGGATATAGATCCGTTTGCGAAAAATCTAGAAGGATATTTGTACCCGGACACTTATTTCATCGTTGAGAGAATGACGCCTAAGGAAGTTGTGCGCGGCATGGTCACGCGTTTTAGAAAGGTTTGGAAAGAACACCTGGCAAAACCTGCGTTTGAAAAGAAGGTTTCAATTCATGATGTTGTCACTGTCGCATCTATTATCGAAACTGAAGCAAAGCTCGAGTCGGAAAGACCTAAGGTCGCTTCGGTTATATACAACCGCCTCAGTAAAGGCATGCCTCTGGGTATAGATTCGACTGTTGTTTATGCCGCGAAAATCGAAGGTAAGTGGCGCAACGACGGTAAGGTTTACCAATCCGACATCGATCGCCGCTCTCCTTATAACACTCGCATTTTCAAAGGCTTGCCGCCGGGGCCGGTCGGCTCGCCGGGGCTCTCTTCCTTGCTGGCGGCGCTCAATCCTGAGCACACTACTTATTTGTATTACGTGCGTAACCCCTATCAAAATAATGGAGCGCACAACTTTTATTCAAGTGCAGCCGAGTTTGAAAATGGTGTGACAATGCTGCGCAATTGGGAAAAGAAACAGGCACAGAATCCTGCACCTACACCTGCGCCTGCCGCGACGTCGGTACCGGCAATTCCAGTGCCTGGATCTTTGTTGAGACCAGCGCAACCTGGCTACATGCAAAATCCGTTGCAGGGAGCCGCTCCAAAATCGGTGCCGAAACAAGCCGCTGCGACTCCAGCTCCAAAAGCAGTTTCAATACCTGCAAAGCCCACTACATCTCAGAAGCAGGGGCGGTCAAACAAGGTAGTTCAGAAACAGACCACAGCGCGCAGGTCGGCGCAGAAGCGCAGTTCCCGTTCTACTCAATCGACTAAGCGTAAGCGCAGAAGGTAGCGCTGCCGAATGGAAAATGCAGTCAGTGTCAATCAGCTCGTAAAGAATTTCGTGCTGAAAAAACGCGACGGACTGCGCTGGTCGTCAACGCAAGTGAAAGCCGTTGACGGCATTACGCTGGCTATACCAAAGGGACAGTCGGTCGCTTTCATCGGACCAAACGGCGCGGGTAAATCTACGACCATAAAAATGCTCACCGGGATTTTGCATCCGACTTCCGGTGACGCAACTGTGCTCGGGTGCATTCCCTGGAAGGAGCGAACTCGGCTGGCACGGCGCATTGGCGTTGTTTTCGGGCAGCGTTCGCAACTGTGGTATCACTTGCCTCCACGAGACACGTTCGAATTGTTGTCGAAAATCTATGAAATCAAAAGAGATCTGTTCGAGTCGCGAAGAGATATGTTGATCGAGCGTTTTCAACTTGGTGAATTTCTCGACACTCCCGTTCGCAAACTCTCGCTGGGACAGCGTATGCGCGCTGAAGTGGCGTGCAGTCTTTTGCATGGACCGCAAGTGATTTTTCTCGATGAACCGACCATTGGTCTTGATGTGATCGCGAGGCAAGAATTGCGCGATCTGGTGAGAGAGTGGAATCAAGAAAATGGCGTGACAGTTTTTCTCACCAGTCACGATGCCGGAGATATTCAGCATGTGGCAAAACGTGTAATCGTCATCAATCACGGCCGGGTTGTTTTGGATGATAAAGTCTCGCGCGTGCGCAGGCAGTACTTGCGCGAGAAGGTTCTCAGCGTCAAATATGCCGATACGCCAGAGTCGATTACGCTCGAAGGTGTGAAAACACTGAAAGAATCCGGACACGCGTTCAAATTCGAAGTCGACACTCTGGCTGTCTCGATCGAGCGCGTCATGACTGAAATCATGAGGATCGGCACGGTCGTGGATATCACAATTGAAGATCCACCACTGGAAGAAATTATTGCGCACATCTATTCGGCACCCCGTGTCGATGCCGGAGAGGAAGAACCGGAAGAGGAAGAATCGGAAGAAGGTGCAACCTGATGTGCGGCGAAGTGCTATGAGCAAATACTTTTACATCGCTCTGACGAGCATCAGGTCGAAACTTGCATATTTCCGCGAGATCGGCAGCAAGACTATTTTTCTCTTTGTTGTCTTGTATATCTTCCTTTGCTTGTGGCGCGTAACTTTTGCTGAGACAAATCAAACCACTCTTGGTGGTTTATCGTTGAAACAGATGCTCTGGTATCTGGTCGTCACCGAGTCCATCATCATGTCATTGCCGCCGATTGCTACTCTTGTCGATCAAGATGTTCGCACCGGTACGCTGGCAATGCAGTTGGTGCGACCGATGTCGTACCCGTTGAATATGCTCGCATCTACTTCTGGAGAACGCGTACTTTCATTCGTCATCAACTTTATCGTGGGCTCGATCATCGCTTTGATGTTTGTCGGCCCGCTGGATTTACAATTTCAAGGCTTTGTGATGTTTTTGCTTTTGCTGCCACTTTCATTCGCGCTTGATTTTACGATTTACTTCTTGATCGGCCTGGCGGCATTTTGGCTCGAAGATACTACGGGTCTTACGCTCATATACTCGCGGATGACAATGATATTGGGCGGGATGTTGATTCCTCTGGAACTCTTTCCTGAAGGCTGGCAGCAAGTCCTTCGCATACTTCCCTTCTCGGCAATTGTTTATGGTCCTGCGCGAATATTTGTGACAGGTGATCTGAGTTTGTTCCTCTCAATTCTTGCTCAGCAATTTGTCGCCATACTGCTTTTCACTTTTGTGATTTGCATCGTTTACAACACCGCGCTCAAACGCGTTTTTTCACATGGAGGTTGAGCGATGAATTGGCTGACCTCGTATCTTAACCTTGCCGGCGCGTATATCAAGATCAACACTAAATCGCTTTTGGCATATCGCGGCGCCTTCATCTCGCAAATGGTGGCAATGTTCATCAACGATTTTGTCTGGATTGCATTCTGGTGCCTTTTCTTCACACGATTTCCAGTCGTGAAAGGCTGGGGCGTCAACGACGTCATTACACTCTGGGCAATTGCGGCGTCCGGATTCGGGCTTGCACACATGGTGATGGGAAACGCATTGATGCTGCCCGGAATCATCATGAAGGGCGAACTTGATTCATGGCTGCTCTATCCCAGAGCTGTGTTGCCGCATCTCTTGCTGGGCAGAAGCAGCGCCAGCTCATGGGGCGACGCGCTGTTTGGTATCGTCGTTTACGCAGTATTTGTAAAACCCGATTTACCGCATTTCTGTCTTTTTCTGGCACTGATATGTTCGGTTGCAGTGCTGTTTGTCGGATTCAGTGTCTTCACAGGCAGTCTGGCATTCTTTATGGGCAGCGCCGATTCAGTCTCCACGCAATTGCGCATTGCCATGATTACGTTCAGCACTTACCCATCGCCGATTTTCCAGGGCTTCGTCAAAATTTTGCTGTTTACCCTCATCCCTGCGATGTTCGTCAGTCACCTGCCGGTAAGTGCTCTCAGGCACATGTCCATGACGGAAGCGCTTTACTCCTTCGCTGGAGCGCTTGCTGTCTTAATCGCCGGTGTAATCATGTTCTACACGGGGCTTGGACGGTACGAATCGGGCAATTTGATGGAAATGAGGGGGTGAAGTACATGCGTGTCTAAAATGCGCAGTCGAATGTCGCAACGCCTGGCGTACCAGCATTTCTACGAAGCAGCACTGTTCCAGTTGGCGAGGCATAATAGAATAATAATTTAGAATGTCTTCTGACATTAAACACAGAAAGCTGAAGATAAGTTGTTTAGACAAAGCTTTAAGAATTGGGGTATGACTACTTTTCCCTCCTTAGGGGAATAAACCTAACACCGTTCGGACCGAACGGGGCGCTTGTATCCGGGAATTTGTCTTCATGAAATCTCTCGCCCTTCCAACAGCTTCCGACAGGTACATGTGCTCCTGGCTGTTTGGGCGAAATACCGACCTGATTTTCTTCTTTTTGCCTGTTCTTTACGGCGTAATGCTGTTTGCGCTTGCTCAGGCGGTGTCGTTCGATACCAACCCGCTCATTTTCCTCCTGGCGCTGGATGCCTTCGGGGCCGGACCTCTTCATCTGGGACCGACGCTCTTTGTGTATCTGGACAAGAAGAACAGAAACTACTGGAAGAGCGCCAACACCAGGAGATTGATATTTTTCCTGGGACCGGCTCTGGTTATTTTGATGTCCGTGCTGTTGAATGTTTATGCCACATGGCTGGGACAGCTCGTTGCTTTGACCTGGAGCATTCAGCACATCGTTCAGCAAAACTGCGGCATTTTGCTTTTGTACCATGATAAGTCCAATGGAGAAGCTGTTGTAGACCGGAAAGTCGAAATGCGCAGTCAGCAAATTCCTGCCGTTGTGTTTTCACTCTTCTACTTCTACAGACTCTATCTCACTTCATTCGATTCAATCTACTGGAAGGTTTTTTTTGGCGGACTGGCAGTAATTGCTGTTTACAGTGTCGCCCGCTACCTCTGGGAACTCTGGAAACAGGTTCGCGCCGGCGCTCTGATTAACATACCGGCATTCGCTTTCTGGTTTGTGTCGGTGATTTCTTTCATGCCATTTGCTTTTTTCGGCAAGCACTATGGCGACGCCATTTTGATCCCCGTAACAATCCACTGGTGCCAATATCTCGGCTTAAATTTCAATCTCGTGAAAAACAAATACAAGGACGAAAATCAGATTGGCAATCTGCCGGCGATATCAGCCGTGCCGCTGTTTTTGCTTGCTTGCTTGAGCGTATTGGGTGTATGGTATGTTTGCAAGTTCGGCTCCGTCTTTCTGGGAGGTGGGCTGATTCCTTCCATACTGGGTGGAGTCGTCATGGGACTGTCCAACACTCACTTCATGCTCGATGCGTTCTTATGGCGTTTTCGTGATTCATTCGTGCGCGACTCGACCTTGCCGTATCTGATGAATTACAGGAGAAAGGCACAGGCTGCCGCTTAGTAATTTTTACGACTTGGAGTTGTAGAGCCTCCCCATTGCTCTGTAAGATATACGCGATTGTCCAACGAGGATGTATCTTGGCATGACCGCGACAATTCCCACATTGAACGATCAAAATTCGCAAGTGCGTTTTGATTTGAAGAAAGGCGAGTCGCTTCTGATTGGTAGAACGCCTACGAGAAAGTCTGCCAATCAAATTTTCATTCAAGACATTACAGTCTCCAACACCCATGTTGAGTTGTTTGCGCATCCGGAAGGCGTCAGCGCAAAGGACTTGAAGAGCACAAATGGCACCGCACTGGATGGCGAATGGATTCGCGCCGGCATTTCAGTGCCGGTGCGCAATGGCAGCTTGATGCTGCTTGGCAAGAAAGGAACCGCATTTTTGCAGGTCTTCATTGAACCAAATGGCGATGGAATTCAATCAGTCACTGTTTTGAGAACATCTCCAAAGATTGACGAAGAGACAGAAAGTCTTGATGACGATTCGGAAGTAGCAAAATGGCTCAAGGACAGCCGCGAGACAGAGCATTCCATTTGCCAGATCTGCCAGAAGACCTTCGACGACAAGAGAATTCTGGTTTGCCCGGCGGACGGATCTTACTTGAAGAGAAAGGAAGAGCCGAAGGCCGGCGCAATCGCGGCTAAGCACTACAAGTTGATTAGCTGGGTCGGAAAAGGTTCGCTCACTGAAGTCTACAAGGTCGAACACATCAGACTGGGCCGTCCTTACGCGTTGAAAGTTTTTCATTCAGGCGTCCATCGCGAGACAGAAACAGCTCATATCATTCAGTCGTGCAAGGCCTGGGCGCTTTTGCAGCACTCTTCAATCGCTTCCATTGTCGAATGGGGATGGCTGACGAAGAGCGAACTTTTCCTGGTGATGGAGTTTTTTCAGTCGCCCAACGTGGCGCAAATGCTGAAAGATCGAGGACCATTGTCGACTGCGGAAGTAGTGAAGATTTTCCTTCCCGTTTGCGGCGCGCTCAAATACGCCCACTCGCAAGGCGTTTTTCACAGCAATCTGAAGTTGAGCAAAATCTATGTCTCGAATTTGAAGGCTCATCCTGTTGTGAAAATTTCTGACTTCGGACTTACCGATAAGTTGGTGCGCAGTTTGGGATGGATTAGGGCGACTTTGAGGACTCGAGATCAATACGGCGATCCCCTGACCACCAGTCCTGAGTACTGGCAGGGTGAAGAAAGAACGGCAGTCTCGGATATCTATGTGATTGGTTGCGCGTTGTATCATGCTCTGACCGGCGTGCCGGTTTTCGAATCAAAGCGCACTATGGAAACAATTGCGGCGCATATTTATACCGCACCGCCACCGATGCCTGCCAAGGCTGATATCCAGCAGTCCATGCGAGATATTGTGGAGCGCTGTTTGAAAAAACAACCCGAACAGCGCTTTCAAACCATTGATGAATTGATTGCGGCGCTGGAAGCAATATGAAACGTAGTATTAACGGGAAAAGCCCGGGAGCGCCGCCAGCAGCATCAGCCTGGCGGCTTTTGTAACT
>JADZFV010000461.1 GCA_020854255.1 Candidatus Melainabacteria bacterium | reverse complement strand
GGTCTTTCATAGCAATCAGCTTCTGGCTGTCGCTATTCCAAACAAAAACACCAATCAGTTTTTTATCGGCGAGCAAATTTTTGAATCTGGTTCTGTTGATCAAATTTGCGTCGCCGAAGGTCACCGGTTCAAAAGTAACCACTCGTCTGGTCAAGTCGTCTTTGGAAAGGGGTGGTTTGAGCGCTACCGAGAACATAGCTGCGTTGTAGAGCATGTGCGCGCCTTTGTGGTGAGGCGGCAAATTGAGCAAAGCGATTTTTGAATCGGGCGGCTTTCCTGCCAATTCCCTCTCAACACACGCTCTGAGATTGCTTACTGCCCTGGAAGCTTCTTGCCAGGGTTTGTTATTTAGTACTGCAAGGACGCAATAGGCACACGTGAAAGCAACTGCAAGTCCAATGCTGAGGGCCGCAATCAAGGACAGATTGCCATGTTTTTTTGTCTCAGGGTCGCCCGCACCGAAGGTCAGGGCGGACAAAAATAAGACCACAGGAGCCGTCGCCAGGTAGACGAATCTGCCTCCCTGCAAATTGGCTGTGATATCAAATACTTGCACGGTTGGCGCCAGTGCGACTACAAACCAGCCGGCTGCAAAAATCGCAAATGGTGACAAAACAAAAGGCAGAGCTGAGGTTTTCCTCTTTTTTGTGAACATTCTTGCGATTGGCAGCGCGAAAGCGCCGGCCGTTATCAGTTTGAATACCAGTCTCAAAAAATCGCCGGGCGGCGTAACCTGGTCATTGAATGGAAACAACAAGCGCCACAGGCAGCCTTCTTGAAACCAGCGCTTCCAGATAGACTGCTTCAGCCCGTCTCCAATCGACCCGCCGTATCCTCCAAAGATGGTTCCCAATACGATAGTCCTGAAGCCCAGGTAGATAAGGAGAAAGGCAATATGCCATTTTGTGGCAATCAAGGCTGCTTTGATTTTGTTTTGCCAGGATTCTTGCTCTGTTTTGTCGCAGCTGAAAAATGAATTTACCAGTTCGTACAAAAAGATGGTTGGCGGCAGCGTTATCGCCATTTCCTTAGACATAAGCGAGAGCGTGAATGCTGCCAGGCTGAAAATCTGAAATCTAAGACCAGCCGTGCCTTGCGACTGGCGCGATAAAAGATAGAGCCACAGAGAAAGAAACAGGAATGTCGTGCAAACGCTGTCTACTCTGGCAATAATCCAGCTCACCACTTCCGGATGCAGTGGGTGACAGGCAAAAAGTGCCGAGGCGAAAAACGCCGTCAGAAAGCGCGCTTTGCTGTCGAGGGCGGGAAACATGCAGTTGAGAGAAAGGAACAGAAAGACCGATGAGAGCGTCTGAAAAATAAAATTGGCGATGTGAAAACCATTTGGATTTGCTCCCCAGAGGAGGTAATCGCAAGCTAAAGTCAAGGAAATAAGGGGGCGGTAAAAACTCGTGCCCAGAGTTTGCATCCAGTTCGAGTAGAAATTCTGTGCCAACAAATGGGCATGCCCATTAAAGACGGTTTTCAAATAATCGACATGGGCAAAATCGTCCGCCAAAAAATATCCACGCAAACTACCGTGAAACGCGGCGAAATTGAGAAGGACAATAATGCAGACAGCGCCCAAAATCAGAAACGACGACTCCTTGGTAACGGAGTCAGTCCGGTCCGCTACGGGCAAACAGTCTTGGAGGGTGGTTTGCTGAATTTTTTCAATCACCGAAGGCAATCTCCGCTCTTAATGTCGAAGGTGCGAGTCAGGCACTGGTGGGCACTCCGAGAGCATCGGCAGATTGCGGTTTTTGCTCTCAGGTCGGTCTGATTATGACCCGGATTGGCTCTGAATGCCTGAGTAAGACATCAGCAGGACTAGCCAGAAACGAGATTTCTTGTTAGAAAAATAATAGGAGAACATTCGAACTCAATAATTAAGTAATCGGTTGCAATTAAGCCAACCAGGTAAGCTTTAGTTACTAGCCAAGTGGCAATCTTTTCAAATGGAAGACCCGAACGTCAAAGACGAGACCACGCTCACATTCCCGGAGGGATTTCTCTGGGGCGCCGCCACATCGCACTTTCAGGTGGAAGGGCATCCTGTAGAGATGAAGCGCCGCTTGTCCGATTGGTCCACCTGGGCGTCGGTGGCGGGCAATATTGCCGACAGCACAACTGCCGATGCTGCTTGCGATTTCACTTCGCGTTATCTGGATGATATCGAACTTTTGAGCGGGCTCAATCTGGGTGCGCTCAGAATCAGCCTCAACTGGGCGGTACTCTGCCCGCGAGACCGCAGTGGACAGGGGCGCAAGCGTCTCAACCAGGACGGCGTTCGTTACTACAAAAAGCTGCTTTCGACCTTGAGAGAACGCGGAATTACGACCTTTGTCACACTCTTCCATTTCTGCCTGCCTCAATGGCTTGCCGATGATGGCGGTTGGCTGGCTCCGCGGACAGTGCAAGAATTTGGGCGATTTGCCGAGCTGGTCGCGAGCGAACTGGGCCAGTACATCGACTACTGGATAACCATCAACGAACCTCTTCCTTACGCCTATCAGGGCTATGTCGAAGGCTCCTGGCCCCCAGGACAAAAACATCACTATGTAAATGCGTTCAAATGCGTGCACAACATGCTTGAAGGTCACGCACTGGCTTATCACGCTATTCACAAGGTTCACCCTCAGGCGCAGGTCAGTTTTACCAATCACTGGCGTCCGTTCTCTCCTGTCAACAAGTGGAATCCGCTCGACAATCTGGTTACGCACATGCGCAATCGTGTCTTCAACCACATGTTCCCCAATGCAATTAAGACTGGAAGAATGCACTTCCCCTTCCCACTCACGCTGCGTACAGCCATCAAGGAGCTTTGCCTGCCGATTGAGGGACTGAAGGGAACCATGGACTACAGCGGCGTCAACTATTACACGCGCGACATGTCTCACCACAGCCTGGAGGCTCCTTTCGATGTCTTCGGCCGCAGCTCTCGCAATGCCGACTCCGAGATCAGTTGCATGGGTTGGGAGAGCTATCCGGATGGTCTCTACGAAGTCTTGACGCAGGAGATGGCCAATTACACGACTCGCGAAGACGGCAGGGAATGCCCGATTATCATCACCGAAAACGGCTTTGCGGATCTCTTTCCCGGGCACCTGACCGAGGACGGCGATTGGTCGCTTACGGATGACTACCGCATCAAATATTTGATTTCTCACTTGAAGGCCATGCACAAGGCGATCAAGAAGGGCGCCAATGTGAAGGGCTATTTGTACTGGTCTTTGCTTGATAACTTTGAATGGGCAGAAGGGCTCAAAGCGCGCTTTGGCTTAGTGCGTGTAGCTTTCCCGACTCAAAAGCGAACTCTGCGCAAGAGTGCTCTTGTGTATGCCAAAATAGCTTCTAGCAATGCGCTGGACAACAAAACGGGCTCTTAGGACACTCGGCGATTTATGAAGTCAAAATTGAAGGCGAAGCGGTTTTTCCCTCTGGTGTTTGCGCTGCTTTTCTTTTTTGCTGTTCTCTCACCTGATCTGATTTTTCACTCCGGTGAGAGCAAGGCGCAAGCAGCCCCGGCAGGCGGTGCCTTGCACACGACATTGCGCTTGATTGCCGACGTCAAGGAAGTTGTGCCCGGCTCGACCTTCATGCTCGGCGTCGAACTGACGATGCAGCCGGGTTGGCATACGTATTACAAAGAATCGGGAGATGCCGGTATGCCGACATCGATCGAATGGGTCTTGCCCACCGGTTACAAACACGGTGAATTGCTCTGGCAGAAACCCCGTAAGTTTGATGATGGCGGCATAGTCACGTACGGCTTTGCTGACAAGACGGTGATTGCGATCAAAGTCACTGCACCGGATGCAATACCGGATGGTGTCGATCAGAAAATGGTAGCTAAAGTCAAATGGTTGGAGTGCAAGGAACTGTGCATTCCAGGATCGGGTGAAACATCACTCACTTTGCCAAAAGGCAAGAAGGGTGCCACTCCGCAGAGCGGCGATAAGGATGCATTTTCGGGAAGTGGATTCAGTGGAAAGGTTTCCGACCTTTCCGCAGAAAGCCATGGTGTGGGAGACGGTGCCACCAATTTTGAAAAAGGCGAAACTGCAAGCGGAAGCATTCTGGATCGAAATCTGACGCCTGCAGACTCGCAAGGAACCCTGCCGTTTTACGCCTATTTCGCTCTGGCGATTTTGGGTGGATTGATCTTGAATTTCATGCCCTGCGTTCTGCCTGTTATCGCCATCAAAATTATCAGTTTGATGGAGCAGGTAAACGACGATCCGGGTCGCGTGCGTCTGCAAGGACTGATTTTTGCCTCAGGAATTCTCTTTTCATTTCTCATTCTTGGCGGTGTGGTTCTGGCGGCCCGCGCAGCCGGCCAGACTGTAGGCTGGGGTTTTCAGATGCAGTATCCGCCGTTTGTGATCGCCATGGCGACTATCATTATGATTTTCTCGCTCAGCCTGTTTGGACTTTTCTATGTGACAGTTTCTCCCGGTCAGCAGCAAATTGATAAACTGGCAAGTAAGGAAGGGCTTACAGGTACGTTCTTCAAGGGTGTTCTGGCCACCGTGCTGTCCACACCCTGTACCGCGCCTGCGCTGGGTCCGGCAGTCGGATTTGCATTTTCCCAGCCGCCCATTGTCATTTTAGGAATTTTCGAAGCAGTGGGCTTCGGCATGGCTTTGCCGTATTTGCTTCTCACGATCAATCCTGACTGGTTGCGCTTCATCCCCAAGCCAGGCGTCTGGATGGAGAAATTCAAAGAGTCGATGGGCTTTGTTTTGCTGGCTACGGTCGTTTGGTTGCTGAGCGTAGTGGGGGCGCAAGTCGGATCGAGCGCAGTGGAATCCGTGGGTTTCTTTTTAACAGGGGTGGCATTTGCCGTCTGGGTGACTGCCAGATTCACCGATCTTTCATCCACCGGCACGCGAAAAGCCGTTGTCTGGTCGATTTCAGGTCTCATCGTTGCCGTCTGCCTATGTGTTTTCATCCTTTCGCGCCCTGATTTGATGGGAGCACCTGCCGCCGAGACAAACGCGCCGAAAACAGCAGTCACCGAATCTGGTATCACATGGTTGCCCTTTACAATTGAAGAGCTGGACAAGAATATCGCCGCCAATAAGACTGTATTGCTAGATTTTACCGCTGATTGGTGCCTCACCTGCAAAGTCAATGAGCGAACTGTATTGGACAGCGCGCCGGTGGTCGAGCAATTGAGGGCACTGAATGTGGTGACCATGAAAGCGGACTGGACACGCAGAGATGCCACTATTTCCAAATTGCTGCAAAAATTTAAACGATCCGGAGTGCCTCTCTACGTGGTTTTTCCCGCAGGCAGGGGCTCTTCTCCGATAGTACTGCCAGAAGTAATTACACCGTCCCTGTTGGTCGACAAATTGAAAGAAGCCGGTCCAAGCAAAAGCTGACCGGCCTCTTATTACGAGGAGACCCCGGCATCAGCCGGGGTTCGACTTTGTTTTCCGCTTAGAGTCTGGCGATTGCTTCCAAAACCTTGGCGTTTTCCGGCATTCCTTCATGTACGTACTGAATGATGCCATTCTTGTCGATCAAGAAAAGAGCGCGACTGGCGGTAGTTTTGTCTTCACTGACAACGCCGTATTTGCGGCCCACTTCATGAGTGTGGTCGGCCAAAAGGTGCTGTTTCAAACTGAATTTGGCAGCGAAGCCTTCGTGGCTCTTTACCGAATCGGTCGAAATGCCGAAAACAACGGTGTCGGCGCTTTCAAATTTAGAATAGTCTTCTGTGAAGGCGCACATTTCCTTGGTGCAACCTGGCGTGTCGTCCTTCGGGTAAAAGGCAAGCACGACATTTTTCTTGCCGCGATAGTCCAAGAGGCTGATCTTGCCTTCCGGATAGGATTCACAGGTAAACTCGGGTGCCTTTTCGCCCACCCGGGGCAGCGCGATGGCTTCTTTGGGTGATGTCATTATTACCTATCTCCTCTCAAGAATTGCAAAGGCTAATTGTTGCACTGCCTGGCTGAGTGGAGCGATTTTTTTATCTCCAGCTAGTCGAAGGTAACGAAGCGTGTGGACACTTGCGCTCAAAGCTTGAAGCGTAAGCCTGAGATAGCGCACGTGATTGCCCGCATCAGGTTTTGGTGTCCCGCACGAATTAAGCGCTTCTAGCCGTTGATGGTTTCTTGAATTGATTCGATCAACCTGTCCAGCCCGCCGATTTCAAACTGATCGGCGAATACTGCCAGGATACCGACATCGACGTCTGTGAGCACAGTCACCTTGAGTTCACCTCTTAAGTCGGTGAGCAAGACCATTTGTCTGAGCTTGCCGATTTCAAGCTTGTTGGTGCCCAGGTTGCTCGTGCTCAAAAGGGCAGTGGACAGTACGCCGAGCGTGTCCTTATCCATATCCGAGCGCGTCGAAGCGGCAATAACAAGTCCGTCGTGGCCGACTATCAAACTGCCGTATACATTCGGGAAAGTATCGATGTGATTTAGCAAAGACTGGATGCCTTCGCCGCGTGCAGCACTGATTACTCTGGCTGTGGCGAGATTGGCTCCGATCGTTCTGTGCTCTTCTTCGGCTTTGATAATGCTTTCGACAACGGAAACGTCAAGCAGCAATTTGCCAACCGTCTTCATCGTGCCCACTGAATCAGCTGCCGTGGTCGGTTCTGCAGCGGAGCGCCCGGAAAGACGTCCGAACTCTTTCAATTCCTTTGCTTTGGCTGGTGTCGGCCCTGGCGGCGCCTGAGGTGCGGTATCGTTCAGGGCACTCATATCAAGCCTGAACATCGATGTCTCATCGACCGGCTTGGCGAGATCATTGGGCAGAGGCGCAGTCGGTGCAGGTTTTGGCGCAGGTGAGGCTTCTTTTGCAGCCACGACTTCCAATTCGCCAGTGTCGGTGGGTTTTTCTTCTTTTGCAGGAGTTTTG
>JADZFV010000460.1 GCA_020854255.1 Candidatus Melainabacteria bacterium | reverse complement strand
GAGTGGTCGCATACATCGGCAGAAACCCGCTTTGCGGGTGGCTACCCACCCACCGCCCATGCCGTCAGAAAGAGTGCAGCTGCGGGGTGGATGCGATCGCAAGCGTGGTCTGAAAGCTGCACTCTTTCTGATGGCTTAAAAAAGACCTGACAGAACGCCGAGGCGTAAGCAATCAGGTCATTTGTTCAGTTCGGATTTTTTGAATCAGTGATTAGAAATCATCGTCTTGCACGACAGCGGGTGGTCTGAACGGGATGGAGATTTGCGAGATGCTTGGCAGTTTTGCATTGCCCGCATGCGAGACTACGCAATCAG
Source organism: Candidatus Melainabacteria bacterium (assembly GCA_020854255.1). GTDB lineage: Bacteria > Cyanobacteriota > Vampirovibrionia > Obscuribacterales > Obscuribacteraceae > QKMZ01. Next base: position 3,597 of record JADZFV010000460.1, on the reverse strand, counting down.
TGCACCAGAACTGACGAGTCTTTTCATTGAAGAACCAGCCTTCTTCCTCGGCTGCTTCGATAATGCCACCAGCGATAAGTGCGCATGTATTCTGATTGGCGGTTGTGCTGTTACCGAGTCTGTCAAAAAAGTCTCCACATACGTCGCATTGAGCGCTACACAGTATTCTCAGCATTTTGAATCTCCATTTCCAACACATTAATCAAGTTCTGCTATTTCAGTGACGAACGCCGCATCAATTGTGTTTTTCTTCTTTGTTTTCGCCTTCAACAGCGCAAGCGAGCACAAGTTATTGATTCTCCTTAGAACACCTTCGGTTGTCTGAAAAATTAGCTGCAGCGCCTCTTGGGTAAAAAGTTCAGGAGACAAGCTTGCAGCAGACAACCGATGCTGCACATATCGGATTGTCTCTTCTTGATCCAGGCCTTCCAGGCAATATTTGTAGCGCAGGCGCTGTTTCAAAGCCTCAAAATTTGGCGACCTCAGTCGGTGACGCAATGCCTGCTGCCCCATTAAAATGAGAGTCAGCGGTGACTGACTATCGTAATCGGCATTGGTCATCAACCTCAATTCCTCCAGAGTCGAATCTTCCAGAAGATGAGCCTCATCGACGATCAAAGTGACATCTTTACCACCACCACTCAGATTTTCCAGAAGCCATTGGCTGATTTGCATTGACAGACTCTGGCGCTGGTGCTTCGGTCTGATTCCCAGCGTCGAGGCAAAGCGCCTCAGCAAATTTGTCCCATTCTGATCTTGGCCAAGGTAAACTACTGTGTTCTTGTGCGACGGCAACTCGTCAGTGACTGAGCGAACAGCAGTTGTTTTGCCTACTCCCGGCGGCCCGGTAATCGACGCCAGTACTTTCTGATTGATGCTTGCTCTGACTATTGCCTGCAATTCTTCCAACTGATAGTGTTTGAAAAATTGCTCGGCTCCCGTGCTCTTTCCGAATGGATCTTGAATCGTTCCATTTCCTTCTGCTTCATTGTTCTTGCCCATGCGATTTACCTCCGCGATTTCGCTTCTTCCATTTGCAACAGATAAAAGTTCGGATGTTTTTGCTTCCCTTTGCTGACAATGGCTTTCGTTAGACAGCTTTGAACAAATTCGGCGTCGAAGGGTGAAAGTCGCTTGTATCCCTCCCTTAACACCGCCCTGTCTGCTTCGCTCAGACTCTTGTCGAGGCAGCGCTCCACCACGAATATGAACTCGCTCTCCGAAAGATTCCCGTATCTGCTCGTGTCAGCCGGCATCTTCTCTCCTCGCCGCCGGGACACCATCGCCAACCTCAATTGTTTGGCACAATCAAGTACGTCCGGCTCTTTCTCATCTGTTCTCACCGGACGTTTCGAATAATCGATGTCTGTCCCGACAACCAACAAGCCGGCCCGCTCGACAAATACACCATTGCGCCAGATGTTCACCGCCGATTCATCATCAAATGGCCAGCGCAGCTGCACCCTCTTCTCTCCGGCCAAACTCTGGCTGGCTTGATAGCGCTTGCCCTTCAGCCGAATCAGACTCGTTTTGAAATCAACATCTCGACAGGCTCGCCGCTGCATTTTCTCTTCCAGCGTTTCCAGCGACAACCGCTTGATCAAATGCTCTTCCATTTGCCATCGCTCCAAGGGCGGCATGCCGATGCCTTTGTGCACCTCCTGGTGGTAACATTGATCGAGCCAGGCAAAGAAGAACTCATTCAGCTCTTCCAGCGTTCTAATTCCCGATTTCTTCGCTTCTTTGTAGAAGCGCCTTTGAATTGTGAGGTAGTGACGTTCCTGTTTCCCTTTCCCTGAGGGCTGATACGCCTCTGAGTGCTTGACTCCAATGCCAAGGGAAGAACATATAGCCGACCAATCTTTGGCTCGATAGATTGGCCCGTTGTCACTGTATGCGGTACCAGGTTTGCCTCTCGCCACCAGCGCCTTCTTGAAACAATGCAACAGATCCACTAGTTGCTCTGTCCAGAAAAACTCTCCATGCAGACACAGGCGCGAACAGTCATCGATAAAAGTAATCAGCGTTGTCTTCCTGTCCCCCTTCAACCCCAGAGGATCCGGCAGCCATATCCCGTCCGTGCAATCCGTTTGCCACAGCTGATTGATATGCTCTTTGGCGAAGTGCTGATATGCTCCTCTGTCAGCGAAATCCTTCCTCTTCGTGGCGCCGACCCGGTTCAAATGCCGGTTAAGTGTCGTCGACGAGATGCGCGAAACATCCACTCCTCTCATCCTCAAATGCAGAAGAATGTCAGGAATGCTGCGTGAGCGCATACGCTCGCGCAGCTCACTGGCTTGACTCAACAGTTTTTCGTCCAGCGCTTTCATGGTGCCATGTCGGCTGTGACGGCGATTTTCGAGAGCTCCAAGCTGCCCCTCTTTGTACCGCTCCAACCAATTTCTTAATGTGCGCTCAGATACAGTCCACTTCTTTCCGTCCGGCGTCGTGTGTACTTGGTTCAGAATTTCATTGCGCTTCGCTGCTTTCTCTGCCGCGTCCAAGCCTGTTTCCAAAAGCGGTGCGATGACGCTGTATCTGAACAACGCCCACGCTTCTCTTCTCTCATCTTCACTCACTTGCCGATCCCCTTCTCAAGGTCACTCGGCAAGTCTAGAAAACCTCAGCAGATCGCAAGTTGCAGAGTCTGTGTAATTGGCATCCCGTCGGTGTACTCGTTAACAAGTCTTTGCAAAACTCCGCTTTTGCCAGGAAATATGTTCGCAGTTTTCTCCATGGGCGCTTGCCCTCATCGAGCAAACCTCGTGCGGCAACAGTGGCGAATGCAAGGCGATCCAACTCCTCTGCTTTTGTCTTTGACCGTGCTTTGTATGTGTTGGCATTCTCAATGGCGCTTTCGGGCGGCAACTGCTTCAAATCCTTGCCTCTCCTGATGAGTTCCTTTTGCAACTGTTGAATTGATGACTCGGCCTGCCGGCAAGCGTATTCAACCCAGCGAAACACTGTAGTGTGCGATGGCCGTGAGCCGTCCTTCTTTGTCCTTGCCTCGCTCAAAGATTCCTTCTGCTGTACAAATAGCTTGCTCTGCCTCACGTCATCTTGCTCTTCAACGAATTCAGCTTCCGACAGAGAATCGCTCAATTCTCGATAGCTGCTCTCGCTTGAGGCGTACTCGTCTATCGCCGTAGCGATTACCTCGGCGCTGAATCGTTTGTACGGAACCAGCCAGCTGTATGGGCGCGACACTGTCCTGCCGCATCTGCCACAACGAAATCTCAGAATCGCCAACACAAACAGAAGCCCCCAATAAATCACCTGTTTGGGATAGCTGCCGTTCCTGCGCATTGGCCGGAGCGAACCACATTCCTCCTTAGGTCGTGGACAGTGACTCGGCCGCTCCACCTCCACTTCGCCGTTCATCTCACAAAATTGCCTAAAACTATCGCACGCTTTGCGTTCAACTGCTACGATCATATTGGTTCGCCTCCTTCTGATTTTTTGTTTTGCAACTTCAATCATTGGGGCGAACTACTCTTTTGTCGTCACATCAGCCGCCGGATGTGATCATTCTTAATCATGCCTCTTCGGCAATTGCTCTCGCTTGGACTTTGGAAATTCTTCGTGGTTGCTCACAGT
>JADZFV010000459.1 GCA_020854255.1 Candidatus Melainabacteria bacterium | reverse complement strand
CCAGTGGTGGAAACTCCGGTTGTGGAAGCAGTTCCAGTTGTGGAAACCGCTCCTGCAGTGGCAGTAGCTCCAGTTTTGGAAACTGCTCCTCTAGTGGAAACTGCACCTGCGGCTCCAGAGCCCGCAATTGCAGAATTCGTTCCGGCAATAGTGCCTGTGGCAGCCGCTCCCGCTCCAGCACCTGTAACGGCTCCGCCCGTGTTCATGCCGTTCTCGACTGCTAAAGCCGCACCGGAAACACCAGCAATCGCACCAGCGCCTGTCATCACGCCGGTAACCTCTGCCCAGACGCAAGCGCCGGTTCATCCTCAAGCGCCAGTGTCGGTTCCGTCACCGGTAGCTGAAGAAAGCTACGAGCCGTCGTTTGAGCCAACCGCAACAGACGAGCCTGATTTCAACTCTATCTTAAGTATGTCCATCATGCAGACCGCCAATCAGTCGGCAGACCAAACTGCGCCGGCTAGCCAATCTGGAATGTCGAAGCTGGGACAAGAGTTGACCCAGACCAGCACCGATCCGCTCCTTGACTTCCCTTCGATGACGGAACTGAAGTGCTTGGCCACCGAGCTAATGAGCTTGAACCTCATAGACACTCGCGTGGCAGTAGTTGCCGGGAAAGACGAAAAGATTCCACAATCTTCGTCGAACCATGAGGAAACTACGAAAACAAGCGACTAAAGTGGGTGGAATCCCCATTGGATCATTGTGAGTAATTCGTCATTATGTACTCACAAACCGATGGAGGAAGACCTTAGATGGTTACGCATTTGGAGAGCACCTTTAGAAAAACGGCAAAAGCGATTCTAGTCGCCTGCCTGATTTCTGTCGGTATGTCCTTTGCCGTACCGCAGAGTTCGTCCGCACAGTACGCACAACAGTTGCCTCCCTATCAGGCTCCGCCGGAAGGCGCACCGCCTCCAATAGGCGACGGCTCCACCCCGCTTCAAGTCGAACCGGGCGATGTGCAAGCACCACCACCGGTTGCAACCGGCAGCGCCGACAATACTCCGGGACACAGATTTCCCGTAGGCAACGGCAGCAACAGAACGACTGTCCGCATCTACCGTCAAATCAACGGGAATGCAGCCGGTCAATCACGTGGAGAAGGCATGGTTCAAACGATCCGCCCCGATCAACTCTCGGCAGATCAAGTAAGCCAAATCAACGGCATTCTCGGAATCAATATGTTGTCCGGTCAAGATAATATGGATGTGCAAGCCTCCAACGATCAAATCGAGCAAGTACAGAATGTTCTCTTTCCGTACCCACAAGCTCAAGATCAGGGCGGCAAGAAGTTCATAAACAGCGATTCTCCTGCACCAGGTTATCCAAAGGCTGGTCAAGAAAGCATTTATGATTTTCAAGGTCCGTTGCCGACAGTTAGAACATTTTGCCGCTACCTGGTGATACTAGGTGTGGTGAGTGCCACCATCTGGATGGCATTGGCGATGTACTCGGCGGTCATGGGACACCCTTACGGCGGTGCACGTGTAATCGGCGCTGTAGCCGGATTGATGCTCCTCCTTATGGGCTACACCATCTGGAAGATTGTACAAATGAACACCTTCAATGCGATGAGTGATCGACCGGCAATCAGCCAGAACAGACCGAATGATGCTCAAACTAATAACATGAATCCACCGGATGTTCCACCCGCAAACCCTGGGGTTGGCGGAGGAGGAGCGACCAGATCAGGTGTGCCGGTTTTGCCTCTGTATAACGCACAAAATCCGTAAGACCCGCTTAAATCAAGCGTTTTGGCAAGATACAGAGCCAAGTTCTTAGATATAAAACATAACCTAGTAGAAATACGTAGTCTGAAGGGACCTCGAACAATGACGTTGGCAAAAACAGTAAGCATGATGATGGTTGCGGCAATATCTGCCTCTACTCTCACTTTGTCTGCTTCAACTTCACAAGCTCAAGCCGGTCGCCCGCATTCAGACTATATCAATACACAAAGCCATGCTCCGGTGGCTCCGCCGGCGAAAAAATTTCCCGTCAACACAGATCCTCTGGCCGGTCGGCAGGGCGCAGGCGCTCTGTACTCTGACCAAACACCGCAACTGGTGTGGTTTGAGATCTTCGACGAATATGTATGGACTCTGTTGCCTTCGGAAGAAGACAAATCAGTTTTGTCCCGCCCAATTAATAACGAGTTAGAAAGAGTGCAGGATTACATCAAAGTTTGCAACAAGATCTCCAGAAATTATCGAATGCTTGCAGCCAATGTTCGCAAGCTGCCAGTACCGGCAAATAGCCCAGGGCTTGCGAAGTATCAATCACTCAAAGCCGACTTTTATGTTGACATGGCTACTGTTTATGAAGACCTGATTCGACCAAGAAGAACGAGAACTCAAGAAGAACTGTCATCCCAGGTCAAAGAAATAGAAGAAAGAGCGAATCAACTGAAAATAAACAGCAACAACCTGCTCACCATGGACATGGACCTTCGACGAACTTTTAGAGTACACCAGCCGAAACGCACCGATGCCTTGAGGCGATATGTAGAGAACAAATAACGGTAACAAACCACACAAGCTTCTAATTCGCACCCCGCGAATTCTTTCACCCAAATCACACCCCTGTAGAGGACGCAGCAAATGGCTATCCAACTCAACGACCGAGATCTCCTGATCTTCCAACTGATCGATGAGCACAGGGTCCTGCTTGAAAAACATATTTCCTGGTTCATATCCGGCGAAGACAAGCCCGTTCTTATCCGCGATCGCCTACGGAAGTTGTTCTATCTGGACTACCTGCTCTGCCACCGTCACGGCACCAAACTTCCCTGGTGGACCACACCAACCAAACCGCTCGTTTACATGCTCTCGCAAATTTCACGCGCAGCAGCCGATGTCACAGAAGAAGTGCTCGACCTTTATGATGCCGACATTCAGCGTCATTTCCTCGAAGTAGCTAACTTGCGCATGCTCGGACTGATCGATCAAAAAGACGAGAAGCTCTCGAAATTCACCTGGACCACTGTGAAAACCGAAACGCCCGGCAAAGCCGTCGACGCTTTCGTCACCTTCACGCAAAACGCAAGAACTCACAAAATCGCAGTCGTCAATCATCCGGCAGTGACCGCCGAATTGGTCCCTTCCATCGATGAAGCAATCAAATCCGGAGCAGAGCACGTGCTTCTGGTATCGCGCGACGACGCTCACCAGGCCGCTCTGCAAAAACTGGTAGCTCAAAGTGGATCGATCAACGCCAAGCGCTGCTTGTTTGCGACCCACCACGAAATCTACCGCGAAGGTCTGGTGACCACTCAGTGGACAACCTGCGACACAAGCAAAGCGACCGTGTTCGCCAAGCCGGTGGAAACTGCACCGACAGCCAACTGGACCGCAATGCCGGTAGCAACAGCCGTATAGTTGTTCGTAACGGGGCTCCGCTGGCCGGGGCTCTGTAGGGGCGACGCCATGCGTCGCCCGGTACGAAAAGAATGCATCCGACCAATCGGTTAATGCGTCCAACTTATCGGTTAATGCATTCAATGGCTCAGCCAATGCACTTGCGCAAAGGCAATTAAATTCTTGGATTTTGACCCAAGGCGTCACATCGGGGTATGCGAATGAGCAGACAGGTATAGTGGAATTTTTCAAAATTCCCTCCTGAAAGCGTGGCAAACAACATACCTGTAATCCCCGGTGTGTTACTAGTACTTTGACACAGTGATTTTGACTGGTTCGCTCGTAGCGGCGCATTGCATGCGCCGGGCGCGTGCAACGCGCCACTACGATTGAATTCATCATTTCCCCTGTGTCACGGTACTAGT
>JADZFV010000458.1 GCA_020854255.1 Candidatus Melainabacteria bacterium | reverse complement strand
GCGTCAAGCTTGCCTGTCGCTGGTGAAATCAATTGATTTTCCTGTGGTGCCAAAAAAGCCTCTGTGTCGTAGGTTCTATTTTACTGTACGGGCGACGCATGGCGTCAATGCCGTTAAATAGCCATCAGATAGAACCAGAAAGCGCCGCCTTCCAGGCGGCTTTTGGGGAACATCGCCGCTACCAGCTGACCAGTGGATTTAAGATTCTCTTCTGGTCGAAGCGGAGTTTTAACGATCGCACTATGGCCTGATTGCTACTGCCGTCCGGTGTCAGTCCAATTCGTTCGATCTTTCTTTCCAGCACTTCATCCGAATAAGCAGCAGCAAGCGAGATGCCCGCAGACTCAAGCGTCAGTCTCAGATGATCTAAACAGCGGTTTTTCTCGTCAGGCGAATTACAGCAAATCGCCAAACGTCCGGTGCCCGGACGCAACTTCAATTCCGTGCTGCCGGAAAGAATGTCATTGAGCTGCGCCAGGACCAGGCGCATTTGCATGAGCGAAGCCGATATTTCGATGGCATCTTTTCCTGTCTGACAATTCGGCAAGAGTTTTTCTTCACGGGGATCGAATTCATAAGCAGAGTCGCTCACAGAAATCGACTTTGCTGTTTGTGCCTTGAACGGCTTCACAAGCTCATCTACGACCACCCTGTGCCCGGTGAGTTGAACGTACATCTTGGCGCCTTCATCTTTCGATCCACAGATTGCCAATGTTGTAATAGGAATATCCGATTGCATAAAAACTGATGCTTGATCGAGAAGTTCTAAAACCGATTGCGCGGCAAACTCCAGAGTATGCGTCCATTCGGGCCTGGCGTACAGGCGAAAGTGCGCAGAGACAGGGACGCCGAAGTACATGCGCCCGCCGACAAAGATCTTCGTAGTATCATATCCGGTGACATTTTTGACTACCTTGCCGCCCGTTTTGATTGTTCTGCCATCGGTCAAAATGGCCTGAATTCCCATCACCAGATCGCGCGGCCCGCCGAACGAATGTTCCCACAAACCGCCGTCGCCGTTGTTCAACACATCGAACAATGTGCTTTGATAATCAGCGCAAAGTGGCAAGAATTGCTTGTTCTGCCCGGTAATTTCCATCACCTCGCCAATTGTCAGCCCGAGGCAAAGCGAGATGACTTGATCCGATTGGCAATACTCGATTACGTCTTTGTGTTTTGCCAGCGTGACGAAATTAATATCCCTTTCGCCCGCCTCGAATTGCTGAGGAAGCTCGCGGGCAGCGCCGGGAAGCAGGTAGACACCATCACCCCTGTTTTGCAAAACCGATGCCAGCTCTGCCTTAGACTGAATTTCTGCGGCGCTTTGCCGCTTCCTTGACATAGTGATGTTTGCTGCCAATATCGCCACCCAGTATCTGGGAGAAGCTGAAATCTTGAGAATCAAGATATTCTATCTGCTATCTTCTTCATTGCCATGAAGAATAGGAAAGCATGACTAAAAGCCAAAAATCCCTGGTATTGATTTCCGGCTATTACGGCTTCGGAAACCTCGGCGACGAGGCGATTCTCGAATCGATTATTTCAGAGTTGGAAAAAACCGTTTCCAGAAAGAACATTGTCGTACTTTCCAACGATCCGCAGCGGCACCGAAAAACTTACGCAGTGGCTGCAATCGATCGCTGGAAATTGGCTTCCCTGGTAGAACTTTTGCCTAAAGCAAAGCTTTTCATCTCAGGCGGCGGCGGTTTGTTTCAGGATACAAATTCTCCCGGCTCCACTATCTATTACGGCGGTCAAATAGCGCTGGCACGCGCGTTTGGCGCGCACCCGTTCATTTTTGCGCAGGGACTCGGTCCGCTCAACTCGCTGGCAGGAAAGGTTGCCACTCGCCTGGCAGCAAAGCTTTCCCAAGACGTGACTGTACGCGATAAAGCCTCTCTGGCTATGCTGGAGCACTGGAAAGTGAAAGCCGAGCTGACTGCAGATCCGGTCTGGACGCTTGAGGAAACAGAACTTCCTGAAAGCGTAATCAACCAAATTGACACAGTGCGATCGGCAAAAGGGCTTACTGTAGGACTTTCACTGCGCAACAGCCACAACTTTTCTGTAGCCAGGCGAGAAGTGCTGCTTTCCACACTGCTCGCGGCGCTGCCTGAGGAAGCCTCTTTGGTGCTGTTGCCATTGCAGAAAGAGCAGGATCTTCCTCAGCTCGAACCCTTCATGAAAGCCTGGCAGGCGGAGGGAAGAAAAGCATTGCTTCTGGATGTGTCCCAGCTGGAAAGACCCAGCCAGTGGGTCAGCCTGATGCGGCAATTCGACCTGGTTGTTGCCATGAGACTGCATGCGCTGATTTTTGCGCTTAAAGAAGGCGTGCCCGTCATGGGTCTCACTTATGACGCCAAAGTCGAGCATGTTCTCAACCAATTTGGGCAGCCAATCTTAATTTTGCCCAAGGAGGAAGACGACGCGGCGCTGGCGAAAAAGTGGCTTGATACCGCATTGGCTGGTCTTCAAGACCTTGAAAAGCTACGCCTGCAGGCGAGAGAAAATGCAGAATCGGCAAAAAAATTGGCTTGCAGGAACTTCCAGCTACTAGCTAAAATTTTAGACATCAAGAAATGATCGTTATTAATTGGGCGGCTGTCATTAGCACCCTGTGAATTTGCACTAAATTTCGATTTAATGGTCTCAATACGATGGCACCGTCAGTAATGTCAACCTTGTCAGCAACATACAGATCACGACACAAAGTTCTCGGATATCCGGTCGATGTGGTCGACGAAGAGAATGCAATCAAAGTTGTTCAAGCCGCCTGGCAGAGCGAAAAAGGCATTCACATCGTCACTTTGAACGCCGAGATGGTCGTGCAGGCTCAAGAGAATCAAGAGCTGGACCGGATAATTCGCCATGCACATCTGATCGTTCCGGACGGCGCCGGCGTTGTCTGGGCGTTAAAATTGGCTGGTCAAGAGTCGAGTCGCCTTCCCGGAATCGAACTGGCTGAGAAGACTTTGGAATTTGCCTGCCGTGAAGGTCGGCGAGTGGCTTTGATCGGCGGTAAACCTGAAGTTATGGTTGCTCTCAAGGAGCTTTTACCCAAGCTCTATCCCGGCATCAAAATCGTCGGCACCCGGGACGGCTACTTCAGCAAAGAGCAGGAAGACGAGATTGTTGACGAGTTGATCGCCCACGAGCCGGAGCTGATTCTGGTTGCCCTCGGCGTACCCAAGCAGGAGTATTTCATCGACAGGTGGCACAATTCCTTCCCGAAGGCAGTCATGGTCGGCGTCGGAGGCAGCTTCGATGTGTGGACAGGCGTGGTCAAGCGTGCCCCGGCTTTCTTCAGGAAATGCCATCTGGAATGGTTCTACAGGCTGATCTCAGAACCATGGCGCGCGAAAAGAATGATGTCGTCGTTGCCGCGCTTCGGCTTTCAGGTCCTGGGTTCTGCCATGAAAGGCAAAGGCTCGAAAGAAAAGAGCTGATTGAATTGTTTAAAAGGACAAACAGGCATGCTATCCGGCACGAAGCTCAGTCAATCGCAGGCTGCCGACATCTCTTTAAGACAGCTCGCCCACGTCGGCGATGCGGTTTTTCACCTGTTTGTGCGGGAGAAAGAGGTTTTGCGCGCTTCCAGTGCCAGAGAGATGCACAAACGCACGGCCGGTATGGTTTCCTACAAAGGGCAAGCCAAGGCGCTCTCCATGCTCACGGATTCCTTGAGTGACGAAGAAAAGGACCTGGTCAGGCGGGCGCGCAATATGAAGCCGGCCGCCTATCGCCGCTCTCAGCAGGCGCTTTACCGCAAAGCTACCGCATTTGAGGCACTTCTGGGCTATCTCTATTTGACCGACAGTGGGCGTCTCAAACATTTGCTCAATTTGATGAATGAGCTTAAGGCTGGCGAAACGGGCGAGAATGATGGCATAAATTACGAGGAAAGCGAATAAGCGGTGCGGGACCGATCAGGTGAAACCCCTTGCCATGCCTCCATTATGGACATTACCCGAAACCTTTGACAGTGCAGTATTTGGCGATTTCCGGGCGCAAGGAGTGTTAACGGTCCTAAACCTTAAGGATAGGTTGTAATGGACCTTTGCCCGCCTTTCAGATGTTAACGTAGGATTTAAGCGCTCTGCGCCTAATTTACATACAAACCTAAGTCTCGCCGAGTCTCAGCTTTGAGCATTAAGACTGAAGACATTTACCGTTGCCTCACCGAACATTCCGCAGATGGTTACATACTGACCGATCTGAAAGGAGTCATCTCCTTCTGCAATCCTGCCGCAGTGAAATTTCTCGGACGTGAGGAAAAGGAGATCATCAATCAGAAGCTTTCGGCATTCTTCGATGAAGCGTCTCTCAAGGACAAGGAAGCACACCCGGTCGGTGTCGCAACACAGGGCATGACGCACGGATCGGCTGCCCATACTGCCGCCACCATGAGCGGTGCGCACCAGGAAAAATCGGATAATAATTCCGCCGAACACGTCAATTGGAAGTTTGCTACCGCCTACGGAAAGAACGGCGTCGATATGACTGTACCGGCCAGCTTTTTTCCCGTCCTGGATCAAGCAGGCAAAGAGCAAGCGGGGCTCACGATTCTCTACATCGTGCAAAGTCACACGGTGCAGCAAGCCCAGACGGAATTCGTCAGTACGGTCAGCCACGAACTGCGCACTCCACTGACTTCAATCAAAGGTTTTGCCGATACTATTTTGCGCGCCGGCGAACGTCTCGATCTGGCGCAACAAAGGCGCTACATCGGCATCATCAAAGATCAGGCCGACCGCCTGACACGGCTGGTCGAGGACTTGCTTGCCGTCTCGCGTCTCGAATCCAAGAGACTTCAATTGACGGTTAGAGCCATTGACCTGCGCGAAGCAATTCAAAGAGTGACACGCAACCTGTCTGAAAAAGCGCGCAATCACAAGATAAATGATGTTATTCCGGCTGGGCTGCCCCTGGTTTGGGCGGATGCGGATCGTTTGGAGCAGATCCTCACAAACTTGATCGATAATGCCATCAAATACTCTCCTTCCGAAACAACAGTCACTGTCGTCGCCAGAGATGTTCCAGGCACGCCTGAGATGGTGGAATTTTCGGTTGCCGATCAAGGCGGCGGAATCCCGCAAGAACACTTGAAGGATCTTTTCTCCAAATTCTCGCGTCTCGATAATCCGCTCACCAGACAGACTGAAGGCACGGGTTTGGGACTTTATATCACCCGCTCTCTGGTGGTAGCCCTGGGTGGGCAAATAAAGGTCTCGAGCGCACCGGGATGCACGACATTCACCGTGCAACTGCCGGCAGCATCGCTTGAGATGCAGGCTGCCCGAGGTCGCGACTGACATGCTCCTGCCCACCCCGATTATTCTTATCATTCATCAACCGCGGCAAGCGGCTGATTATGCATCGATTCTCGAAAAAACGGGCGCGAAGGTTCACGCCGTCACTTCATTTGAAGAAGCCAATGAGCTGCTTTCGTTTATTCATCCCGACTTGATCTTGCTTGCTGCGCAGATGCCTGAAGGTGACGGAAGATTGTATTGCCAGCAAATCAGAGCCACGGTCGTGCAACCACGGCCGGTGCTGGTACTTTTGCATGCATCGTCGGATGTAAACGAAAGAATCAGCGCTTTCAGATACGGAGCCGATGACGTGCTCGGCGATCCGATCGACAAAAATGAGCTGGCCATTCGTGTTCTTGCTCACTTGAGAAGACGACAGGAAGAAATGTCCAACCCGCTCAGCCAGCTGCCCGGACCGAATTTGATCAGGCGCATGCTCGAGCAATGTATGGTCTCGGACAAGCCCTGGTCGGCCATGTCTATCGACTTGAACAAGATCCGCGTTTACAACGAAACTTACGGGGATCTGGCCGGAGATCAATTGATAAAGGCTCTCGGTGCTGTTTTGACCGATGTTGCCGATGATGATGATTTTGTCGGACACATTGAAGCGGACGACTTTTTTATGATTGTCAAACCCGACAATCCGGAAAGAAAAGCAGAAAAAATTTGCCAGCAATTCGACAGCATCAGTCGCCGTTTTTATCCGAAAGGCGACATCGAGAGAGGCTATTTGATCTCAACCGGCCGCGGCGGCATCAGGCGCCGTATTCCTCTTATATCGATAGCCATCGGCATCGTCTCCAGTACGAAGCGACGCTATCAAAGTTATGTGGATGTTTTGACATCCGCCAGAGATTACCGGTATCTGTCAAAGCAGTATTCTGGTTCGACCTGGGTCACAGACACCATGCCGGAGCCACCGCCAGATGAATCAATTGGCATCGAAGAGGAAGTCGGCTCAGCCGGTACTCGCGAAAAAGTAGAAAAAGTAGAAAAGGTATCGCGCATTCTTGTCGTCGAGCCTGATGGGCCGATGGCGCTTTTGCTGCAAGATTCTCTGACCCTGGAAGGCTATGTGGTGCAAGTCACTTCTTCTGCAGACGACGCCTTAGAACTGGCTCGTCATGACCATCCCGATTTGATTCTTCTGGAGTCCAATTTGACCGACCGGCAAATGGACGGTTGGTCCTTGTGCAGAACATTGAAAGATGATGATGAGCTGAAAAGCATCTGGCTGGTCATGGCAACGTCGCACCCGGATCAATCCCTGGCACTGGAAGCGGGCGCCGACCTGTATTTGCCTAAGCCTTTCGATATGCCGAGTTTGATCAGCGAAATCTCAAGCTTGCTGCGCACCAGCCTGAAGATGCGCGGTTAGATCTTCCGGTTTCTTCTAGTTCAGTCCAGCTGTTTCAAAATCCAGTCGACAGCCTCGACAATTGAGCCTGCTTCAAAGTCCGCTTCAACTGGATTTTGATATTCGCCTTTGATAACAGCTTCACCATATCCAGTTTTCACAAGCACGCCCCGGGCACCGCAATTGTGCGCAAGCTCGACATCGGTGGCTTTGTCGCCGACGACAAAAGAGCGCTCTGCGTCAAACTCGGGATGGTCGGCAAGTGCCTTATCGACCATGCCTCTTGCCGGTTTGCGGCAGTCGCATGCAAAACTGAATTCTTCCACTTCGCCTTCTTCGAGGTGCGGGCAGTAATAGACGTCGTCAAGGAAAGCCCCTTCCTTCTTAAGCAACATGATCAGACGTTCATTAAGAGAATGAATATGTGCCTCCGGGTAATATCCCCTGGCGGCACCACTTTGATTTGTGACAAGCACGCAAGCGACGCCTTTGTCATTGAGCTTCTTCACAGCCCGTCCGGCGCCTTCAATCAATTGCAGGTCATCGACCTTGCGTATATATCCTATTTCGACATTGAGAGTGCCGTCGCGATCGAGAAAAACTACAGGTTTTTTGGTGGCAGACATGATGTGTCCCGTTTGTTCGAATTGTTTTGGCGCCTTTGTTATTGCCGCATGATTACAACCATCCTTCAGGCGTTTCAGCGAAACTGGTGCAAATTCTGCAAATATTACTATTTGCTACAGTCAATAGGAGATACCGTAAAGGCACAAGAATAGCGGGTTTCCCCGTTTCGCCCCAAATAACCTCTATCCCCATTGAGCGCTTGCTATGTTACGATTGGTTGCGTGCATAGTGGTTTAAAAGTCTAGCAAAAGTCGGTCGGATGAGAATACACGACGAAAACGCCTCCTTCAGGTTCAATCAGAAGGGTCTTCGCAAATTCCTTGGCGATTTGGAATGCGAAATTATGGAACTGGT
>JADZFV010000457.1 GCA_020854255.1 Candidatus Melainabacteria bacterium | reverse complement strand
TCGCAATTTCAGATTGCCAGTCAAAACCAATTAGGTTCATCGCGTCAGGCGCAGGCGGATGCGAACAGCAATATTGCTCTCCGTGGATTAATTGATCCCTCCTCGGACAGAACATTGGCACCCGCGTATAAAGTGCTCAGTGACTCAATCTTTAAACAAAATCGTTTTGAAAAGGGTGAGCCGTACTATCAGCGCATGATTGCAATTGACATTGATGCTCTGGGACCAAATCATCCGTCGGTAGCCAATGATTTGAACGGCTTGGCTCAGTTGTACATTGCGCAAAAGCGGTACAAAGAAGCCCAGCCACTTTTGATTCGCGCGCTTTCGATTTACGATCAAAGCTATGGCACCAACAATTTGCTGACGGTAAACACTCGTGCATCGCTTGCAAACGTTGAATTGCAATTGGGCAATTCCGACAAGGCTGCCGAGCTGTTTCGCAATGCGCTCACACAAGGGCGCACCGCACTTGGTCCCAACAGCATTGAAACTGCACGAATTCTCAATAACCTTGCGTATTTGAAATACAAGCAAGGCAATCTGGAAGAGGCGCGCACTTTTTACGAATGGGCGATTGCCAGCACTGAAGGCGCGGTCGGTGATAAAGACGCGCTGCTTGCTGCTTGCTTGCGGGACTACGCGCAGGTGTTGCGCAGTCTCGGCAGAATCAATGATGCGACCGAAGCTGAAAGCCGCGCCGCCAAAATTTTCGCAGAAGCGAAGTGACCCGGCGGTGTTAGTGCAATTTTAGTGCGCATAAGATCTCGCTGCCGACAACACCACTCTTTGATTTTAGCCTTTGCCTGCCGGTTTGCCGACAGGGTTTACCCTGGATTGATTGTCCAGTTCTTCGCTGCCTTCTTTTGCCACCAGGTCGCCTTCATGTAAGTCGCCGAAGACTTCGACCATTCCGTCCATGATTTGACCCTTGCGGACAGTGACCCACTCGACTACATCGTTTTTGATTTTGCAAACAAACGTATTGAGAGGCGTTGACACTACTGCAGTAATGGGTACGAACAGTGATGATTGGCGTCTGCGCGTCGGCCAGTAAACTTTGCAGAACATGCCGGGCAGGACTTTGAAATCGGGATTAAGGAAGTTCAATTCAACGGGCATAGTTCTCGTTTCTTTATCCAGATCGTTGCTTATGCGCGCAACGGTTCCAGTGAAGCGCTTGTCTGGAAATGAGGACACTGTAAATTGAACTTCAGAGCCCATCACCACTCCGGCAGCATCTACTTCCGGCACGGGCGCAACTATGCGCAGGAGATCCAGCTGTTTCAATCTGCAGATTGGTGGATATGCACCAGTTCCATCCGGCCCAACAAAGCTGCCCACGTGCATTTTTCTCTCCGTGACATAACCGTCGAAAGGCGCTGGAATTTCGAGATATGAGGCAAAGTCTGCATAGTTTTCAAATGACTTTGCCATTGCATCTACTTCTTCTTTCTTTGCTGCTACTTCACTTGCTTTTGCATTGACGCGTTTCATAAAAGTGTTGACGTCCTGGCGATCCGCTTCGACAGTTTGCGCCCACTGAACCACATCGTTGTCGGCAATGACTCCGGGTACAAGTGATGCTGTGTAGACACGTTGATAGGTAGATTGATCGGCGAGCAAGGTGGCTTGATGTTTTTTCAGCTCAGCTTGCAAGTCGTTCAATCTTGACTCTTCAGCCGACAAGCCGGCTCTTACGGCAGCGACTTTGGCCATCGCTTCGGTTCTGCGGGCGAGATACTCGGGAGCGTACATCTTCACCATCGGCTGTCCTTGCTTTACTATAGAGCCGCGGTCTACGCCCAGCCATTTGATGAAACCGGGCACTTTCGGATAGATAAGAACGTCCTGATAAGCGTTGATTTCGCCGGGCAATTGGTCCTCGCGAAATAGTGTCTTTGATACCACTTTCACCGTAGGCACAGAAACGATTGTCGCTTTTTCTTCTGTCGAAACGAGCGGCTGATTATGTTTCAGTTGCAAGAGGAAAAAGGCACCGCCTGCAAGTGCAACCACTACAAGAACGAATATCAAGTTCTTCGGACTGAAAATTGATGATTTCCCGCTTTGACTTTCCATCATGATCTTGGTCCTTTTCGTTCCTTAAAGCCCGAGGTCTTCGGGGTGAAGTGATCTAGAAGCTAGAGTTGCATTTTTCTGAATGATGGCGAACACCAGTGGTAGTAGTGTAAGCACTGAGAGGGTGGACATCGTCAGCCCGCCGATTACTGCGCGACCGAGAGGCGCGCTCTGAGTAGTGGACAGTGCCATCGGCACCATCCCGGCAACCATGGCGATAGAGGTCATCAAAATCGGCCGCATTCGCTGTTGTGCACCATGAATAGCTGCCTGCTCTGCGTCCATTCCTTTAGCTCGACTTTCTTCGGCAAAAACGACCATCAAGATCGCGTTGGCGATTCCGACACCAATGCACATAATGGCGCCCATGAAGGATTGCACGTTCAAAGTGGTGCCTGTGATGGTGAGCATCGTCAAAACTCCAAGCAGAATAGCGGGGGTCGTGGACATAACGATGAGCACCACTCGAGCTGCCTGGAAGTAAGCCAGCAGCATCAGTGTGATTACAACGACGGCGAGAACCAGCCCGGAGAGAAGGTGGAAGAAAGTGTCTTCCAGAAGTGGGACCTGTCCCATCACATCGACGAAAACGCCTGCAGGAGGTTTGCCCGCGCGTTTAACTGCTTCTTTTACCGCATCGCCTACTCTGCCCAGGTCATTGCCTTGCAGGTTGGCTGTGAGCGATACCATGCGCATCATGTTATAACGGTCGAACTCACCAGGGGTGACACCATATTCGACACTGGCGACATCTTGAATCAACGGGTGTTGCGGGTAGCGCAATTTGTGATCGGGATAAGCTCGATTGGTGGTTTGGTCTTCAAGTTGATCTTTGTATTCCGCCATTTCAATGCGCTTGCGACTGTTCATGGTCGGGAATTTCATGATGTCGTCTTTGGAGCGAATCTGGTCTTGCGGCACCTGCACCTGGACCTGATATGAGAAACCGCTGTCTTTATCTCTCCAGAGACTGAGATGTACAAATCGGCTGGAGAAGAATGCCGGCTGCAACGATCTTCCAATGTCCAGTGGTGTCACTCCCAGCTGCCCTGCCAGTTCTCTATCGATTTCGATTTGCACCGAAGGATAATCGAGCGGCTGACCCCAGCCCAGATCTCGCAGCTCAGGAATCTTCTTCATTTCTTTCAAGATCTTGCCGGCGAATATTTTGTCGGCAATCAGGTTGTGTCCGGTAACTTGCACCGTAATTGGTGTGGGAGAACCAAGGTTCATGATCTGGCTGACGAGATCGCCCGGTTCGAAAGAAAACTGCGTGTCTGGAATTGCCTTGGCCAGCCGCTTTCTGAGATCTTCTTTGAACTTGGGCATGTCGATTTTTGCCCCTTCTCTCAACTGAACATCCATAACCGCCTGGTGCGGCCCGCTTGTCCAGAGAAAGGCAGAGCTGATTACGAAAAACGGGGGTTGTTGGCCGGCATAGCCCAGGGTCTTCTCTACATTTTCCGGGCCAACCAGCTCTTTTATTTCTGCCAGGGTTCGCAAAACTCGTTTTTCAAGGGCTTCAACGCGCATTCCGGTAGGAGCCGAAATGCGCACTCTGAATTGGCTGCTTCCAGAGTCGGGGAAGAGCTGTTTACCAATGTTGCCGTACAGGAAAATAACAATTGTTATTGACACTCCCAGGTAACAGGCAACGATCAAGTAACGAAGAGGCATCACCAGTTTCAATAGATCGCCCAGGTTGCCTTTTATGCCTTCTATCCAATCCGGCTTTTTCTCTTTGTGTTCAGCCATACTTTCATGCTCGGGTTTGATCAGCCAAACGCCCAAAATTGGAACCAGTGTGGATGCCAGCGTTGTCGAGGCAATCATGGCAAAACCGACAGCCAGCGACAGCGGAATAAACAATTCGCGCGTAATGCCTGTCATAAAAAATGAAGGCACAAACACTGCCACCACAGACAGCATGGCGAGCAGTCTCGGCACCATTGTTTCCACGCAGGCGTCGAAAACAGCTCGGTGCAAAGCTACGTGGTTTGCCAGGTGACTGTGAATGTTTTCAATACACACAGTCGCTTCGTCAACAAGGATGCCGATTGCCAATGCCAGGCCGCTCAATGTCTGAATATTGAAAGTTTGCCCACAAAGCCATAAACCGACGATGGCCGACATCAAAGAAATTGGGATTGTCGTGACGACTATCAATGTGCTTCGAAAATCTTTCAAGAACAGCAAAATCATCAATCCGGGCAGAATGGTGCCCATCACACCTTCGTGAAATACATCGTCGATGGCTTCGCGAACATACTTGGATTGGTCGAATTCATAGCTGATTTTCACATCCGAGGGAAGTACCGCTTGCATTCGAGGCAGCGAACCTTTCAGTGCATCAACCACGGAAACTGTCGATGCGTCTGCACGTTTTACAGCTGGAATGTAGACGGTTTGCCTGCCCTGAAATAGCGCATACCCGGCCAGAATGTCGGACGAATCCTGCACGACGCCTATGTCTTTGATGAAGATTTGCGGACCGTGGCCGGTTCGTATGGGCAAATAGTCGAGCTGGTGAATGTCGGGCAAGTCCGTGTTGACCGGCGCGATGCGCATGTAATCGCCGGTGCGCACGTTACCGGCCGGCAAGACCTGGTTCCCGCCTTCCAGCGCCTGAATCACTTCGTCGCCTGAAATGTTGTAGCGTCTCAGTTTGTCGGCGTCGACACTGATGACGATACTGCGGACATTGCCGCCAAAGGGTGGAGGCGCTTCAGCGCCCGGCACCGTGGCCAACATTGGCCTTATTCGAGTGTATGCCAGATCTTCCAACTCCTTCACGGTTTTGGTATCTGAAGATAAAACAAGCTGCCCAACCGGCAAGCTTCCAGGGTCGAATCTGAGCACGAAGGGGTTGTACGTGCCCTTTGGCATCAAGCTGGTGGCGCGATTGGACATGGCGACAATCGCTGCCATGGCGCTGGCCATGTCGGTGTCGGGCTGGAAATAAACTTTGATCAGGGCAAGGTTCTGAATCGTCTTCGATTCGATGTGTTCGATACCTGGCACGTACAAGAAATACAATTCGTAGGTCGAGGTGATGTAGCCTTCGATTTGCTCCGGCGACATGCCTCCGTATCCCTGAATTACGTAGATGGCGGGAATCTTCAAATTCGGGAAGATGTCGCGTTTCATGCTTATTGTCGCCATTACGGATATAAGCACGATGCTCACCACCGCTGCCACCACGGTGATCGGTCGTTTCATTGCAAAGGCGATTATCCACATACCGTTTCTTTATCCCTGATTGCCTTTGTTGTTGCCTTCGACGATGTCTACCAGTTGAAGAAAGGGTCCCAGGTCGCCCTGTACGTAGCCAAGATGCAGAATCGAGCGCCAGACATCAATTTGCGCCAGCGCATCCTCCACCTCCGCCTCAGCCAGAGCCTTTTCAGCGTCGGCAAGCGACACCATGTTGGTCAATCCGGCGCTATATCGTTTTAAAACCTTGATTTCCCGCACGCGCGCCGACTCGACGAGAGTCGGAGTTTGCTGGGCTACTTTTCGTGTCATTTCCAGCTGGATTCTTGCGCGCGCATCTTTGCGTTCCAAAACCTGCATGGCCAGCTCGAAGTCGGCCTTGGCAGCCATCTGATTGCTGCGCGCCATGTCCTTTTGTGCCTTGAGCGGATAGTATTCAAGAACAGGAAAGCTGTACGAAACACCGACCATGTAGTTGAAGACTTGAGGAAGAAAGCCGCCCGCGACCGCGCCGACCGGATTGACGGACTTACCAGCACCGCTGCCCCTGCCCCATACAGAAGCATTCAACCATAAGTGCGGGCGCCACGCTTTGTCCAGGACGTCCCACTTGGCTTTCCATCTGTAAACCTCCGCCTCTTTCATGCGTGCCAGGGGGTGTGACGTCAGGTCGACAGGCGCCAGGTAATTGACGGCCAGCGGTCTGCGCACCAGGGGCTCCGAGACGATGTCGAGGTCTGTCGATGCGATGCCCATTTTTTCTGCCAGGTCGACGAGTGCTATGCGAGTGTTTTTCTCAGCCTTGATTAACCCGATTTTTGTTTTGGCAACCTCGTAATCCCAGTCGGCGGCATCCACGCCGGGCCGCAATCCTGCTGCCACGAGAGTCTTGGCACGCAGGTTCGCCGCTTCCATGTGCTCGAGCGCGGCGGTGGTAGAACGGATAATTTGCTTGGCGGCAACCGCATCGAGGAATGCATCGGCGGCATGAAAGGCTACGTCTAATTTTGTGAGAGCCACGTCGGCGCGGGCGGTTCGTGCGTCCGCATAGGCAAATCGGTCGTTGGCTTTACGCATTCCGTAGTCGACCAAAAGCCAGTTCAAGTTCAGACCTTGCAGGTTGTTGAGTTCCGGTTTTAAGGTCGTGCTGCTGACCGGCGGTCCGGAATCGACAGGCACCGTATCGAAGCCGGATACGTTGTTCATAACGACGCTGGCGATGCGGTTTGGGGTGACGCCTGATACTTGCGTGTCGATGTTAAGGTTGGGCAAGTACTGTGTTTTCGCCAGAGTGACATTGGCTTTGGCGGCGCGAAGCTTGAACAGCTTGGACGTGATCTGCGGGTAATTTCTGAGCGAAACATCGACAGCTTCGCGAATAGTGATTGCTTGCGTAGGCCTCACCGGCTGAAACTGCAAGTCCGGCACGTCGACTTGGCGACCGGCCGCAAAGGTGGCGAGATGGCAGCTTGTCAGTAAGAAGGCGGCAAAAACCAGGACAGCTACGAAGCACTTCCCTGGTTTTCTGGAGTTCATTTTTTACGAGCCGAATTGTCTGTTGGCGCTCAGTTGCATGCTGCACACAGCCTGTAGCCCCGACCGGTGATTCAGGACCGGTGCGAATCGGCGTATATATTACTAGAAATTGCGCCCGACATCCTGATAAGACGTACAGCCTCTGGGTTCTTGATATCGTCGGGCGCGGATTGATTTTTCGCCCCGGAGTCAAGCCTTTTGCAATGCGGGGTTGGGAGAGTAGAATCACCGGGATGAAACGCCGCAGTCAAGAGAGAAAAACAACAGCCCTGGCATTGCTGCTTTGGTTGAGCACCGCAAGTGGTGCCCAGGCGGATCCGTCTGATGATCTGATGATCAGAGATAGAGACGACGAATATTCTTCTGGTCCGGACAAAAGCATAGATACGCAAAGCAAGCTGGATTTTCGTCGCGATGAAGAGCGTGAGATCAAGGACCTGCGCAAAAGGCGTGAGGCTAAGGATGCCGAAGTAGAATTGAAGGACAGGCAAAGTCGCAGCCTGTACGATCCTCTCGATGGCTCAGAGTTCAACAAAAAGACCTTCTTGGACACTGATTTCCGCAAACAGAGTTTTACGGATTTGTCGATTTCGAAGCGAAGAAGTGACACGCGGCCGGACGACGACGGGCCGAGAACAAGAGATTTGTTCGGCAAGAGCGATGACGATAGATCGGCCGATTTCTACAGGCGCTCAAAAGAAAGACGAGATCTGCGCGAGAAAGCGCGTGATAAGAAAATCTGGATGGATTTGGCGAAGCCTATTCCTTATGTGCTTTTGGACTGGGTCCCGCGTGCAGCTGATCCAATTCATAATGGCGGATTTGAGAGAGAACCCGACAATGGAACCCCTGTGCCGTATCATTTGAATGGGCACCCGGATTTCGAGCGTAAACTACCTTGGTCAGAGTGAACTTAGATGCGTCCTGAGACTCTCAATTCAACGAAAAGCATTGTCGCACTGACATCAAGTCTGGTGATGTCTTTGACTGTCACCATGACACCGGTAGCGATGGCAAAGGAAAAACAGCCGGCAAATTCTGATTGGAGAACACCATACGTAGAAGGTGAGCGCAAGCTGAAAACACAGGAGCTGGAAGCAGCCGAAGCCGCCTTTTCAGAGGCTTTGAGAAAAGTCAAAAGCAGCAAGAAGGGCAGCGCAGATGATGTCGCTCTCTGCTATCAAAGCCTGGCAAGTGTCCACTACATGCGTGACAGATTCTACGAGCAAGTTTTGCCGCTGTATAAAAGAGCGATCTCAACTCTTGAAAATGCGTACGGCAAAGAAAGTCCAAAGTTGGTGCCACCACTTGTCGCATTAGCCGGAGTACGAGAAGACGAGGGTGACAATAAAAGTGCATCAAAACTTTTGACTCGTGCAGTTGCAATCGTCGAGAAAGCTGATGGAAAGTCAAGTCTCACATATGCCGACTATCTGCACCGCCTGGGGCGTGTCAATTTTAGACTTGGCTTTCCGCGCAAAGCTGAGGATATGTATTTAGCATCTTTGCTTGTTGTGATGCAGCAGAAAGTTTTACCGTCCAGTGAAATTTTGGAACAACATCTTGCTGATTATATTGACCTCCTTTCCAAGGCAGAAGACCGGGGCAAGAGTCTCACCTCTGCATTCCAAAAGGAATTGCTGAAAGATTCTGTCGCGTCTTTTGATAGAGCGCAGGGTGTCGCCGCCTCGACGTTCAACAAAGAAGTGTCGGTGCGATTGGCAAATCCAGAAACTAATACTTTCGAGGAAACTAGGATCTTCGGTGATCTTGCAAATACATCAGCAAATGCAGACGTGTCTCCCGATCAGAGTGGTACTTCGTCTGCAATAGTTACTGGCCGGCGAATGACTGATTTTGCTGCAATGGAGCAGATCAACAAGCAGCGCGTGGATTTTTACGAGCGCATGATTTCAACCGACATTCTCTCACTGGGCCCGGAGCATCCAAGCGTTGCTCGTGACTTGAGTGGTCTGGCATCACTGTATTTGTCACAAAGAAAATTTGCAGAAGCGAAACCATTGCTCCAAAAGGCTCTAGCAATTTACGAGAAATCGTATACGCCGGAATCGAGCATGATCAAGAAAACTCAGGCGTTGTTGGAGTTAGTTGAAGACGAGCAAAATCTGCAGTCTCCGGGTAACACATCTGTGATTGCAGATTATGTTTCTTCTTTGCCATCTGTTCCACTTGCTGCGCAAAAATTGGAGGTGGCTCTGCGTTTGAATTATCTTGCCTTCCTCTGCTATTGCCAGGGCAAACTGGGCAATGCTGAGAAGATCTATGCATGGGCCGTCGCTAGCACTGCAAAAGCGGCTGGCGAGCAGAGCTTGCTTGCCGCTTCAAGTCTGTTCGATTTTAGCCGAGTACTGCGCAGTACCGGCCGGCAGACTGATGCAGAGACGATGGACAATACGGCGCGAGCGATACTCCGTCGTTCTATTTCGCAAAGCGCAGCCAAATCGCTCCCCTAATCATGATGGGCTCTTTCCGGCGCATTTGGTAGGAGTCGGGGCGTTGCGCAGATTATCGGCTAAGAAGCATATAGCCTTTGAAGCGGGCGCAGATTCTATGGTTAATCGACCTTCTTCTTTTTTATCCTTTTAAGCACCCCGCCCTTAAGGGCGGGGTTTGACTCTGATAGTGTTCCACGTGGAGAGATTAAATCTTTCAGGATTTCAGGTTTGCATTGAACTTTTTGGCTTCGATTTACGTATTAGAGAGTATTAGGGCAGGCTCAAGAGAACACCTACCGGTTTCTACAGGCTTAGAACGAAGATTCGGAGAAGAGCATTATGAAAATTGTCGGAGCTTTTTTAGTCGCGTCGATTCTGATCGGTGTTTGCAGCCAGAATGCTGAAGCGCGCTGGCATCGCTACTGGTATTACAATGCCGAGGAAGTTGCAAAACAACAGCGTGCCAACATGGCAGAACGCACTCACCAGCTGAAAGAGCTTCAAGAGTGCCAGAGATTGAATAAGGAGCGTGAGCGCATCTCTGCGCAAAGCACCGTTCGCAGTTATGGTGTTCCAGGTGCAGAGGTGAAAAAAGTGCGCAGAGGTGGTGGAACTCTTGTGCAAAAGGTGAAAGCCAAACGCTCTGCTGCGCTACCTGTGTATTGAAACTCCGACAACCACCAGCCTTTGTTGTCGGTCTAAACGACCTGGCAATCAGGCACGCAAATGGCTCGGGAATGGCATTACTTTTTCATGTCGGCATCGCCTCTTATTTGTGTCGTAAGCAACCAATAAGTTGACACTGACTTCTTCCTTCGCCTGACCTGGCAATGGATCAACGACGCCCACATGCATCAATGTGGCTGGGAATCAATTCAACGCGATCGCCGATGTTCAGTGATATCGATTTAGTTGAACTTTCAAGGATGCCGTGCTCATCTCCAGCTCCGAAACTTTGGCTACACCGGCGCCTATCGCACCTGCTGAGAGAAGCAATTTTGCAAACTCAGGACTCTTGACTGTTTTCAGGTGCGGCCGAACATTGACATTCTTCTCGCGGAATATGGAGAACAGTTTGTCCAGATTTCTTTCC
>JADZFV010000456.1 GCA_020854255.1 Candidatus Melainabacteria bacterium | reverse complement strand
TTCTTTTGCTGCTTCCAATCGGTGACACTGTATTTGATATCACTAATTTTTCCTTTCAAGTCGGTGGTCTTATAAATCCACCAATTGCCGATCTTGGCAGGAAACAAGTCACCATCGGCAGCAAGCGCAGATGAAGAGAACTGAAAGCACATGGCAAGCACAGACAAAGACACGAGTTTTTCCAACGCCGAAAACCCCAAGTCATCCAGTAATCGCCGCGGACGATTGCTTCCGCCCACCGGGGAAAGATTAAGGCATTGTCTGAGAGAGAATTTTTCCACTCTAGGTCCAACGCTCACCATTATGAATTACTGAAGAGGCTTAAAGAGCAGTTCGAGATCTGATTCATCGAATTGCAAACCGCCTTCTTTATCATGCTCGTAAATTGAATTTGCAATTACTTTTTTGCGCTCTTGCAGCTGCAGCAATTTGTCTTCAACTGTTCCTTCAGCAATAAGTTTATAAACAAAAACCGGCTTTGTTTGCCCGATACGATGAGCACGATCAGTTGCCTGATTTTCGACCGCCGGATTCCACCACGGATCATAATGTATGACGGTATCGGCGGCTGTAAGATTCAAACCAGTGCCGCCGGCCTTTAGACTGAGAAGAAAAATCGGCACTTCTCCACTCTGGAAGCGCAACACCGGGGACTCTCGGTCTTTTGTCGAGCCGCGAATTTCGACATATTGCATGCCTAGTTCGTCCAACTCGGGCTTTATCAGATCCAGCATGCTAGTGAATTGCGAAAATAAAAGTATCTTGCGTTCTTGCTCAATCAATTCAGGCAACATCTCCTTCAACAAGTCGAGCTTGGCACTGCTTTTCACTCTTTTTGCCTGGGGCAAATTAAGCAATCTGGGATGGCAGCAAACTTGTCTCAGCTTCAACAATGCATCCAATATTATGATCTGGCATTTCCTAAATCCTTTGCTGGCAATTTCCCTTCGCACTTTCTCGTGCATGCTGACACGGACTGTTTCATAGAGATCGCGCTGCCTTCCGCTCAGCTCAAAGCGCTGTAATATTTCAGTTTTCGCCGGCAGGTCTTTTGCTACTTCTTCTTTGGTTCTGCGCAATAAAAATGGGCGCAGCCGCGTGGACAGAACACGCTTCATTTCATTGTCGCCGCATTCCTCAATGGGATATCTGAAGAGTTTGCGAAAAGTATCGGCCGATCCTAAAATGCCCGGCATCAAGAAATCAAATTGAGACCAAAGTTCTCCCAGATGGTTCTCCACCGGAGTGCCGGTCAGGCAGATGCGCTGTTCGGACTGCAAAGACTTTGCCGCCTGCGCAGTAATGGTATCAGGGTTCTTGATCGCCTGCGCTTCGTCAAGTATCAGCGTGCTCCAGTCAACGTTCGAAAGCAAGGCGAAGTCGTGGCGAAGAAGGGCGTAAGTAGTGATTACCAGGTCCGTTCCGTCCAATTCATCTGCACGCTCAGAGCGATCCGGTCCATGCAACGACAAGACCTTCAAACCCGGGGCAAATTTACCCGCCTCTGAAATCCAGTTTGGAACCACACTGGTAGGGCAGACGACAAGAGCGGGGCGATTAAGCCTGCCCTCCGCTTTCTCCATGCACAAATAGGCGAGCGCTTGAACTGTTTTGCCCAGCCCCATATCGTCGGCAAGAATGCCGCCCAGTCCAAATTGCCTGAGAAATTGCAGCCATGAAAATCCTTCCTGCTGATACGGACGAAGGGTGGCTTTGAATGTTCGAGGTGGTTTGACGTTTTGGACTTTCTCAAGGCGGATTATGCCGTCGAGCAAAGGCTTCAGGCGAGGGGGCAGGCGAATATTCCACCCGCTTGCGGAATTATGCGCAGCCAGCTGCGCTGCCTGCAGGAGAGAAATTCGGTATCGCCCTGTCTTCGGAGGCTTTTCAACAAATAATTCAACAAATGCCGCGAGCATAAAACGCACTCGCTCAAAGGGCACTGACAAAAGCCGCCCGTCGGGCATCGGTGCAACAAACTGCCCATCGAAGTCGAGCTTTTCGATGGTGGCAAGCGATGGATTCTTGTCCATTGCCTGAAGCGCGGAGAGCAAAAGCGGCAGTAGAGGCATTTTCTTGCCGTTGACCTGTATGCCCAGCTCAACTGAAAACCAGAAGCCGCCTTCATCATCAAGCTCGACGCTCCATTCTCCGTCATCCGGGCTGACAGTGCGAAATGGAAAGGAATTATCGATTTCCACCTGCCAGCCTTTCCGGATAAGCTGGTCTAACTCTTGCTGCATAAACGGCAGCCAGAGAGCCGTCTTTGCCGGCGGAAAAGAAAAAGTGTGCTCACCGCCAGAACCGGAGTAAGAAGAGGAAGCATGGCCAAAGAGCTTGATCATCCCAAGGTTCGCAAGAATATTGAGACAGTCTTCCTCTGCCTTTCTGTCGCGTTTGCTTACAATAACCGATTCGCCGACTACCTGGCGATGCTCATTTGCCTTGGGATCAAAGTATTTGCCGTCATAATTAAACGTGAGAATGGCGCGCGGCACCATGATTTGATCGAACGGCTTTCGTGCATTTGTAAGCGGATAGGAATAATTTCCTCCTTCAGAAAAATTCGCCGAGTAAGAGCTGAGGCGCAACTTTGGTTTGGGCGACACAAGGACTGTTTGTACTTCTATGTTTGTCCTGGGCAAAGGCAGAGGCGCCCCCCCGGACAGCCGCTCCAGGTGCCGAACAATCAGGGTCGCCTGAGCTGGCTCCACCGGTGGTGCAGTAATCAGGCACTGGAGGAGTTCTGCCTCTATCCCTGTCTCCAGGGGTCCGGTTTGCCAGGAAGTTGTGTCGACGTACCAGGGCATTGCGCAACAGAACATTTCCATCGGC
>JADZFV010000455.1 GCA_020854255.1 Candidatus Melainabacteria bacterium | reverse complement strand
GGGCTAGCGCCCCTGGCCTTCGGACTACTTTTCTCAGCACTATTCATGACTAAGCCAACAGGTGCAGTCTTGATTTGGCGTTCGGTGACGATATGACCATGAAGCAGGTCGTTAGCAGCATAGGCAGCAATGCCTACTCCAACGATTAATGCGGCAACTGCCCCAACAAGTGCCAAAGGTCTTTTTGATTCTGTCTTGTTTTCCTGGGATACCGGTTTTGCTGCCAGAGCCCGATCAATCCGTCGCCATTTGGACATGCGGAGCAACCTCCTAAAGGAGTCAAGTTTTTCGATCTTACGCTTCGCAGCTGGACACGAATAGACAGCATGACATCATTTAATGTTAAAGGTCACCAGAAGGTAAAGATGGAAGAGAAAGCTCCTGTTACACCCCAACCAGCAATTCAGCCAGAGTGATTCCAAAAGCCTTTGCAATGCGGGCTACGACACCCAGAGAAGGATTCCTTTCGCCACGTTCCACCTTGCCTAAGTAAGAGCTGTCAATTCCAGCCTGGTCGGCAAAATCTTCTTGGGACAAACGACTGCGCAGTCGAAGTTCCTTGACCCGCTTGCCGAATCGCCTATAAATTTTTTTCTCAAGTTGCACTCCATATAGATCCAGCCTTGGTTACCTCGCAAACCAGGGTCAATCGTCCTTGAAAATGAATCAAAAAGGTCAGCCTGTGATAGCTAGCGCGAGGTTGAAAATTCCTATTAAAGGGCATGTTGGAACAGTAAATAAAAGACATTTGCTGATGAAACGCACACAGATTGAAGCATTGATGGTGGTGGCCAAAAAGCTCGAGCGCGATGGCTCTGCCGAGTGTGCCGAAGGGCTGTATAGAAAAGCTGTGAGCACTTCTGAGCTGTTTTACGGTCCATCCAGCCCGCGGACAGGACTAGCCGTCTTAGAGCTGATGAGCTTTTGCGAGAATCACAATAACGACGCGGAAGCGGCAAGCTCTGGAAGCGGCTTAGAGTCATAGTCTTGGAATGTGAGCGTTAGCTTCGTTTTCGGGCAATCGCAAAGGGGCATAAAGAGAATTATGCTGTGATGGCGGGTCCGCCTATGTCCGAGCAAGTTCAACAAAACTTGAAAGTCACCGACCAGGGCGCTGAAAAGACCGTCCAGAAAACGCCTGAGGCCGTAAAGGATGGCGGCGTGATTGCCGCTCAGCCTAACCAGGAAGTACACGGGCAGGCTTTTGCAAGCGCCCATCAGAACGACAAAACGTTATCTGAGCCGGACATGATCGCGATGAATGACAGCGAGACGGTGGCTGAGTATAAGGCGAGGGTGGCGCAGGTACAGGCTAACAGATTCGGTTTCATTGATTCGGCGCAAGTAAAAACGAACGATGCCGGCGCCGGCGTCGCCGGCGGAACAAAAATACATGAGCATCCAGCAAAGCAAGCACTAGAGCCGCTTCCTGGCTTATCGCCGACGATGCAGCAACCGCCTTTTGATTCATCTGTGAAAGCAAACGTACAAATCACAAATGTGCCTGAAGTATCGGAAGCGGTGCAGCAAGAGGTTTTAGGCAAGTATGCAGAAGCAGTTTTAGAAAACGCTGCAGCTGCAGTTAGGCAAATCGAAAATCATTTAGCTCAACCGAACGCTATAAACAGTGACTTTCAGAAGATCGGGCAGTGGTTGTCTGAAGGACCAGGGCATTTTGCGCAGAGTCCTGAGCAGCTGAATAAAGACCTTAGCGCGGTGACGACCGGCGCAATAGATAAGCCGTTGTCGGTCGATGAGCGGGCCAAGATGGCCGGAATGCTTTTGCCGATGTTTTTCTTTGAGGGTGGAAAAGAGCCTATCAACCCTGAGACAATAGAACAGATGGGCTTGGAGGGAATGACGGAAGCAGAGCTTAAGGCTCTCGGAATTGAAAAGCGCGTTGAGGTTTTGGAAGAAGAAATTGCAGGAAAGAGAAGGGTTTTGGAAGAACAGGACATAGTAAATCCGATTAATCAGCATGCCTCGGCAGAAGAAAAGCTAGCTCAACTGCAAGCTCTATCGGCAGAGAACAAGCCGCTCGTAGAGCATTTCTTAAAGCAAATAGATACAGAGTTTGGCACCCAGTCAGAGATCAGTTTCAAAAAACCCCAGGACATATTAGACAAGGCGAATCGTCCGTCTATTAAAGAGACAAAAGAGTGGTTCGACATTGAGCATGTAAGAGATTCGCTGCGCTTCAAAACGCCGGTAGAAAATTTGAATGAATTACCCAGGATTGTTGAACGATTGAAAGACAGCGGATTTGAGGTGGTGAACCTGGATTTAGAAAAGCTATTGAATCCAAAAGCAAGGGGTTGGCGAATAGCTGCAATTGACCTGAGAACGCCAAACGGTCAATTAATTGAATATCAAATTTTGTCGAGAGAGATGAATGAGGCTGGCAAAATCGAGCATCAGATCTACAAAAGCATTCGAGAAAAGGACGTGAGAAAGCTTACGAACGAGCAAAAACAAACGGTGTGGGAGATAAATAACCAAGCCAGGAACATCTATAATGACGCATGGGAAGCCTATTTGCGTCGCACGGGGCAAACGAAAGAATCGATTACTAAATTTGTACAAGATGCAAGAGCCGCTTTAGAGTAAGGGGGAATTCCGATGTTGAGCTATTTACACGTCTGCAAAGCAGATAACGGCGAAACTTCTGTGTTTGATAGCAGAGACAAATTTGCAGCGGGATTTGTTGATGGAAACTGGGTTTTGAACCATATGTTTTCCTTTTACGATATGGAAGAGCGTCTGAATCTTGTTCAGGACGATCAAGAGGCATTGCGCATTTTAGCTGAGGCGCGAGCAGCGTTAAATCGACCGCTTGAAGAAGCCGCAGATCCAACTGCAAAGAGCGCTTAGCAACCTTTTGTTATCAGCCGCAGGCTAGGTGAAATCGCGGCTTTTGGCTGCCCCAAATATAGGGGGCGGTGTAAATGACAACCGTGTGGTATAAATAGCAAACCAATTTTCTCGGCGAGCAAACCCCGAAAGCTGACCTCCAACGTCCTTTCGGGGTTTGTCATTATATATGGTGGCATGAAACATAATATGCATTATCGCGCGGTGGCTCGGAAATCCTTGTGGCCAGCCATGGTACAAAAATGTGGCCACGCAAGGCTTGCGCTAGCTTTTTAATTCAGTCGGCTGAGAACGCTTGGCAGGC
>JADZFV010000454.1 GCA_020854255.1 Candidatus Melainabacteria bacterium | reverse complement strand
TAATCCTCCACTCACAAGTGCATAAGTCTCCAGCTCCTTTTTCGGGGTGAGAACTTGCTCGCCTGTTGATTTCAGGAGTGAAAGTCTTTCCGCCTGTCGATTGCAGGAGCGAACGTTTGTTCACCTCTTGATCTGCAGCCTGCCCTGTAGAGGCGACGCCATGCGTCGCCTGGTTTGCAGGCAGTGCTGACGAAGGAGTGGCTTCCACAAGTTTCAAAGGCATGTCGCACGCAGGTTTTCAAACGGAATGCAGCGCAATGCCTGCGTCCGTGAGTAGGTTCGATGCCATGCATCGACCGTTTCCTCGACCTCCTATCTAACTCTCAACAAACCGGGAGTCTAACTATGCATGAAATGTCCTTCCTGCAGGACCTGATGGTCCTTTTCGGCATGGGTGTGGTCATGGTTGTCGCCTTTCACCGCCTCAATCTCCCACCCGTGCTCGGATTTCTCATTACAGGCGTGGTCTGCGGTCCATACGGCTTCAAGCTGGTGGAAAGCATCGACGCTGTTGGGACACTGGCCGAGATCGGACTCGTTCTTCTGCTTTTCGAGGCAGGCATCGAGTTTTCGGTAAAGACCTTCATACGACTGAAGAAATTCCTCCTTGTCGCAGGAGGTCTGCAATTGCTTCTCACAATTGCAGCCACCGCAGCGATCGCCGCATACACCGGCATCGACCTGCAGAAGTCAATCTTCCTGGGCATGCTCGTTTCGCTGAGCTCAACGGCCATTGTCATCCGCATCCTGGACTACCGGGGTGACCTTGACTCCGCGCACGGGCGTTCGGCGATGAGTATTCTCATCTTCCAGGACCTCTGCATCGTGCCGCTCGTGCTCCTCACGCCTTACCTGAGCGGCAAGGGCGGCAGCCTCTGGGACGCGGGCATGGTCGCCGGTAAAGCGCTGCTCTTCGTGGCTCTTGCCGGCACGGTGGTTCGCTATATAGTGCCGATGCTGCTCAATCAGGTGGCAAAAACCAAAAAGCGCGAAGCGTTCGTGCTCAGCATCATCCTGCTTTGCCTTGGCACCGCCACGGCAACTTCGCACTTCGGCTTGTCTATGGCTCTGGGCGCCTTCATCGCCGGTCTGATTCTGTCGGACTCCAAGTACAGCCACCAGGCGCTCAGCGAAATACTGCCATTTCGCGAGGTGTTCAACTGCCTGGTCTTCGTGTCCATCGGCATGTTGTTTGACGTGCGCACACTGATTGCCCATCCCGGACTTGTGGTGGTGCTGCTCTTGCTCGTGGTCAGCGTCAAGGCGGTAATCGGTGCGGGCGTCACTCTCATTGCCGGACACTCTGCCCGCGTTGCCATTCTGACAGGCGTTGCCCTGGCACAGGTCTCCGAGTTCTCGTTCGTTCTCTCCAAGCTGGGGCTGACGGTCGGGCTGCTCGATGATCGCATGAACCAGCTCTTCCTGGCCGTGGCGATTCTTTCCATGTTCTTCACGCCGGCGCTTCTGACTGCCGGCGAGAAAACAGTACGGCTGGCAGAGAAACTCCTGCCTGAAGGCTGGATCACAGGGCGCATCAAAGAAGACCCGCGCGAGAAGATGCCGGAGAATCACACGATTGTCGTGGGTTACGGTGTGGCCGGCAAGAGCCTGGTCAACACCCTGACTCAACTCGGCATTCCATACGTGGTCATCGAAAATGACCCGCTCATTGTGCGTCAGGAAAAGGCGCGCGGAATTCCCATCTTCTACGGAGATGCGTCCCGCCAAGAAGTGCTCGCGCACGCAAACATCACCAAGGCTCGCCTTCTGGCGGTGGCGATTTCCGACCAGGAAAGCGGCATCCGCACAGTGGAGATGGCGCGCCGCCTCAACGCCAGCCTCCATCTGGTCGCCCGCGCGCGTTACATGGTCAACGTCGAGCCGCTGATCAAAGTGGGCGCCAACCGCGTCGTCGCCGAAGAGTTCGCCGGCTCGCTCGAGCTGGTTTCCTATGTTCTCAACGAATACTTGATGAGCAAGGAAGCCATCGAAGAGAAGCTGGCTGCTCTGCGCAGTGATCAGGGCGCAAAATGGCAGGCACTGTTCGACTCGATTCACCCCAACGAGAGCAGCACAAACCTGCCTTCGGACCTCAGCGTCGAGCTGAGAAAGGTGATTGCAGGCTCGCCGATTACCGGCAAGCCTCTTTTCGAATCCGGCTTGCGCACCAAGACGGGCGCAACAGTGGTAGCCATCCAGCGCGGCGAAGGAGTGCTTATTCCCAACCCGCGTGCCGACGAAGTACTCCTTACCGATGACGTGGTCATTCTTATGGGCACGGCCAAGCAGCTGGCAGACGCCGCCATCATGTTCGCTCCGCCTCCGCTGCCTGCCCAGCGCACGCTGAAGTTGGTTGTGCCGTCGGATACTTTCACACAGGAGCCACCGCGCGCGGTGACCACTCTACCGGATGCGCACGAGGGCGTCGGTCCATCTGGCACCTCCGGCGGGGACACAAAGTCCACCAAGACCGAGTAATTGACCTCGGTCTCAAAGAGCATCAGGACTGCAGACAGCAATGTTTGCAGTCCTGGTTTCTTATTGAAAGAGGGGAAGGGAGCCATTCCTTCGCCTCTTTCATTTTGCTCACCATTTTTACTATATGTTTTAATATCTCAATTTTGCAGTATTCAATGGGCTTCGTTCAAAACTTCACGCTGTCTCAACGCTCTGCGATCATAATTAAGCCAGGTTCGATTACGGGGAAGGCAATCGAACCAAACTTTCAGAGAGAGCCAAAGGCAAAGTTCGAGTCGGTTTATGCCGGCTCGAACCTGCTTTCATTGCATGGAGGGTTGAGCGTGGAGCTTCGAGATGCGAATCGAATTCAGGTTGGATTCACCATTTACTGGCTTTTCCCGAGAAATGCCACACATTTCCCCTATAATAGTTTTATATTCGGTTCGAAGGAATTTTCCCCATGAGCACTTCTTCCCCGATGCTCGGCAGCGATGGCGAGCATTCGCATGAAAAGCAGATGCCCGAACGAGCCAATCAGAGCGGGCTGAGCGCGGGCGACGTCTTCAGCGGGATTTCAAAAGACGATCAAAAGACAATTCTGGCAGCCATGCAACCGCAAGGCGACCTCGGACAGATTGGCTTTAAGGACGTGCAACTATTCGATACAGCCGCTCAGAACGAGGCGCTCTTTAAGTCGGTCGACACTGACAAAGATGGCTTCATGAGCAAGGAAGAATTAGCCAATGCGGCTAAAGACGCAAAAAATTCGCAGACGGAGCGAGGACTTGCGCAAGCACTTTTGCAACAAACGGGAGAGATACAAAACTTTTTCGACGATCCGGGCTTCGATTCCAAAGGCATCAGCAGAGCAGATCTGTCCACACCGGAAGGGCAAAAAATGCTTGCCTGGCTGAAACAACCTGATGTGCAAAAGATGCACGCGGTTCTCGAAACCAGCATCAAGGAAATGGTTGCCGGGGGCGAACGCAAAGAAGGCGGAGGGCCGATCGATCGCTGGTACAACAATCTGAGCAGCAAATTGGGCGACGACAAAATTCTCGAATGTTACGGACAAGCCGAAAGAGTGCTGCAAAACATCGACAAAGCCGGTTTGGGACACAAATGGGACATGCATCTGGTCGGCGATTTGAGCGCCACTGGCACGGCCGCCATGGCGATGGGCGGCGAGAGCCCTGGTCACTTCCGCGTCGAGCTTTTGCCGCGCCAGAAGGGAGATCCCATCGTCATCATCGACCCCTGGAAAAACCAGATCGAATTGAAAGATCCAGCCACCTACAAACCATCAGAAAGCTATTTCAACTGGACCAACAAAGACGGCAACACGATGTACGGAAACGTCGAAGAACAATTCCGCCTCTTAGAGCGCCCCAAAGTCTTCAAACAATGGCAAGAACAGGGAAAGCCGGAAGGCAACTTCAACACCTGGTTGCAAAAAACAAATCCTGAATTGGCTAAAGCTCTCGATCCGAACAACCGGGGCAAATTGCCCAGAGACTATGGTCTTAGCGATTACTGGAAGCAAAAATTCCAATAAAGAGCGGTGATTTTGCTTCCAACTACTGCTCGCTTTTCGGCAAATTGAGAACATCTCTGTTGGCCTTATCAGCAACGTCCGGATGCCAGGGCAGCGGATTGGGGGGGTGCTCTCCATACCACTACCCGTTGTAGTATTCACGCGATCAAAACCTAAATAGTCAGTGGTGGACGTTGTTTTACTGGCAACGGGAAGTTTGTGCAAAGCAAAGACTTGCCACGCATCTGTCTTTGCTTTGCATGACCTTGCCTTTACCCACTTCTAGAAACTGGCAGTGCCTGCCAGCAAACACGTACATTAAAACTGAATCAAAAGGAAAGCAAGCGCTGGAGGCAGTTTTCACTACCTCCAGCCTGGTCCGCTTCCACTTACTTAACGGGGTCCGGTGCCAGCAGTGCCGGCGCCGGTTGCCCCTTCGTTCGATGCAACTGTCACTGCGTCAGGCGATGGTGCAGCCTTGGCAATGTCAGCAGTTTAAGCGTCAGCCGGCGTTTCTACAGGCTTCGGGTCCTGTGCCATTTCCGGCTTCTTCTCTTCGGGCCACCTATCGAGCATGGCACCGTCCGGCTCGTCGACATCCACCTGTTCGATGAAGTCGATGGCCAGCTGCGTTGCCACTGCAAACTGCAGCTCTGCAACCAGATCGATGATCGAGTCCTTGATTGCATGCAGGCACGAGCGCCCGCTGCTGAAGACCTGCGGTGCGTGCTGATCGCAGCGACCGGCGTTGACCTTGCGCGTCAGGTTATACCAGCGCACGCAGTCTGCCTGCCCGTCGGTCAGGAATTGGATGACGTAGTCACCCAGTTCGTGGCGTTTGCGGCTGCGAAGGTCGTCAGCAAAAAGCGTCTCGGTGTAGACGGAGATGACGCAGTCTTGCACCATGACGTCCTTTACTTTTGGCACCTCGAAAATAGCGTCGAATTCACGCGCCAGGGCATCTCTGTCGACGAGTCCGGCGCCCGCAGCCCGTCCCTCCTCGATGGCAATGGCGCGCAGCTCGCGAATCAGATCCTGCTGAAGGCGCTCGATTTGCGAGCGTTCGGTGGTCAGAACCTGGCGATTTTGCACGACCAGTTCGCTGACGCGCGAAGCGCAGGCGGCAATGTAGAGTTCGCGGTAGCGCTTGTGCGCTTCATCGAGCTCAGGTCGCTGCGCTTTCACGACATCGGTTTTGTTTTTAGGGCCGGACTTCTCGACTGCGGTTGCCGCTGTTTCGGCAGCACCATAGACGACTTCCAGAATCCCGTCGTAGATGGTTGCAGCATGCTTCTTCTCCACGAATCCAAGGACCTTGAGAGCAAAGTCCTTATTGGGCTCGTCGAAGAGCAGACCGCTCTTTTCGCCAATGATCATGTCGCTGCAAACGACAAGGTTGTCAGCCAGCTGGACCTTTTGCTTGTCGTTTAAGCCGGTCAAAAAGTAGTGTTTCATCTTTTACCTCCTGCTTTAGCGACGGGCGCGAGGCCAGCTGCTGATGTGCTTTCCGGCGGAATCAGACGTGTTGGCCGCCTGCACGAACTCGATGGCAAGCTGTGCGGCAATCGACCACTGGCGCTGCGCGAAAAGCTTGGGGAAAATGTCGGCAGTATTGCCCAGGCAAGCGGTGCCGTCGGGCCAGACGTGCGGAGCATGTTGACGCTCTTTCATACCGTTGACCAGGCGCGTCTGGTTTTTCCAGCTCGGCATCGACCCGGTGAAGGGAAGCGCAATGCGAAAAGCGCCAATCTCGTGGAGAATGCCGGTACGCTCGTCCTTGCAGTTGAGAATGTCGGTGTAGATGACGATGGCGTTTTTCTCCACCTGCACATCCTTGACGTACTTGACCTTCATCAGGTTTTCATACTCGATACCGAATTCGTCGAGATCGACGTTCTCGTCGGTGAGCAGCTTGCGCTCTTTGGCGCGAGCCTCCGAAATTGCATGCCGGAGCCTTCTGCGCAGCGACTGGACATTGGCCTTGCGCTCCTGCAATTTCTTCGCATCGACATAGCCGTTGGCAGTGCCTAACGCGGAGACTGACTTCTCGCCGGGCGGCAAATCTTTGTAGTTTGCGGCGCCGTCGAAGCGGGAATTGGAGTGCAAGCCTGAGGAGTGGTTTTTCAACCCCGCCGGCAGCTCGTGGTCCACGCCACTTTCGGCGGTATCACGCACGACGCGCACCGCAGCCTTGGAGCACTCTTCGATGAAGCGCTTGCGCGTAAGACTGCGATAGTCTTCCGCCGACAAACCGACAACGCGAGCCAGCTTTTGCATCAACACACGGAAGATGCGTACGCTGTTGCCGTCGTACTTGTCGAAGAAGTTCATGTGTACGTAGACGTTGCCGGGACCAACGTATTCGGCATACGGATATCCCGTCGCCTCGTCGACAATGGCCACGCCGCGACCGCAGGCAGGGAAGCTCTTATTGCGGCTGGCATTGGGGATGCCCCAGATCATCGCAGGTGGAGTGGCACCAGGATCCGCGTACCTGACCGGCGAGCTATAGAGGTGGATGTGGAATTTGCCGTCTGAGACGGGATCGGTTGGATAACCCTGACTGTGGTGCATCAGCACTTCACGGTCGATGACAGGCACAAGAAACTGGCGAACAGCTTCGTGCAGATCGTCGGTTTCTTTGCCCTTCCAGTTGTTGGTCACCTTGTGGGCTTTTGGCGTCTGACCCGGAGCCCTGGCTTTGAGAACCGCTCTGGCGATTCCTTCGAAGGCAGACGGCTCCTGTGATTCGACATAGGCACTGAGAGCGCTGAGAGCCGCCTCCAGATGCTGCTTTTCGATCATCAGACCGTCCTCTTCGCCCAGGGTCAGGTCGTAACAGGGTACATTGGCGCCGGCCAGATGAGCCCTATGGTCGTTGGTCAATCCAGTTAGAAACACATTGCTCATTGCAGTGACTCCAGTTTTAGCCTGAGGCAGTGCCGGTTGCGCCGCTCGAGTGCGGGACGCAACCGGTGCCTTCGGCTTAGTGACGGTTCTTTTCCTGACCGGTGGGGGCGGTGCAGGAGCCCGTCTTGTAGCGGGGATTCGAGGTCTACTTGGCATGGCGAATCTCGTAGTCGGCTGCGGTCGCAATATCGCCCGGCGCTGCCAACGCACAGTCGCTTGCCGCCTTGCCTTCGGTCGCCGTAGCGTCCAGAGGCAGGGGCAGGTTGTATCGCTGAGCTGCAGCTGCAACCGGGAGAGTCGAGCCAATCGGCTGAGCGGTCTCGGCTATGCGCAGGTTCTTCCAGGTGTCCAGCCCGTAGTCGGCATAGCCGTGCTTCTGAGCGAACTGACGAGCAGGAGCGTCACTGCTCATCGACATCATCTGCAAGCAGAGCCACCAGCTCTCCAGATGCGCGTCAAAAAGAATCACCTGCGCCTCGTCGGCTTCACGCAGCGCTTCGTCGTAGTGACGCAGCTGATAGGCTGCGTAAGCTCGCTCCAGAAGCTGCATGGCAGGCGTCGTTTGACAGTAAATGCCGTAGCCGTAGCAGACGCCGTTCACAACTCGGCGATACGACATGTTCTGGCAGGCGGCGATGTCTGCTTCCAGGCGCGTCAGTATAGAGAAAGCCTTGCCGTCCGCGGCCAGCTCGCCGCCGATGAGATTCTCGGCAGGATTGAGTTTGAGCTGCACGCCGACAGTGTCGAGCTGCAGTTTGACCCAGTCTTGCTTGCGCACTTCCGCTTGCTTCTCGACCGCCTTCACGGAAGGAACAATGTCGGCGAGCATTGCCGCCGCCTCGGCACCACCCCAGCTGTCGCCCGATTTGGCAATGAGGTCGTCGAGCTTGTTGACCAGCGATCGCACATACTGCTGGGCCTTCTCATACTGGTCGGTCTGCAGCTTAATGCGTTCGGCAAGCGATGTGTCTGCAATACCGCAGACTTGCTCCAGTACCGCGGCGATTTGCACCATGAGACCTGCCCAGTCGGTTCTGCCCAACTGTGCTGTGGCCTTGATGCGGCTCGCTTCCTCAGCAATCGTGGCGGAAAGCTCGTCCACTGAAGGCGAGAATATGTGCGCCAACCTGGTCAGCAAGAGCTCGTTGGCCGCTTGCTTGGCAAGCAGGTTTGCCACAGCGTTGCGCGCTTCGACGCGCTCGACGTGCAGACCATAGAGAGCCGACACCGACACTCGAGCCTGCCGCCATTTCTGAGCGGTGTAGAGCACAGAGATAGCATCGCTGTCGGCGGCGTCCGCCTCCAGGTCAGCTTTGGTCGAATTGTCGAGAATCGCATTCATCTCTTCGTCGACCGCTTGCTTGGCGGAGACGACGGCATCAACGATGTGCTTCGCCTCAACCACAGCCATCTGCGCCGACGGCAGCACGCGCTCGAAAGCTGTTGCTTCGCCCTTGTGCAGATGCTCAGTGAGCGTTGCTGAACACGTGGAAGCCAAGCTCAACTCACAGTCGAGCTCAGAATCGTCTTCGGCGAAGCGGAAAGTTTGCGGCTTTGCCTCCGCATCGATGGCATCGGGATACCCGGGCTTGAGCGGCGTGCGGCGCAGCTCGGCGACTCTTTCACACTGAGCGCTGAGGCTCTGGCGGTAGGTCAGAAGCGATTTGTAAAGATCGAGAGCCTTGATGAGAGCGGAGCGCAGAGCGGAGATCTTCGAGCGCAGGCTTGATTCTGCGCCGGAGAATTCAGTGAGCGGGTCGCCTTTTACTTGAGTCGCGAATGCCTCAAGACTCGCATTTACTTCGCCGTAGCTGGCTTCGTAAGGCGCAAACGGCAGCTCCTGCGTGGCGTGAAGCCTATTTTTGAGAGCCGCGATATTGTCAGTGGCTTGACCGCTAACGGTTTCACGAACGCGCCTGTCGGCTTCCGTAGCCCGCCTGATAGCGCTCTGGATGGACTCCAGCGTGCTGCGTCCCTGCGCGCCCTTAGCCTCCAGCTCAGAGCTCAACTGCGTGCCGGTCTGAGTCGCTGCCGGAGCAAGCCCTGACAGTTCGTTCAGTCCTCCTCCCGAGAGGCAGGCGCTGTCGATGGTGAGCTCAGCGTCACTAAGCTTGTGAATCGCAGTCTTGAGCGGCCTGTGAGAAAGCTGCCACCACTTGCGATTGCAAAACCGCGTGTTAAGCTCTTCCGCTTCTTTGAGGGTGGTCTCGACGACTGTTCTCTGCGCGGACCAGAAAGCCCATTCCTTGCGGGCGGCGTCCAGCGTTTCTTTGCTTTTGCCAGTTAACGATCGTCGTCCATTGACGAGATCGAAGCGGTCACCTCGAAGTGCCTGGTCGACGTTAGCTGTAGCTCGAATGATGTTCGACCAGGCAGTGTGCGCCGTCGAATATCGATGCTGGAGCTTGAACCGGATTTTCCTTCGCAAAAATCCCGTCACAGAGCAGGCGATCACGATCATGCCGAGCAGGATTGCCGAAGCTACGAGCGGACTGAAGGTTAGTCCGGCGATTACTAGCGGTGTAGTTAGACTCATTTCAGATTTCCTCTTTACCGGAAACGATTAGATTGGCGCGGGGCCTGAGATGCGCGAGACATGCCTGTGTTAGAGATTGACCAGCGTCAAGCGGCGCGCGGGGTTGATCGCGTGCAACGCAGGTAAATGTCATGAACACAAAGAGTTTTCGCGTTTTATTGGAAATTTGTTGAGAAGTTAAGAAATTAGCTCGTATAAGCTGGCACG
>JADZFV010000453.1 GCA_020854255.1 Candidatus Melainabacteria bacterium | reverse complement strand
GCCACATCCAGGGACAATGCACCGGTCGGCACCACTTCGATTGCCTGATGGCGAGAATCGCCCAGGCGCATAATCGAGCCTTCTCCGTATGCTTTCTTGATCGAATCAAGAGCCATACCCAAAGCTTTCAATCTTTCTTGCGGTGCGGAACCTTTGCTTTCTTTGTCTTTGTCCTTGCCGTTTTGTTCGGCATTGCTCTCTTTTTTCATGCCTTTTTCCATGGCTTTTTCCGTGGTTTTTTCGGGCGCGGACTTCTCTTTCTCTTTAGTTGCTAATGCCATTACCTATTCTCCTTTAGATTTTGCTGTACCCGAGCATTCCACAGCCGATCGTGACGTGGGATACGGGCTCTGCACACGTGGGGCCGGTGCAAAACCTAATAGTCATGCGGATTGCCTGATTCACACACCAAATCAAATTATAGCCGCTACCA
Source organism: Candidatus Melainabacteria bacterium (assembly GCA_020854255.1). Taxonomy (GTDB): domain Bacteria; phylum Cyanobacteriota; class Vampirovibrionia; order Obscuribacterales; family Obscuribacteraceae; genus QKMZ01. Next base: position 10,793 of record JADZFV010000453.1, on the reverse strand, counting down.
AGACGCGGAGCGTATTAAAAGTGGCTCCGTGACCGCATGTCGGCCGTTGTTATATGTCACTGAGATCGGATGCGTATGCTGTGGTTGCTGTCGACGCCAGGTTTGTAACCGGGTGTTCCAATTACGCTTCGAATTCGGCCTCCAGGTAAGTGTCCAGATCGGTTTGGGGCTAAAAGACCAGGCCAGTTTTTGGTTTTAGCCTGATGCTTTGCAAATTGGTCTAATTGAGGGCGCCAACCCAGCACCCTATATGGCTTTTTGTTTTAAAGCCGGGGGCGGGGGTATAAAAAGGTTGGCTACCCAACAATTTATTTAGGGTGCTTGTTAAATACAGACGTAATTCGCCGCCGATGAGTTCAATTTCGCCGGCATATTTTATCTGGTGAATTTGAAGCAGCCTCGGTACACCTGAATCTGGTATTGGGACTGAATTGTGGAGGCAGGTGGCAATGAAAGCGGCACCGAAGCTATTCTCAATCAGGCAGAGCGACTTATTCGAGTCCTTCAATCCTGTTGAGTTAGGCAGACTCTTGGGAATCCTGGAAGAGCTGGAGCTGCCCAAGCACCATATGGTTTTTTCGCCCGGAGCACCATCGGAGGCCATCTATTTTATAGAGAAGGGGCGAGTACGCCTGACCAGACTTTCGCCGGAAGGAAAAACAGTGATTCTGGCGCTTTTAGGTCCTGGCGATTTGATTGGCGAGGCCTCCTGGGAAGCAGGCGAGCATGACAGTTATGCAGAAACGCTTGAAGAATCCCGTATATATCAAATCAGCCGAGAGGCTTTCCAGAATTTCATTCGAGAGAATCCGGAATTTGGTTTGCGGCTCATTCAAATTATTGGCGGACGGCTGAAACAGGCACAGGCGCGCATTGAAGATCTGGTTTTCAGGCAGGTTCCCAGTCGTGTCGCTCGTTTGCTGGTCACACTGGCCGAACAACACGGCAAAGTCACGCCCAATGGAATTCGCGTCGAGTTTCCTCTGACGCACCAGGAAATCGCCGACCTGGTCGGGTCGTCAAGGGTTACTGTCACTCAAATCCTCAACAGATTCCGGTCGAGCCACTGGATTGACATCGAGTCCAAGCGCGTTACTATTCACAATCTTGACGCACTGGAAGAAATGGTCCGGCAACCCTGAACTGACGGGATATAATGGGCATTCATGTGTCCGTAGCGCAGCTGGATAGAGCGTCGCCCTCCGAAGGCGAAGGTCTTGGGTTCGAATCCCAACGGGCACAAATTTTCCTTTAGACAGACAGCTATGCCTGCGTGATACCGCAGGCGGTGCGAGGGGGCGCTTCAGTCGACAGCGTCGAGATTGACTGATGGATCAAAATCAGTGCGCCAGATTGTCGATTCGAATGTTGCCTGTGCCAGCGCAAGGTCCTCTGCAAAATCAGCAATTGAAGATTTGTAGTACAGCGAGTAAAGCACCTGACCGGTGCCGGAAACATCAATGCAGTACTCGAGCGACTTGAGGTTGAGATTTTCCAACTCGCTTTCGATGATTGCGGCCTTCAAGCCTTTAAATTCTACTGTTCTAAACGAGAGGCAGCTCTTTTCCTCGGTGTGCACTGCATGTGGTGCTGTTGCTGTCAACAGGTAGCCGAGCTGAGTAGTACCGCGATATGCACCTTCTTCGGCTTGAAGCTTCGTGGCGTCGGCACTGCCTTTTGTCATGTTGATTTGTTTTTCGTAAACTTCTTTTCTGAGTATTCGACCATCGTCTTCATCGGGGGGCATTCCTGAACAGAACACACCGAGGCAAGTCTTTGAGCCTTCTTTATTTTTCTTGCAAACGAGTAAAGTTTGTTCGGGGATTCCTGGTTGATTCCACTTTGAACCCTTAATGACAGTCCAGTTGTTCGGCACATTCATGCTCACGAGCGCGCCATTTGTTCTCAGCACACCGTCCTTAAGTGTCAGCGCTTTCGATGTCCAGTTGTTGCTATTACCCGGCAGTGCCATTCAATGTTTCCTCTAGAAGGCAGTCAAACAAACTCTTAAAATCGAGTTTGGCATCAGATCTGCGCCCGTTGCTGTTGAATATATCGCAATTCTCCGCTGCCTGATTATACAACCCCAGCACTACATGCCCTCGAGGCTTTCCTTGTCCAGTCAGTTTTGCGGAGTCCACCGCAATTGCTGTGGCGCCTTTGCCACTCCTGGAACGACAAATCAAAACGCTTTTCAGCTGCTCTTCTGAATTGACCAGCGTCTGATGTTTGCTCACCTCTGCTAACATAAAAGGATCAGCTCCTGGGGCAGGCGCACCGATAAGCACGAATCCATTGTCGAAGTGTCCAGGCCCTGCTATTTGATTGTACATGTCCTCAATGTGTTCGCTTCCCAGATGTGGGCTTGTGTAATATGGGTCTATTGATTCCACTCCCAGTCCCAATGCAGCGGACTCTTCTAATTCTTCTTTCGCTATTACTCTTCGAAATGGCTCCCAAGTATCGCCCTTCTTAAAACAGAGCTGGTGCTGGTTTTCTGTGCCTAGAAAAGCAATTTCACCAGGTGCAAATTTCTTCAGAACCGCACCTTCGGTCATTTTATCTGCTACATACGCACCGTCTGTCTTTTCCAGCAGGTAGAGGTTCCTTTCCACACGACTCCAGTGGGTATTCGCGACGACAGTCTGCATGAGCTTTCCGGTGGGGCTGCGGAAGTGTTCTCGCTTTAGATCCTCGAAAACAGTCCAGCTATCCCTTTTGCCCAAGTACTTCCCGGTCTCGAGATCATGGGTGAATGCACCGATTTCCGAGGGGATTGTGGTGGTTCCGTCCGCGGTGACAAATTTGTTGCGACCGGCAATGTCGTACATCATTTGTGAGTATCGGTGAGGGGCGTTAAACGCCAATTGTTTTTGAACCACCGCGGTGTTGCAGGTGAGATTGAATCCCTGGTCTATCTGGTGGGGGTAAGCACAATCAAATAAGGTCATCTCGCCGAGATGCAGTAAATATGTAGCGTCTGGGACCGAAGCATGATCGATTTCCGGAGGGTTTAAACGAGGTTTGAAAAACTGGGAAATTTCGCGAAGTGTTTTTGCTGATTCTTTAGGATTGTTTATGCGTTTTTCCAGGGCCTTGGTATTTTCCAGCACTCTCAAATAATTTTGTTTGGGCAGTGCATGTTTGGCGGCTTCAAACAGTTCGCGTTTTGCCAGTTGGAGATTGGCATGGTCTGTGATCTTGCCGAGAGCATGCCCGGCTGTACGCATTTCAATGCACTTGAGCAAAGAAGATACCATTTCGGCTGTCGATTTGATCCCAAGCTCATCGACCTTTAGTTTGTCTGGGTCGAGAATTGCTTCTTTGGTCAAATTCGACCCGGTTTCTACCGTCGAAGATTCTCCAGCTTTATAAAGTTCGTTTTTGAGCTTTTGTCTCACGGACGCTGAGATGCGCTCTCTGGTTTCCGTCTTGATCAGGCCGACGAGTTGTTCTACATCTTTGGCAGCCGCTCCTTTCTTGAGCAAGGACTTTGCCAGCTTGTGGACTTCGTGATCGAATTCTTTGCTGCCAAAAGCACAGTCAGTATGCGACATCTCAGACATGCCGGCTTTCAGCAACTGTTTTGCATCTTCCTTAAGGAATGAAGCTGTGCGTTGCTTTGCGATCTTGCTGCAAACAACTTCCGACGCCTCAGCTGCGATCTTGCCGTCGAGGCGGATCAGCTTGCCTACGGGTATGACTTTGTCCGCGAAGCCAAATGATATGTCGAGAAAACCGGAGCCGGCAATTTTGAGCGATTGTGATTCATCGAAGTCGCTGCCCATCATTGCTCGGGTCATCTGCAATTTGACTCCTGCACCGACTATACCTGCAGAAGCTAGAATTGCTGCGCTCGCCGGTGGATCTGCAATTGAAAGTGCCACTGCCATTAACATTGTTGTCGCTTCGGCTGCTGCCTCTGCTGTTTCTCTTTTGGTTGTGACAAAGTTCGCCTTAGCGGCAAAGTAATTTTCCAGGGCTGTGTCGAGCTTTGCCCTCGTCTGGGGATCTAGCTTGTTCATTATCTCTTTGTTCTCGGCGTAGACTTTCGCCACTTTTGAGTGCGCGTCTATAACACCAGCCATCAAAAATCCATCGGTAGCACCGTCTTGTTTGGATAGATCTCTTTGATGCGAAATGATCTTTTGCCCCAGAGGAACCGGCGAATACATTTCAGATATTCTGCGGCGGTCGGCACCGGTGGCGGTTTGCAATAAATCCGCGCTTATAGTGGAGTTATACTTGAGATAATCTTGTTCTATTTTCAGGCGGTCTTTTGGTTTCATGGCGGCAAGTTTGTCGATAATCCTGCCGAGCGGTTCATCAAAACCTACAGCGGCTGCGCGAATGCGCATGACCTCGGTGACATCTTTGGGGCTTTTTAGTTGCAAAATTTCGCGTGCGAGTTCTACCTGTTCTTTTGATTTGAAAACGGTATATTGCACAAACTGAGCGTTGAGATCATTTTTTGCTAAAAGTAGCTGCGCATCTGGGCTGGAAATTCGCGTCAAGTCTTCAATTGAGAGCCCGTCATGCTTTATGAATGAAGACTTCAAGTCCATAGACACCGTGCCGGTCTCAAAAGTTTTCTTTATGAAGTGATCGTAAGAGCCGGGGTTGGTCATTTGACCGTCCTCGTCATATCGGGGGCCCAGTCCTGCATCATCGCAAAAGTGCTTGATCACTTCCTCAAACGCCTTTCGAGTCTCTCTGTCGTTTTCGCCTTTGGGATCTCTAAGGCGTTTCAAGTCAATCGTCGCCAGCGCCGCTTCAAGTTTGCGAGCACGCGTCGCGTTGTTCGCATCGTGCAGGTTGGCGAGAATAGCTTCGCTCACTAGATCGGGCTTTTCATCGCCAATAATCACTTGCTTCAACTTTCGCCTGGCCACGAGCAGTTCTTCGCCCTTAAGATCGGCCGTGATAAGTTCGTCCAGTTGCTTTTGATCCTTTCTATATTGTTCTTTTTCTGCAGGGGTAAGTTGCAGTATCCGATCTAGCTTCGACAAGCGACATTTCGTTTGACTCAACTGGTTCCAGGACTGCGCCGGTACTTCTTCGCGGAAATAGTCCTCCACAGAGCGTTTTCCTCTTTCTTTCGATTGCTCGTATGTGAGTTTGTCCTTTTTCTCGTCTCCGACTTTTTCTTTGAGCATGCCCATGATGTCGTCACGCTCATTATCATTGAGAAACTCTTTTAAATCCTCGTTCAATTTAGTGAGGTGGTCGGGATTTTCCCGAAGAGATTTCCAATTTCCCTCGGAAATATTTTCGACGACCCTCTTCATGCCGTTCAAGTCGTTCTTTTGCCAATTGCCGAAGATGCCATCGTTATGGAGATTGCGCAGATCCGTGTAAATCTCCGGTGTGCCCATCATTTTATGTTTGAGCAGGTCGTATTCGGTTTTGTTGTATAGGGTTGCTTCTTTTAATGCCTTGTCGACTGATCTGAAGAAGTCGATAAGAGACAGTTGCTCTTCAGTCGGGTTTTTGAGCTTTGAGAATGACTCCCCTTTGGTAAATGCCGCTCGATCGTTTGGACTGGCAAATTCAACCAGCCGCGCCACTTCCTCTTTATTGGCGCCAAGCCATCCAAACCCTGCCGTGTTTTGATGCAGTCCTGTGATCAGCGATTCATTTCCGTTTGCAATCAAATCTGATACCACTTCTGCGCCCAGTGAATATCTCGTTTTTATCTGCTGCGCTTCTGGCGTTTTCGCAAAAGTATCGCGTGATTCTTGCGTGGAAAAACTCATTGCGTCCTTGAACAAATCGAAATTGTTGTTGTCCAGGGCGATACGAACCATCTTCGTGACTGCTTCAGGCGATTTTCCCCAACCTGGATCGTCAAGCATGATCTTGAGTGCGGCCCTCGTGTCTTTGCCAACCACGGGGTCTGCGGTCAATTGATTGAAGATTTCCCGGTGTTGTTTTTTCAATTCGCCGATAGCGTCGGATGGCATCATTGCCACCGTATGGCGCATTGCTCTTTCTACAATGGCAATCTGCGGATCTCTCAGTCCAAGACTCTCAGACAATTTCAAGACACCGCGCATGCCGGGCACTGATTCCAGCACATTCGAAAACAGCGCATCTCGTTTCCGGAGTTCCTGCAGCCGAATCAAGTCATTTTGCAAGTCGCCTGCCCAATCGGTGACTCCTTTGCGGCGCTCGAACAGAGCTTCAATCTCTTGAACATCAGCCGGGTGATCGCCGCCCAGCCAGCGCAAATCTTCAAAGAAGGTATGTTCACTTTTGCTTTCGGTCATGTAAGCTTCGGCGACTTGCTGGCGTTTTTCGACCGGCAAGCCATCCAGGACATCCCTCAATTTCTTGAAGTCGACGTGTTCGCCAAACGGAAGCCCGAACGGACCGGGGCAATGCAGTGCCTTCTCCAGTAGTTGAACACTGGTAACTGTTTCTTTGTCAAACGACTTGACCGTGCCCGCTATAAAATTTGTTGGTGCGGGTTTTTCAGCCCGGGCTTCCGGTTTTGCTTCTGGATTTGCAGGTTTATTGGTTTCGACGGTGGACTGCTCAGGCAACTTTCCTACGCCAACTGCCTTTTGGGAGCGCAATTCCGCCAGTTGTGGGGATAGCTGTTCTGCGATGGACTGGCGTAAGGATATCTCTGCGGATTTTTTCACGTCTGCTGGTATCAAGGACTCCTTCAGGTTTTTGATCATCGCCAGCGCATGTTCTGCGAATCCTTGCGGTTTGCCATCCTTTATTTCGGCTTCCTTAATCGCCTTAAGCTCGTGTGTAATAACCGCAGGGACTTCCCCGGTAAATCGGATCAGTCCGCGCCCTTGTTTGAGCAGGGCTTCTACAGAGCGGCCGTGCTGTCCAGGTATGCTCTGATGAACATCCTTCAGGTCAGCCAACTCGCGGCCATAGTGCATCGCTGCACTGTTGCCCAACCATCTGATCAGCTCTTTGCGCGTTTTTTCGTTGGCGGTTTTGTTGAGTTTGGACAAGCCGTCGACAAGGTCGCGAGCGTTCGGGTCGGATTTTGCCAGCTCCAAAAGCTCTTCGAGGCGCATTGGCTGTCTGCCGTCTTTAGCGGCGCTATGCTTGCTTTGTTCTTCTTGGACTTCAGAAGATGCGGCGGCTCGAGAATTTCGTTCGACATCCTCGGGACCTTTCGACCCTTGATTTTCTGGCTTATCAACCACGGCAATCCTGCTCATTCACCCCCTGTCATATACCCATTTTGGCAATATGATGATTTTCAGTCGCCTGCTTGCCTTCGCTGTTTTTTTTAATATCCGGCTGAGCCGAAATTTTCCCACGATCCCAATACGGGCCCGGGAAAACCCCAGCTTGGCCTTATCGGTAGCGCCGGTGTTTGATTGTCAAAGGAAAGTTAAAATCAGTGCACTCGCATTTGAATTTTCCCTGTGAGGCGGTGCGCGATATGAATGTTTCGCATATCCAATCGAATACTAATTCTTGTGTGATGGCTAGCAATCACTTCCAGGCATTGCGAATTGTTGTCGTTGGGAAAAATTCTTGTGAGACGGATGTGTCATCGGCGATACCAGTCGATCAATTGCCTCCATCGCTTCGATGTGTTCTAAAGTCGCATATAGTCAGCTTCTTGAATGAACTAGACTTTGCCACTCGTGATGCAAAATTGAATGCGCAAATGCAAGTTTCTTTTTCGCCACCAGATTTTACCTACTAGATTCTGCCTCGAGTTTCTGGCACCATACTGAGTGGTGTAATGGCTGGATGTATACACCGTATATAGTGCGGAAACAGGGGCAAGCAAGTCGCATAAATGGCTAAGAGGCAAAGTTCAGCAAGCAAGCAGAGTGACGGCGTCACTACTCTTCTCACGGGAGAGGAAGCTGATGATTTTTTTGCCGGCACGTTAGAACAGCAGGAAATTGAAAGTGACTTCGCCGATTCCGGCGCAGTAGCCGAAGCCATTGAGGGTGAGATTGTTGCAGAGCCAAGAGAAGTCGAAGAAGACTCGGTACGCATATACTTGCGTGAAATTGCCCGTCACAAACTTTTGACTGGACGAGAAGAAATTGAATTGGCGCGTCGAATTAAGGCCGGCGATGCCGTAGCCAAGCGCAAGCTCATTCAGTCAAACCTTCGCCTCGTTGTCAGTATAGCCAAGCGCTATCGCCACCATGGACTGGGGTTGCAGGATTTGGTTCAGGAAGGCAGCTTGGGACTAATGCGCGCTGTTGAGAAATTCGACCCCGAGCGCGGAAATAAGTTTTCAACATATGCTACATGGTGGATTCGCCAGGCGGTAACCAGGGCGATCGCCAATAAGGCGCGCACAATTCGGGTGCCGGTTCATATGAACGAAGTGCTCAATAAGCTGCGCAAGTCCAATACGGCACTCTGCCAGGAATTGGGTCGGGTGCCCACTGCCGACGAGCTTTCCGAGGCTTCCGGCGTCAGCCGTGAAAAGGTCCTTCTGGCTTATGATTCTTCACGCAGCCCGCTGTCGCTTGACTCGGCTTGTGGCGATGACTCGGATGCCACGCTGGCCGATGTTATCCAGGATGAAGCTGCGCTGGCGCCCGACGAGGCCACCGCCGCCAACCTCCTGGTCAACCATGTTTTAGATTCTCTGGTATGCCTCAATACAGAGGAGCGCGATTTGCTTTCTTTCCGCTACGGGCTGACCGGTAAAACGCCCATGAGCCTTGAGGAAAGCGGGCGCAATATGGGACTGACCAAGGAGCAGGCGCGAAACCTGGAAGTCAGGGCGCTAAATAAATTGCGCCGCGGCGTCAACTCGAACATGCGAGAATATCTAAGGTAAGAGGCAGTCCGCTGCCGGACCAGTGACTGACAAACTCCGCTAGTAAAGCGGAGCTGCAATTCACTTTGAAATTCACGCCGCATGCCGAATATCGAAGTATTCACCGGACCATATCGCACAGGCAAGAGCGTCAAGCTGCTTGAGCGTCTGCTCGATTATTTGGAGACAAACCGCCCGGGCGAGGCGTTGCTTGTTGTACCTTCGCATAGATATCGAAGACTTATAACTGAGCGCCTGCTTGCGCTCGTTAAAAAACGGCAGGCCGATGGTGCCGCAGAGCATCGCGATTTCCCGGGCGTGTTTGGTCTCAAGATTCTTTCTTTCTACAAACTGCTCGAAGAAATTCTGCGCAAATTGGGCGTGTCTTTCCGATTAATGCCTGAGCGCGTGCGCCCGGTTTTGCTGCAACAGATTTTGTTGACCATGAAAGCGGAAGGTACGCTCAAAGCGATCGATCCGATTGTTGAATTCAATGGCACATCTCAGCAAATCATAGAACTCATCGATGAATTCGAGCGTGCCGCTCTGTCGCCGGCTGATGTAATCTCGCGACTGGAAAACAACGTGGAGAGCGGCTCTAAATATATGGAGTTGGCGCGAATATATGAACGCTACTGGCAAGAACTTGAGCGACTTGGATATGTAGACCAGAGAATTGTTTCCTTCAAATTGCGCGAGAGACTTACCTCGGTAGAAGATTTGGAATTAAACCTTGGCTTTCTTGCCGTGGACGGATTCGATCGATTCAATCCCTTGCAGTTGCAAGCCGTGCAATTGCTGGCGCCCTACTGCAAAAAAGTAGAAGTGCTGTTCGATTACTTGCGACCGGATGATGATCCTAACAACGACTATTTATGGAAGGACGATAGCTTTAAGGATCTGGAGAATATACTGGCCGGCAATCTGACCTTGATTTCCGCTGTCCAACCTGCCGTATCCACTGTTGCTCCTGACGTTCCTGTCTCAAAGACAAAGAGACGCCGGCAAGGAGGAGACGCAGACAGTGCACTTCAGCTCAGTCTTTTTGCGATGGCTGATTCATTGGGCGTCACCGCTCCTGGTGATGCCCCATCTGTAGATGGAAGACCGCAGAGAACATATACCGTAGAAAAATTTAGAGCGATGGATCGCTATTTCGAGATGGACTTTATCGCATCGCGCATCAAGCAAAGATTGATTAAAGGCGAAGTGGCACCATCCGATATGCTTGTGGTGATTCGCGATCTCAAACAATATCGAACCGCCTGCCGAAGCGCCTTTGAGGGAGCCGGTATTCCGCATTATCTGGATGAATCGATTGAGCTTCTGTCTTTGCCACTGGCGCAGTGGTATCAACAATTGCTGACTCTTTCCATTGATGATTATCCACGCGCTGCCACGATAAAGTTTTTGCGCAGTCCTTTTACACGACTGGGGGCTTTTGGACTGACTCGTGCTGATGTTGAAGTCATGGACAAACGATCCGCCAATGAGTTTGCGGTAGTGTCGGGGAGAGATCAGTGGGAAGATTGCGCGCGGCTGATTGGTACAGTTTCGCTCAAGACTGCTCTGGGCAAATTTTTCGACACCACTACGCCTCCGGCTGAAGTACGTCCGCACGAACACTGGGTGACCTGGGTCGAGGATATCTTTGATGAGCTATTTTTGGCGCCGACAAATGAAGAATTGGACGATGAGATTCCTTTGCATAAATGGCAACGCGAAACTACACTGGCTGTAGTGCGGCAGTCTCTTGCATTGCTGATCAAAGAATCAACCATCATAGCCGGGCAAAATTTTACTTACGAACAATTTGTTCGCAAGCTTGTCCACATGCTTGAGCAATCAACGTTCCGCAGTCCCGGTGAAGGGCAGAATCAGGTGCGCATTTGCAGTGCCGAGTTGGCGCCCAATAAGACTTTCTCAGATATATACATGGCAGGATTGGTTGAGGGGGAATTTCCTCGGCGCGTTTCGAGATCCGGTTTTGCCAGCCCCGAAGAAATAAAAAAGTGGAGATTTT
>JADZFV010000452.1 GCA_020854255.1 Candidatus Melainabacteria bacterium | reverse complement strand
TGCGCTGCCGTCTTTGTTACTTTTTCGATTGTAGTTTCCCAATGCAGTCGCTGCAGTCATCTGATAACAGCCTCAATAGATCAATTTAGGCGCCAATGAGACACCTGCCCGCAAAAAGTTGCGCGCGAGACACCAGAATGTTGATCTTCGACGATCTGTCTTTCTATACAGAATCTATTCGACGATGCTCGAAAGTATTGCTGACCCTAATAGTAACCGACTCTACAGGAGTAATCAAGGGGGGGGTGATGCATTAATTGTTTGCAGATTTTGTAATCACCGGAGCCAGTCACTCATTCACAGCAAGATTAAGTTGCAAACTGTGTGTTTCAATACAAAAAAGAAGCGGACTTGTTGTCTTCTGGATACAGGTTCAATCTTTTTACACTAGCTCCTTTTTTCGGCAGTGCGGGCATGGACATGAGCCTGCTCTGTATCTCTCCTGCATAGTATTTACTCGCATTCGCCAAACATGAGTTGAATCTTGCGGACAGCGCCACCATGCTGATTTATTGCTTGAAGGGGTAAGTTCCCAAGGACGCGTAGGCAATTTTCGCTCCGCATCCAAAACAGAAAGCCTGGGCGCCCTCGAATCGGCATTTAGGAACAGATTATTTTTTGCGATTTCGCTTGACGAACCACGTTCTGCAACTTCAAAGTCCATGCGGAGAATCCTCAAATTTATGCCATGATTTCCAGAATACATCTTCCCCAAATAGAAGAAAACTCCATCCATATATTAGATGGTCTGGCGGCACGTGGGCCGCTGATTAAGAAATGCAGTGCATCCATTCATTTGTGGAGCTTCCGGCGTTGTAATGGAAAAACATACCTGCCCAACTGTTTTATTTCTGGATTTATTGCTGGAGGAAAAAGAATGACTTTCTCTGGTTTCAACATGAAAGACTTGGTTCCGAACAACCTCCTGCCAAAGGATCTGAGAACCAAAATCTCTGAGCACATGGGAAAGGATCCAGCCTCCCTGTCGATCGTTACGGAGCAATTTGACAGATACAATCAGGCCAATTTGCAGATTGCCCTTGATGAGCTGACTGGAAAAAACGGACGCGGTTCTTCGATTTTGGGCATTCAAGGCGGTTTCCTGAACAATCTCACCGGTACATCCTTGGCCGACCTCGTCGCATCTCAGTCTGTCGCCAGCTTTGTCGGGCTGGGCGGTGCCAAGGAAGGTACTGTTCAATATTTGAATATGGAGCTTGACGCCGGACGTAAGTTGGCATGCGTCCAGGGTGGTCTTTATCTCATCAATGGAGAGCCAAAACTGGCGCTTCTTCTTCGTCAGGGTTCGATGATGGATTTCGCCGGAGCGGCGCCGATTGTCATTGACGTGATGAGCGAAAAGCGAGAAACCGCTGAAAAGTTCATCAAAGAAATTCAAAGACATATGAATAAGAACAATGTCTATCGCGGCAAAATGCTTTCAGTGATTGAAGGTGGGGGAGTGGTGCCCGGTATGGGCGGCGGCGGTTCGCTGAAGTTTCATTCGGTGCCGATGATAACCCGCGACCAAATCATACTTCCTGAAGGTCTTTTGCAGCGCATCGAGAGACAAACGACCGGGGTCGGACAGTACAGTCAGGCATTGAAAAACGCCGGAAGAAAGCTGAAACGGGGCATTCTTTTGCATGGAAAACCGGGCACGGGAAAAACGATGACTGCAATGTATCTAGCTTCGGCGATGAAAGAACGCACAGTCATGCTGGTTACAGGACGCGGGCAGGGCATGATTCAGCGCACTTGCTTTTTTGCAAGGTGGTTGGAGCCTGCTATGGTCATTATTGAAGACGTGGATTTGATTGCCGAAGAAAGATCATCGCAAACCCAATGCAACACGGGCTTATTACTGGAATTGATGAACGAAATGGATGGACTGTCAGACGACGTAGATGTCCTTTTCGTTCTGACAACCAATCGACCGGAAATTTTGGAACCAGCACTGGCGGCTCGCCCCGGGCGGATCGATCAGGCTTATGAAGTGCCGCTTCCTGATGCCGATTGTCGTAGACGACTGTTTGATGTTTATTCAAAAGGTTTGATCGTTAAAGTGGAGAATATGGAGGTATTTATCAAACGCACTGCTGGAGCCAGTGGTGCTTTCATTGGCGAGTTGATGCGCAAAGCTGCATTGTTTGCCGCGCCCGACAGCGATCCAATCGTTGTTCGCGATCGCCACTTGGATGAAGCGATGCACGAGATGGTCGTTGCTGGTGGCAGTTTGACCAAGAGTCTTCTTGGCTCCAAAGATATCGGTTTTGTTCCCAGCGAACTGACTGGAAGATAGCGACTGAATAGACGCCCTTACTTCTAAGTTCTTTCTTGCCAACAAGTCGTAAACGCTTTCCTCAGCCGCGCCGGCGCTGTTTTTCACATTGGGCGCGGTAGGATTTCCAGCGGCGCACCGCGTCATTGGTTTCACCCAATTTTCTGGTGCCGATCGTAATTGCATCGGCGAACAACTGTTCGGCCGCACCATAGCGTTTTTGATTGACGTATAAAAGTGCCAGTGATGCTTTCATCTGCGCCATGTCGACGCTTTTCTCGCCGCCATTTATTGTCGTGATACGAATAGCTTCATTGAAGCGATTTTCCGCATCTGCCATTTTCCCTTGACGGAAGAGCAATGTGGCATAAGCAAGATTGATTTTCCCAATTTGCGGATGATCGGGTGGGAAAGCTTTATTGCTCAACTTGAGAGCGTCTTCGTAGATGGAGGCAATCTTGGGAAGTTGATCGAGCTTGTTGACTGCCAACGCCGCCATTTGCTCCGCCCTGGCCAGGTCGGTTATGACGGCTACATAATCCCTGTCTTCCTTGCCGGAATTCGCTTCGATCAATTTTTGCGCCTGTTGCAATTTGGCGATTGCATCCTGGTAATTGCGGCGTTGAATAGAAATGGAAGCCAGCCCTTGAAGCGAATCAGCTGCATCTTCCTTTTCGGTGCCGCTCAGATTCATGCGAATGCCGAGCGCTGTTTTAAAGCACGGCTCGGCTGCATCGTAGTCGCCTGAGTTCAAACGCATTTCGCCGAGATCTTGCTGCACGCGGGCATACTCTTTGCCTTTTGTTTGTTTTTCGCTGCTCAAAATCATGGCCGCGTGGTTCAAACACGATTCAGCTTCTTTGTAGTCATCGTTAGCCACCTGAGCTTCGCCCAGATTGATCCAACTATCCAGCTTGCGCTTGTCGCTCTCCGGGAAGCTGCGCGCCAGAGCATTCGCTTTTTTCAGTTCAGCTACGGCATCCGCATAGCGTCCTTCCGAATAATGCGTTAAGCCGCTCGACGTGAAGTCTTCGAATGTGTGCGGATTGGCGACGATGTGCGGCTGCGTAGATTTGTTTGTGTTTCCGACCTGGCTCCAAATCAATCCTCCCACTGCCAGCAAAACCACCGCGGCACCGGCAGCGACTATGCGCATATCGAAGGATGCCTTCTCATGCACCTGCGGATGCGAGTAGGTGATCACTAGTTGATTTTGTGGAGACCCGCCTGAGTCGAGGTTTCTAACTTGCTCTGCCGGGACGACCGGTCCGCTTATGGAAATACTGCCTGTGACATTACCGACGGTGCTTGACTCCGGCTGGGGAATCGACTGTGGTCCAGTCACCCAGACCGGAACTTCGATGTCACCTATGGCGCCGCCCGGAGGCAAAATTTGAGAAGAGGTTCTGTTCAAAGCCGCATCTTGTGCCTGGGCCGCCGCCTGAACGGCCGCTTCAGCAGCAGCGTGTGGCGAGCCAGGTGTGAGACCCTGGTGATCTACATGGGTGTGCATGCTGCTCGAAGTTGTATTGGCAGCAGGAGTGTTCAATCCTACGGAGCGATAGGTTCCGCTGGGAAAAGCCATCAATGCCGGGTCGGAGGCGGTGAAATTGCCGGAGCGCAAGAAGGCCGGACCAAGCGGGCCCAGGGCCAGCTCTTCAGCGCACATTTCCAGATCGGCTCTAAGGTCGTTCATAGAGGCATAGCGCTCGTCGGGATCTTTAGCCAGGGCTTTCATGATGATTGTCTCCAGGCGCTCAGGAATTTGCGCTTCCGGACAAGTGACTGAAAACGGCGGAATAGATTCGTTTACATGCTTGTACATGCATTCCAGAACGTCCTTTCCTGTGACCGGGCAAATACCCGCCAGGCTGCGGTACATCACGCATCCAAGCGAGTAAATGTCGGAGCGTGCGTCCATGGACTTGCCGCGGAACTGCTCCGGACTCATATATAGCGGGCTGCCGAAAACCTCGCCGGTACGGGTCAGGTTGTCGGTCTCACCGTCCACAGAGGAAAGCACTTTGGCGATTCCGAAATCCAAAACCTTGACGAAATCAGGCTGTCCGTCAAGCTCAATAAGCATAATGTTGGAGGGTTTTAAATCTCTGTGAACAATGCCTTTCTGGTGGGCGTGGCCGAGCGCAGCGCAAACTTGCAGAAAAATTCCGATCGCCCTGGGGATGGGAATTTGCCGTGTTTCCTCCAGGACGCGTCCGAAATTGACGCCTTCCAAAAAGTCCATCACCAGGTAAGGCTGGTTGCTGGGTGAAATCCCGAAATCAAAAACAGTCAATATATTCGGATGATTGAGTTGGCTGGTGGCTCTGGCTTCCTGGGTAAAGCGCTTGAGCGTCATGGAGTTGGCGCTCAACTGAGCCAGTACCATCTTGATGGCGACCTGGCGGTGCATGAGCTGGTGTCTGGCCTTGTAGACCGCGCCCATGCCGCCGGCGCCAATTTTTTCCAGAATCTCGTATTTGTTTTCCAGGACCGTTCCGACCAGATCCTCGTCGGGCAAAGTCATAAGAGGCATATTGTCGTCGGGGCACACAGTCAGGTCGCCTTTAAATCGGCGACCGCAGGCGGTGCATGTTTTGTTGCTCCCCGTGGACTGGGGATTGTTAACGGACATCCAGACCCTCCACTATGTCCTAGTTTACAGCCACATCGAGAATGACAACGGGTTAGAGAGCCGGAAACCACCGATTCAACTTTCCTCACCCGGCAAATGTGGTCTTTGCAACGCCCAGCGGAATTGCTCTTTGAGCCGCTATCGGGCGCCAATATTTCCTACGGTTACTTTCCGCAACGGTAACTTATATGCATGAGGGTATCTTTTCAAGAAACGGTTACTGGGAATAGAAGTCATGGGAACACATTTGGTCTTATCTTATGTAGTATTAGCTTAAGAAAATATGGCGCCCCCGTTTTTAGGTTATAAGTGCCCCGTTCTCGGAGATAGTTTCTTGATGAAAAGATTGCCAGGTCGAGTACCCGGTTGCCACGTTTTTAGTTTATTAGTCACTGCAATCTTTTCCGCTTCATTTCTCACCGCCTGCGGTGACGGATCCACCATAACTGCGACCACTGCGCAGGATTATTTTGAGACGCCAAAGGTTCCTTACCACTTCTCTCCGTTTCATCCGACCACAGATGCAGAAGGTGAAGGTTGGAATCCCGACGATTACAAAAATAAATTGCCTTTGAAAAGCCCGCCGGCCGGCGTCGATGCCAAGGTTGAATCCGTTAACGTGCTTATGAGTGGATGGACCAAAGGGGGACTGCGCTTTCACACGCAACCCAGAGGCAATTTTTCAGACGTGCCCAATATGACCTACCCGGAGACCAACGACAACGGCAATCTGGGCGGAGAGTCATGCGGCTTTGTTTATCTCTATTTCAAATACGAGCCCGAAGTCAATTTTGCCGGTGACCTTACCAAATGCTGCTACGGATCGATGGCTACAGGTCAAATGGATCCCAAAAGCAAAGAACCAATCGTATTCAAAAATTTAGTGATAGAAAACGATACTATTGGTCGTGAATGGCACTACAACTCAAATGAACCATTTGCAGATTGGAAAAAGAAATTTCCGGTCGTCAATGTCGAAGCCAAGACTGTTCGCTGGATCGATTGCATGGGTGGCGCGGGCGGCTCGCTGGGAGCCGGGTGGGAAGGCAAGAAAGTCTACGTGATGATCTATGCCGGCGTGGATAAATGCATCACGCACGCTAAGATTTTCCGTATCGATTATCCGGAAGGCAAAAAACCGACGATGACAGAAGTGCCTACAATGGAGGCGCTTTTGAAAGAGACAACTGCCGTTACCTACTCCCCGGACAAAGTTTCCTACTAAAAGGTTTTTCTCAAGTGCAATGATCAAGGCGCTAGAGTTGTTCTCCGGCATAGGCGCTTTTGCGGAAGCTGCCCGGAAAAGGAACATTAATGTCGTGGCGGCATTCGATCAAGATTCACGCGCCAATTTGACTTATGCGCACAACCATGGGCTTCAAGCAACGGCGCGCAATCTCGACACAATCACAGCCAGTGAATTGCCGCCTGCGGATCTGTGGTGGATGAGCCCTCCGTGCCAGCCTTATTCAGTCCGAGGACATCAAAAAGGGTTAAACGATCCGCGCTCACGCTCCTTCGTAAACTTGATGGGACATTTAAAGGAGCACAAACCAAGGGTGTTTATGCTGGAAAATGTGTGCGGTTTCATGGGCTCTGATGCGCATGCTCTGGCCATGAAAACATTGCGCGAACTTGGTTATGAAAACCACATTATTGAGCGCTCTCCTGCTGATTTCGGAGTGCCGATGCGGCGCCCCCGCCTCTATCTCGTCGCCACTGCTGATGGTGTCACGTACACGAACTCTAAAACAGCAGCGACACCCTCGATCGTGCTAAAAGACTTTGTAGATGAGTCATATCCGGACGAGCTGATTGTTGCGCAGAGAGATTTTGAAAAATACGCTCCTTCTCTTCACATTGTCAGACCCGGAGATGTGGATGCTTATGCAACCTGCTTCACAAGCGGTTACTGGAAAAGTTATAGAGCGAGCGGCACTTTCATTGAGGTGGACAATGGAAAAATCCGCCGTTTTTCTCCTGATGAAATCGTCGCCCTGATGGGCTTTTCAGCGACTTTTGCTTTTCCGGAGCAACTGACGTTGCAAGCAAAGCTGCAATTGGCGGGCAATACAGTGGACGTGCGTTCAATTGAATACATACTGGACGGTCTTTCAAATCTGAATTAAACCTACCAGAATGCCCAGCGCACCTTTCTCTTCTGTAACCCGTTCGGGGGATTTGGGAAAAAAACATTTAGATAGAGACTAGGAGGGGTACAAACAATTAGAGACTGCTGGCTGCGGTCCTGTTTTGAATGTTTGAGGTTGTGAACCTCCCATGATTGCTTTAGCGGGGAACCCTTAATGTCAGACGGTGAAAAGAACATTATGATCGGCGATTTGCTGGTCAGGAGTGGGCTGATATCTTCTGCGGATCTGACTGAGGCGATGCAAGTATCCCGGCGATTGGGAATGCCCATGGGCCGAGTCCTGACCATGGACGGCAGAATTTCTCCAGATATCTTTCAACTGGCATTGGAAGCACAGTCTATAATCCGTGACGGGATTGTTCCACCCGATGTTGGTGTGGAGGCACTGACCATCGCCGCACGTGACCGGCAACCGATAGCAGAAGCGCTCAAGCGCATGGATCGTCATCCGCAAGCCAGCAGCGGTTCTACAAACCGATTGGGTGAGTTGCTTGTAGATGCTTACATTATTACCATCGATCAGCTCAATCAGGCTCTCAAAATCAGTGTCGAAACCGGACTTCCATTGGGTGGCACTCTGGTCACGCAAGGGATAATCCATGCGTCGCTTCTACCGACTGTACTGAGAGCCCAGGAGCAAATTCGAGACGGCGTTATACCGCGCGACGCAGCAATCGAAGAATTGAAAGCGGCGATGAAGATCTGGGCGAAGGCCGAAGCGGCCATGAAGCGCTCAGATTATGCAGTTGAACAGCCTCTCAAGCCCTCATCCGTGATGAGTACGCTCAGGGACACTCTGGAAGGTGTAGCACAGCCGCAGCCACAGCCGCAGCCACAGCTGCCGCCACAGCCACAGCACCAGTCGCAATATCAAACGCCTGCGCCTGTGACTATGCCGACTGCCGCTCAGGCTCAACCCTCGTCGCTTCATGCTCAATTGCAGCAGCAGCAACAGCAGCAGTTTTATCAACAACAACATCCGCAACAGCATCCAAACCAGCTTCAACAAACGCAGCCTATGCCGATGCCCCAGCCGATGCCCCAGCCGATGCCCCAGCCGATGCCCCAGCCGATGCCCCAGCCGATGCCCCAGCCGATGCCCCAGCCGATGCCCCAGCCGATGCACCAGCCAGTGCCGCAGCAGATGCCGGCTCCTATCTATGGCTACAATACTCCATACGGTCATGCGCCCTATGGTGGGCCCGCGCCTGATGATCCCTGGGGCAGCTGGCATGGAACGGTACCTCGCCATCACGGTCTGGGCGTTCCCCTGCCGGGTTTTCCGCAACCACCGGCGATTCCTCCAGAAGGTTATGCGCCGCCGCCTGGCTATCCACCGCAACCTGGTTATCCGCCTCAGCAAGGTCAGCAATTGCCGCCTACCCAGCAACACTGGAATGCGCCGCCTGCCAACATGCCTGTCCCTGGGCAGCATGTTCAACAGCAGCCTT
>JADZFV010000451.1 GCA_020854255.1 Candidatus Melainabacteria bacterium | reverse complement strand
TTAATTGTTTATCAACTATATGTATGAATAGAGTTGGTTCAACAAAGAAAAGCGGTCGAAACTATCAGGGTTTTCGGGCCCTTGACAGAATCGACCGCCTCCATGGAAGTATGAGACGGGCGACCCGTGCAAGGAAATCCTTGCAGTGAGCCGCCCTTCGTTTAGTTTTTTGAAACCATTCAGGACGCGCTTTTTCCGCTGGTTGCGGAAGCGGCCTGGTAGTTTTTCCAGAGTTCTGCCAGTTTGCCGTTGCCGGCAATCAGGTCGGTGAAGCTGCCAACTTCAACAAGCTTGCCGTTGTCGAGCACGTAGACGATGTCGAACATCTCGAGCAAATGCAGCTTGTGGATGGTCGAGACGACGCAGCGATCCTTGCAGAAGGTGCCGAGCAGGTTGTTGTAGATCACTCGCTCGTTGGCCGTGTCCACGCTGCTGGTCGGCTCATCGAGAAGAAGGATATCGCTGACGCGCGCGAAAAAGAAGCCGCGAGCCAGAGCCAGCCGCTGTTTTTCGCCGCCGCTCAGGTTGATGCCCTTTTCGGCGATGTTTGTGTCGAGGCCCTTTGGTAGTCGCGCCAAAACTTCTTCGAAGCGGGTGGCAGGCATACGCGGTGACGCCTAAGGGACGTTGCCTAGGCGTCCTTGGCTTTTGTGGAAGGCTCCGCAGCTTTCGCCGCCTCTTCCTTAAGCTCATTGAGCCGCTTCACGTTGGCCTCGATGGACAGAGCCGATGTCTTGAGCGCTGCAATCTCAGCCTTGTTGAGCTTGAGCTTGACGACGCGCTCGACGCCGCGCTTGCCGAGAATGACGGGCAGTCCGGTGAAGACAGCAGGCAAGCCGTACTTCTCGCCGGTGTGCACCGAGCACGGGTAGAGCTTGCGCCCGCCCGTAACGATCGCTTCCACCATCTGAGCCGTGGCGGCGCCGGGTGCATACCAGGCACTGCCGGTCTTCAGGTGATTGACGATTTCCGCGCCACCGTTGGCGGTGCGGGCGCTCATCTCGGCGATGCGCTTGGGACCGATCAGTTCCGTGACGGGAACGCCGTTGACGGTGCTGAAGCGCGGCAGGGGGACCATGAGGTCACCGTGTCCGCCCAGAACCATCGCCCGCACGTCCTCGGCGGAAATCTTCAGCTCCTCGGCGATGAAAGACTGGAAGCGTGCGCTGTCCAGCACGCCGGCCATGCCGATGACGCGGCTGGTCGAGACGCCCGTCTCTTTCCACACCAGATAAGTCATGATGTCCAACGGATTGGACACGACGACGAAGATGGCGTTAGGAGAATAGCGGTGGCTTTCGCGCGCCGCTCCGGAGACGATTGAGGCGTTGATCTTGAGCAGGTCGTCGCGCGACATGCCGGGTTTGCGCGGGCTGCCTGCAGTGATGACGATCACCTTCGAGTTGGCGGTGTCCTTGTAGTCGGACGTGCCTGTGATCTTGGCGCTGCCGCCAGTGACGGCGACAGACTGCGTGAGGTCGAGAGCCTTGCCTTTGGCTGCGCCCTCGTTGATGTCGAGCATGACGATATCGCAGATATTCTTGGAGGCAAGATACTGTGCGACTGTGGCGCCGACGTTGCCGGCGCCGATGATCGAAACTTTTGTCATGGGATTTTCCTCTTGGTCCGCTTAGCGCGGACGGGCTCGGAGTGCGCAAGCGCATTCCGTACGCAAAGGGCAGCGCCGTCACACTGGAATGTGTAAACGGCGCGCCCAATGCACTTTTTACGTACACAAGAACACTCGACCAGGCTGCCGAGTGTTTGTTTGAGAAGCAATTAGAACCAGCTCGTCAGCCAGCGCCAGAAACGTGCCAGAAGAGACTGGTTCTTCTCGTCCTGATCGGGGCGGCCGATCTTGCCGTTGTTGGTGATGCCGGTATTGCCGTTGCCTCCCGGAGGAACCGCACCATTTGTGGTGCCCCGGTTCGGCTTGTCGCCACATGTACTAGTGCCTGTCTCGCCTTTCTTGTCGCCACAGGCGCAGTTCTTGCACTTGCATGCCGGACTGCGCTTGTCGCCGTCCTTGTCAGCGGGCTGGGTTTGATCAACTTTCGTCGCCGCTTCCGCCTTGCGACGGTCGCCGACGAAATTGAGCGCGGAGCCGGCTTTGAAGTAGCCGATCTGCTCAGCAGTCAGCGTGTGGTTGGCGCTGATCGTCTCGAAGCTTCCGTCGGCGTGAATGAGAATCACTTCGACAGGCTGTCCGACTGCCAGTTGCGACAAACCGCGCACTGTGACGCGATCGTCGGCCTTCACCAGCTCGTAGTGAGCCGGATTGGAGAAGGTCAAGGGCAGCACGCCCTGCTGCTTGAGGTTGGTTTCGGCAATGCGCGCAAAGCTGCGGGCAATCACGACCTTGCAGCCGAGAAAGCGCGGCGACATGGCAGCGTGTTCGCGGCTCGACCCTTCGCCGTAGTTCTGGTCGCCGACCACAACCCAGCCGATGCCCTGCCGCTTGTAGTCACGCGCGACGTCCGACAGCTTGCCGACGGCTCCGCTTGTGACGTTGATGCCCGTGCCGGGTTTTTCGGCAAAGGCATTGTTGGCCCCGAGGAACATGTTGTCGGAGATGCGATCGAGGTGACCGCGATACTTGAGCCATGGTCCGGCCGGCGAGATGTGGTCGGTGGTGCACTTGCCAGCCGACTTGAGCAACACAGGCAGCGCGCTGAAGTCCGCACCATTCCAGCGATCAAACGGCGCCAGCACCTGCAGGCGTTCGCTCTTTTCGCTGATGGCGACGGTCATTCCGGCACCATTCCGGCGTGCTTCGGCAGCGTCGACATAGCCCAGATCGGCGTCTGTGATCTGGCTGAAACCCTGGACGGGCAGCCCGCACTGAGGCGGAGCAGCCAGCTTGAACGAGCTTCCGTCGGCAGCCGTGAGCTCGTCTTCAAGCGGGTTGAAGTCGAGTCTGCCGGCAAGCGCGAAGGCAGTGACGATCTCCGGGCTGGCGATGAATGCCAGCGTCTCGGCGTTGCCGTCGTTGCGGCGCGGGAAGTTGCGGTTGAAGGAAGTGATGATCGAGTTGCGCTCGCCTTCCTTGATGTCGTCACGCTTCCACTGTCCGATGCACGGACCGCAAGCGTTGGCGAGCACGTTGGCGCCTACGGACTGGAGGTCGGCCATCTGCCCATCGCGATTGATGGTCTGATTAACCTGCTCGGAGCCGGGCGTCACCATGAAGCCGATCGGTGCTTTGAGACCGTGATCCGCAGCGCTTTTCGCAACTGCAGCGGCGCGGCTCATGTCCTCGTAGCTTGAATTGGTGCAGCTGCCGATCAGCGCGTAGCGCAGATTGGCGGGGTAGCCTTTGGCGGCCACTTCGGCTTTGAACTCCGAAAGCGGGCGCGCCAGATCCGGCGTGTGAGGACCGACGATGTGCGGCTCCAGCTTATCGAGATCGATCTCGATCACCTGGTCGAAATACTTCTCGGGCTCAGCCTCGACCTCTGCGTCGGCGGTCAGATACTGCTTGGACTGCGCTGCCAAGTCCGCGATGTCGCCGCGACCGGTCAGCTTCAGATAGTCGAGAATGTGCTCGTCGAGCGGGAAGACCGAGGTCGTCGCACCCAGCTCCGCGCCCATGTTGGTGATGGTCGCCTTGCCGGTGGCGCTGATGGAGCTCGCTCCCGGACCGAAGTACTCGATGATGGCACCGGTGCCGCCGTTCACAGTGAGAATGCCGGCCAGCTTGAGGATGATGTCCTTGGGTGCCGCCCAGCCATTGAGCGAACCGGTCAGCTTGACGCCAATCAGCTTCGGCCAGCGCAAACCCCAGGGCTCGCCTGCCATCGTGAACGTGGCGTCAGCGCCGCCCACGCCGATAGCCAGCATGTTCAGGCCGCCCGCATTGGGAGTGTGCGAGTCGGTGCCGATCATCAGGCAGCCGGGATGAGCGTAATTTTCCAGCACCACCTGGTGGATGATACCGGAGCCGGGCTTCCAGAAGCCGATACCGTATTTGGTACTGGCGGATTTGAGAAACTCGTAGACCTCCGAGTTGCTGTCAATCGCACTGAGCAAGTCGAGCTTGGCACCGACGCGGGCCTGGATGAGGTGGTCGCAGTGCACGGTTGTCGGCACGTAGACCTTGTCGAGATCCGCCTGCATGAACTGCAACAGCGCCATCTGGGCAGTTGCGTCCTGGAGAGCGACTCGATCTGGACGCAGGAAAACCTGCGATTTGCCGCGGAC
>JADZFV010000450.1 GCA_020854255.1 Candidatus Melainabacteria bacterium | reverse complement strand
TGGAGTTTTCTACCAGCTCTTTGACGACCGAGGATGGGCGCTCGACTACCTCTCCGGCGGCGATTTGACTGGCGATATAGTCAGGTAGAACTTGAACTTTGCGCACCGGCAGATTTTAACAGAATCACGCATGCCAGTGCTCATCGGCAGCCCAAGCCGATAGTTGAAAGTTATTTATGTCGCAAGAGGGACAGCCGACGGCTTTGTCATGACAGAAAGTCTGCAAAACAAAGTAAATTTAAGGCTCATGCAAATGCCTTCGGAATTAGCCATACTTTCTATGTTTTCAGGCAATGTTTTCGTGCAATATTTTCATGAAATGTTTTCACTGGTATATACAGTCTTTCTGAGAGGTCACAGGGCAACATGGGTAGGGACATTGCGATGCCGGACAACGTCGTCTTGGAGCTTGTCGGAGAGTCCACTGAGATGGAGCCTGAGGTGTTTTTTGAGGAACTCCTGGGGCTTGTCGAGCGCTCGATTTTGCAGGGGCGTCTTTTGATCTCGCTGAAACAGGCAGGCTTGACCCTGGTAGCGCTCGATACATCGACAAAACCTTACAAGCAAGTCGCTGACTTTCTTGCTGACAATCCGCTCAAACAGCAGAGGTATGAAGCGGAAGGTGAAGAAGGCTGCTATCGCGTAGAACTTCCCTTTACCGATGAAATGATTCAGGAATTGGAGAACTTTGCCCCGGAACTGGATCTCGATCCTGCCGATATCGATGAAGTGATTGCCGCATTTCTTCGACTCTTCCACTCCTTCGTTGGTTTCGAAGTCGACAATGAAGAAGCCGGCTACCAGGCAGCCATTCGTGGTTTGAAAGAAGATCTCGACGATTTCCACGAGCAGGGCTGGACCATGTCCGGCATGGCCGGTGTCGTCGACACGCCGGCAACGATGGATTCAAATATTATCTGGGACACCGAAGTGAAAAAGCCTAAAGCCAACCCACTCTTCTGTATCTTTGATTGATCATCAAGCTGGATGACGAACCAAACCAATAAACGACTGCTGGTTTCCATCGTGCTTGCCACCGTGGCTGCGGCAATTGCAGTGATCGGCATGCGGAATTTTCCGCAATTTGAATCAGAAGTCTTTGAGCGTTTGATGCTCTGGTTCGGAGAGACGGAAGCGGCACTCAAGGCAGCTCCAGCCGATATCATGATGCGCACCGCTTGTGTTTGGTGTATCTCTCTCCTTTTGTCTTTTGCAGGTGTGATGATTGGCTGGAAACTGGCTGCAACAGCACGTGCACTTGCCTTCTTGCAACCGTTCTGCGCGTCTTTGCTTCTCACCTGGGGCGCCTGGAAATACTTACACATTGACCTGACGCCAGTCACTTTCATCATTTCAATTGCGCTTGGTGTGGCCGGAGGTTATGCGATTCGCCGCTGGGATGCTGCCGCTACCCGCATGCAATCGCAGTTTTACCAGCTCAATTTGAGAAACACCGAACTGCGCGATGTGCGTTTGCAAATGGTGCGGCAGGACGAAGTGGAGCGCCGCATGCTGGCTGCCGACCTGCACGATCAAGTTTTGAACGATATGAAGCGTTTGCGCAAGAAGTTTGAAGCGTATGCAAAAGACAGAAGCGATGAACGAAAAGAGGAGATAGATCAGATCCTCGCCGCCACCATGGTGGAGATTCGAGAAGTGATGGATAGCCTATGTCCGTCTGCTCTGGAGCATTTGGGGCTGAGTGCCGCGCTGGAAGATTGTTTGCGAAAGGCAGGTGAAAAGGGCGGATTCAAGGCGCGTTTCAAGAGCAAGGTTGAAGACGCAGATATCGAGAAACTTTCTCTGGTGGAACAGTCGTTGCTGTACCGGCTCGTTCAAGAAGCTCTGACCAATGTCATTAAACACGCGCAAGCAAAAACAGTTCGCTTGCATGCGGAGAAAGACGGCGAAAGCATGCTGGTTTCGATTGCTGATGACGGCAAGGGAATTGCGGAAGGCAAAATGAACGAAGAGTCAAGGGGTTTACGCTACATGCGACAGAGGGCAGATCTGATTGGGGCGACAATTTCCTTTCGCGCAGGCGAAGGAGTTGGTACTCCGGGAACCATTGTGGAGATACGGGTTGATTTGACAGGGAGAAGCGCAATTGAAAGTCCTGGTAGTTGAAGATGTTCCGGCACTGAGAGCGCATGCTGTCGAGGTTGTGAAACGATTGTTTCCCAGGGCGGAAATTTCGGAAGCGGCAAATGGCACAGAGGGATTGGATCTCGCTCAAAACACAGGGCCCGACTTCATTATCATGGATATTTCCATGCCAGAAATGAGTGGCATCAAAGCTGCTCAAAAAATCTGGCAAAACTTTCCCCAGCGCAAGATTCTCTTCTGGTCTCAATATCACCGTGAAGCTTATGTTCGCGAACTAGGGAAAATCGTTCCTGATGAGGCTATCCACGGTTATCTTTTGAAATCCGAAGGCGACGACAAGCTGGAAGAGGCCATCAATTCGGTTTTCAATGAAGAAAACCCTTACATCGACCCGGTTGTGCGCGGCGTACAGGCGAGACTGAAGTGCAAGGACAGCTCGCTCAGCGACGTTGAGTTCGAGACCCTGGTAGACATCGCCACCGGGCTCACTGACAAAGCCATCGCTGCCCGCCGCCACATCAGTGTCAGAGGGGTTCAGAACCGCCTCTCGATGCTTCTGGATAAGCTTGTGAAAGGCGAGGACGCGCACCTGCGCGAAAGCGCCGGCATGGAGATTTTCAATCCCCGCACCCGTGTGGTTTTCGAGGCATTGCGGCGAGGTCTGGTCGATCCTGACGAGGTTCAACAACTGGAAGCTGACCTGACTGAGTGGATAGACGAAGAGTTCGACTATCAACGCGTGACTAAATAGCGGACCAATCAAGCCGGCATTTGAAATTCTCTTACACGAGCAACCGGTGCAGGCGTTCGGCAATTCACAAATCATTAGTAAGCTCGCCGGAACAGCCGCACCCATACCGCTGGGGTGTTCTGTCAGGCTTACCTTTGTCATTTTCAGGGAATATTTTGTTGAAACCATTGCTCTTCTCTGGCCCTTTAATCGTGACCGAAGATAATTCGCAGAAATTCAAAGCGAAAGACCGGCAACAAGAGGCCGGCGAACAAAAGGACGCGCGCCTTGAAAAACCACCCGATGTTCACCAGGTGCGTAACGCTTCCGGTGCGGACAAGGCAACGCGTAGGCCGCACTTATGTGTTTGCCGGAGAGGGGCGTGAATGATGAATTGCACAATAAGGGCTTGTCAGTAAATAACTGCCGGATATCAGAAAGGACTCCAACAGGGGGTACTATTTTCTTGAGGGCAATTCTGCTTTAATGGAACGGTATTAGATTCAGTGGCATTGCCACGTGGAAAAATTCCGTTGTCTGTTGACGAACAAGCGATAGCAAGACGCTTTGAATTCTTGAGCCCTGCCTTAGTGGAACAAAATCGAGCATCGCTTGTTTTCATTCATTAGTCAAAACTGGCGGGGAAAGCCACTTGTAAGTCATGAAGCAATTGTGCAGCTCATTCGAGCCACAACAACTAAAAAGGGATTGCGAGTAAAAAGCGCTCTGGATGTCGGATCATATCCAGTTGGACGAAAAGTGACTGACG
>JADZFV010000449.1 GCA_020854255.1 Candidatus Melainabacteria bacterium | reverse complement strand
CTTGTTTATTTCCTTGATCTGCGGATGGAAGGGACGCAATTTGTCGGTATTCACAACCACAACACTTTGATCTTCAAATTCCTTTTTGGTAAGTTCGACGACTTTTGTCTTACCGGCTCCAGGCTGCCCAGCAACTACAACTATTCTTGGGCTTTCCGCAGCGGTGGTGCCCAAAAACATTGCAGGTTCAATTTGTTCGCTATAGATCCTCGCATGGACCTGAGGTGGCAGCCGAAAACTTTCGGACATTTAAACTTCTGCTTTTCTCAGCAGCGGAGCCAAGACATAAAGTGCGTTATTGATCACGATCACATTCTCTGGTCCGAGCGCCATTTCATCTCGTTTCAATTCGAGAAGTTTTGCCTCAAGTGTTTTCAATTTATCTTCGTTAGGCGTCTTGCTCTTTTTTTCCTCTGCTAGTTGTTTCGCAAAATATGCAAAACATTCTGCAAGAATCGCGGCAGCAACTTCGCAATCAATTTCGAGTTCGTCGTTGGTTTTCTTAGCGGGTAGTTTTGTTGCCATTTAAATCAACCGTTGTCGCCTCATTTTAATCCTATACGAAAAGTAAGAAGCATTCAAGCTAGAAATGCCTGAAAACCAAACCAGAGTGGGCCTCACCCTTAATGACAAGACAAAAATGGATGGTTGAAAGTTCCTTTCCATTGCACTATAGGAGGCATTCAACGGACACTCCTCGCGAAAGCGGCATACCACCAAGCTTATCTAGCCCCATAGACGTTCAACAGAGCAAGCCAGTTGACACATCCATATAAAACCATTACCATACAAGCGTATGCTAAACCCTGCCGCAGAGAACATGCCGATCAGAACAGAGAAGCCGGAGCTTACACGCGCCCGAGCTTTGCTGATTCGTTTAGTTGAGATTTACGGAATCCCTGGATACGAATTGACGATGCTAGAAATTCAGAAGCTTGCATATTTTTTGCAAACGGCCGGGGAACCACTTAAACTTCAATATGCTAAAGAAAAATTTGGGCCATTTGCTAACAATTTGAACCATGTCTTGCAGAGACTTGAAGGGCACTACATCCGCGGGTATGGAGATCATGCAGCAGTAGACGCGCAAATTTACGCGCTACCAGGAGCATCTGAAATTGCGCAACACTTTCTAGAGTCGCAACCTGAAGCTCTTGAACGGCTTCAGCGCGTTAGTGAGTTAATTGAGGGATTCGAAACCCCTTATGAAATGGAATTGCTAGCAACTGTGCACTGGGTCACAGCTCACGAAGATCCTCTCGCGTCAGAACAGTGCGATAGAGCAGTGGCCGGCGTGCAAGGATGGAGTCCGCGGAAAGCAGGTCTATTTAAGACTCAACACATTCAGAAAGCTTGGCAGCGGTTACGCGCTCAGAATTGGTTGTAATCACCGAAGCTTGAACGAGTTAAGGTCGATGACATTGCTTGCCGGGCTATCGAGTGTAATTCCGGGAAAAGTCTTGACCAGCTGTTGCTTCCGTACTTCTCGTTGAATGAAATCGGCGATCCAGTCGAGTGCAGCTTTGTCATCTGACCAGCTTGGTACGGCTACTGATACATAAGCAGCCGCCTCTTCTGGGCTCCTTGGGGAAAATGAGGTCGGTTGATGCTTAGGCAACTTGCGCAGCCCACAGAGATATTCAATGACGTAGATGTTTTCCGCAATGGCATCTTCCAACGCATCGACCGCCATTCTGCAATCACCGTGCTTTTTGAAGAGACACAGCGCGCGTGAATACAACATGTGGGCACTGCCATCACCATCGAACTGGTTCAGTAGATCTAGGGCTTCATCAAGGCAGTTCGCTTCAACCAAAGCTGGTGCAAGCAACATCCTGATGCCCTGATTATCATTTGGATTGAGGCGCAACAGTTCCTTCCAAAGTTCGATCGCTCCTCGCCATGGAGGGTGCAGGCCAAGCCGTTTACCGCTCGCATGTATGGACGTGTCTTGAGGTCGCTCCAAAACGGAGTCTCAAGATTGTTCAGAGTTTCTCCTCCTAAGGCGCGCTGTCCAGCCTCCACACCCTTTCGATATAGCTCAATTTCGTCTTCTATGTTACGAGCCCGATCCTCTGCCAACAGAACAAAGGCGTCTGCACAATCAGGGCAGATTTCCAAAGCTTTCTCCGCCATGGCAATTCTCTTACTGGCAGACGGCTCTCCGAAAGCATCCCACATTATGAATTGCGCCTGTTCGATAGGGGTTTCTGGCTTATATTCAAATTCATCCAACTTCAGTCCGCATGCATTTTCCATGAGGAACTTGTTCGCTTCCTCTATCGAACCGAAATTCTGACCGCGAACAAGCTGGTTGACTTTCGCTGACATCGCTTCCATCGCGCGCCGATCGAACCGCCTGTTCTTGTCTGATTTGCCTTTCTTTGCCATGTCTTACAGTTCTCCTCAATTCAGAGCTTATACTCGCCTAAATTTTCCCAACGGTCGCATTTACTTCGGAGCAGCAAGCGACGATGCCCTCAGGCTAAGCTTGAATCCATCCCGCATCGTCGCGGGCATTTGTTCGATTTGCTTATCGAGCTTATCTCTGACCCATAGTGAATTTGAAGAGCGATGCTGATTGAAGGCTTTGATTGCCTTATCCAAGTGAAACGCTGCAAGCTCGAAATTGGAATCCTTTATGGATAGTTCGACGAGCAGAGTTAGAGGACCAAGAATAGCGGTAGGGTCACCGGTGGTATCACCGTCGAGTAGCTCAATCGACTTCAACGCGCTTGCACGGCTGTCATTTAGTCTGCCAAGATCACGGTACACGTATGCAAGGCTCATTAAGCATCCAGCGACAGGAAAGCTACCAAGCTCATCAGATATTGCGCATAAAGAGATCGCTCGGGAGTATACCTGTTCAGCAAGTTCAGATTGTTTGTTTAAACCGTATGCTGCACCTAGTGCCGTCAACGTCTCAAGTCTGTCCAATGCATCACATGACTTTTCCGCGAGCGCCAATGCGGCTTAGAACTTCTCAGCTGCTAAGCTGAAGTCATGTCGTCCCATCGCGCTAGCGCCTTGATTCATTAACTCTTGCCATTTCCTACTCATAGGACCTCCTTTCAAGAAACGGAGCAGCGCATACGTTCGTGTTCGCTCAAGCCGTTTCGCATAAATGGATCATTACCTGTTGCATGGAGGTTGATCAAGCCAGCAGAGGGATATCTGCCGAATATCCACGTAGTCACAGCAAGAAAAGTCAGTTCAAATTGGATACGCGGATTATTGAAGTTTTAAGTGGGAGTATGCATCTCCTTACCCATGATGAGAAGGCCGGTTGGACGTCCCACTCTCTATCCGACAAAACAAATTCACCAATTCCATCTGCTCTACGTGATTGCAATGTGTTCGTGAGAGCGCTGGGCTCCCAACAACAATCGCCAGAACTTGCGGGCGTGAGATTGCAACGTTGAGGCGGTTTTTGCTGAAGATGAATTCCAAGCCGCGTGAAGAAGAGTCGCCAGTGCTAGAGCAGATCGAGACGATTACTACCGGCGCTTCCTGACCTTGAAATTTGTCGACAGAACCTGTACGACATCCAGGAATTGCAGCTCGCAGTCTTCGCACCTGCATGTTGTACGGTGCGACCAGAAGAATGTCGTTGAGATTAATTTTTCGCGACTGCTGTCCATCGAGGAATTGACAGTTCAACAAGTTTTTCACAATCTCTACGATTACTTCTGACTCTTCTTCGCTATCCTGATTGTTTCCATCGTGCATTACCGGAAAGAAAATTAGTCCGGCACTTTTCAAAATGGAAGATGTTTCACCCTCAGGTAATTTGAGTGTTCGTTGCGCCGTATGCCCCTCGGGGAGCAGCCTATCTTCGTAAACGGCACCTGATATGAAACTGCAAACGTCCGGATGCATTCGTCAAGTTTTGCCAAGAAAAATACCGAAGTCGTCGGGCACAACTTGTTGTTCCTGAAGCAAATACTCCAGTAGAGACTTTCCGCTGTCTCCCGGATGGCTACCTTGAATTGGTTGACCCAATTGCATTTGGTCGCCTATGAGCACGAGATTTTTCGCGCTCGGCGCCATACCGACCAAGTTGGCGATGGATACCTGTCCTGCTTCATCAACAAAGAGATAGTCCACCAGGTCTTCTGCGTCGGGGTTGCTGAATGCCCAGGCAGTTCCACCTACCAAATTGAACCCATTCGAAATTGCTTCGTTTTTGAAGAAGTCGCCAGGTTTTCGCGCGGCAATCGCAGGACTCTGCACATGATAGTCATCGATATTACTCTGGAGTTTGAATCCCCTAATGCTCAATTGTTCTTTCGCAGCTTCTGCCGCCACCTTATCCATCAAGTGCGCAATTGCCTTGTGGCTATTTGAAGTTACGCCGACTTTCTTTCCATCGCGAATGAGAGCGCAAATCGCACTGGACGCTGTGTAAGTTTTGCCGGCGCCAGGTGGTCCTTGAATGCAGAGGGTTGAGTTTTGAAGGTTTTGGATGACTCGAGTTGTTCCATCCGTCAAATTCTCACCCGCACGAATCAAAGCGCCAGATGAGCCGTTTACCCTTGGAGATGATCGCAATAGAAAATCATTGAGTGCGGAAGGAAGCGGCTCGCCTAGGCTGTATTTCTGTACGGTTCTAAGAATTGATTGTGCAATTACTTTGCCATCTACAAACTCATCTTTTATCAAACTCAATCTATCCGGTGGTGCCTGCATCTTGGTGCCACGCTTGAG
>JADZFV010000448.1 GCA_020854255.1 Candidatus Melainabacteria bacterium | reverse complement strand
GGCAGTGCCTACGTTCCAATGATGAACAAGGAACTGCCGGATGAAGATCCTGTGCTGGCAAAGTTGGGCAAAGTATTGCCGAATCTGACCGGTCAGTTGAAGCAGATGCGAAAACTCTCTCGTCAAGCCGCTCTCGCCAGGACTACGGACAAAAAAGAATATGCGGACTGGGAGATGGCGATACTGGAAGGCGACAACTTCGCTCAATATAAAAGGACAGTAGGCTCTCTTGCTGAAACGCTGAAAGCTCATGATATCCCGGCTTTCGTAATTACGTTGCCGGCAGGTTTTCAGAATAAGACAAGAGAAAATGTGACGCTCTCCAACAATTTCTTCGAGAGTGTGAGAACTTACAATGCCGAGCGTTATTCGAAAGTAAAGCCTTTATTCCGGGATGCCGGCTTGCTTTTCGTCGATACTAACGATGCTTTTGCCTCGGCTGCGTCTAGCGATCCTGTTTTGAAAGCAAGCAGCTCTTCCTTGCGTCTTGGCATTAATCCAGGTAACGGGCATCCGGGGACATTTTCGACTCATTTCTACGCAGCATCTGCCGCTGATGTTATCGAAAAGAATTTCCCGCAAGCGCTGGGTGAAAAGCACGCTCAGGCTGGCATCGCCGAAGCGCAATCCTTTGAAATCGTTGAAATCAATGACTGCGTGCCGCCTTATATGAACGTGACCAAAGTCAAAGAAGATACTTTCCAGTTCACGTATCCTCCGGATGCCTCCGACCACACACTTTTCCTTCCCTTGAGAAAGAGGCATGTGCTGCTGTCTTTCAACGCTCCAGCAAGAGTTAGCAGTCTCTTACTGGAAGGTCCGGACCTGGCGGCGGCGCAGATTTACTTAAATAAGTTCGACGAAAAACTTGGCTATGCACCGCCTGCACTTGAAACTCTGCCGTTGAAAAAAGGCGCGAGCTTGAGCTGGGACATTCCTTCTGCAAGCGTCAGTTCAATAAAGCTGCGAGCCGCCTTCCGTGGCGGCAATCAGCTTCTTAAACTGAAACTGACCAGCAAATAGTTTTTCCTGGAGTCAGTTGGCAACCGATTGGCTCCGGCTATCCAACGCCGGCAATTGCTCAGTGATTGTAAGACTGAGCAGCGTGCCTGCCAGTTCTTTTGCTTGAACGCGCAATTCAGGAACTGCGATGGATTCACCGCGTGCCCCTATTGTCGGCGCTCCCAGCGTGTAGAGAACTTTGCTCGGTCTGTCGTTGCCGTCCAGAACATTGCCGTCTGCGAGTATATCCAGTCCTAATCTAGTTGGATGCGCTTTCACGAGTCCACGGGACAGCAGCGAATGAGCAAGTGCGCTGTCTGCTTTTTCGAAATCCAGTTCGAATCCGGTGCAATTGATTATGTTCGCCACTTTCAATTGAATCGGTTGACCGCCGCTACGCGGAACGATAGTGGCAACCAGTGTCTTGGCGGTTTCCTGAACGCTATAAAGCCGCCCGGCGATAACTTTCAATCGATCGCTCTGCTGTAATGCGGCAATGCGGTTGCCGATCTCAGGTGGCATGCGATGACGGTGAACATCCCAGTAAGCCTTAAGATGGCGGCAAAAGCGCCTTTTCTGCGTTTCGCTCAAAGCGCCCCAGAGCGATTGCGAGTGCGGGCGAAGCGAGTCTATAATTTGCCGCCAATCGCTCACTTCCATATTTACGCTCGAGGCATTGTCAAACAGGTCTTTATAAGAGCCGCTGCGGATCGCGTTTTTCACCGACCTAAAAAGCAAATTTAAGTCGCTGTACAGTGCGCAGCGCAACTCCGTTTGCGCAAAAGTCGCAAGCGATGTCTTGAGATGCGCGGCGGGCAAGAGTCCGTGTCGCGATATCGCATGAATGTTTCCTTTGAATCCCTGGGCTTCCAGTTCCAGTATCTTGTCGATTGCAGTCAGCCCGGTGCCAATCATCATGATGTCACCATCTGTAGTGGCAAGTTGCGGGCTTTGCTTTGACCAGGCGTCAGCAAAGTAACGTTCGGAGCCGGCGATGGTTTCGCTAATGCCTGCCGGTTGGCTGCTTATGCCGGCTTTGAAATTGCCCGTAGCCAGCACGACTTTATCGGCGACAACCACATTGCCGTCAGCCAGTTTAATGACTGCTTTGTTGTTGTCCTGGATCAGCTTTATGGAAATTGCTTCGCCTCTCAGCGCCTCATAGGCAACAAATGAAGGCAGACTCTTGATGCCGGCTTCCAGCACGTCGTCCAGATATTCACCGTAAAGGCTGCGCGGCAGGAATGATGACTCGCTCAGGTTCTTGTTGCGCGAACGAGCCCATTTGAGAAAGTGAAGCGGGTCATCGGGGAATGCGCTCATGCGCCCGGCTGGAACGTTCAACAGGTGATGCGAGCTTTCTGTGCCGAAGGCCGCGCCGCGATTGCGTCTTTCGCTGCATTCGATGTGCACGATGCGCAGCGGACAATGCGCCTGATACATCAGATTGACCGCAGTCAGCGTGCCGGCAAAGCCTCCGCCGATGATTGCAATTGTGCTCATATGACCAAACTCATAAAAACAACCCACTGAGGCGTTGACGCAAACGAAGTACTTGGAATCAGCGTACCGATGCGGTTAACGCGTCTTCCTCCGTCGAGGTCTCTGAGGTTTCTCTGATTTCCGGCAAGCGCGAATCACTTTCAAAGGCGCGGCCGAGCCGTTCTTGAACGAGGTAGACCGGGCGACCGCGCAATTCTTCCAGTGCGGTGGAGAGATAGATAGCGACAAGACCGACTGCCAGCACTTGCACACCTGATAAAACGCACATCGCCGCTGCGATCAACATGTACGGCTGTATTGCCGGCGCCACGCCGAAAGCGCCTGCCAGAACAAGAAGGCCTATTGCACAGATGATGCCTCCTGCTACCGGTATCAAGAAAAGCGGTGCGACGCTGAAGGCAAGGATGCCGTCAAACGCCAGTCTGAGCAGCTTGCGGATGGTGTAGGTGCTTTCTCCCATCTCGCGGGCGCCGCGGTCGACCGGGATGCCTATTTGTTTGAAGCCGAGCCAGGGAACCAGCCCGCGCAGAAAGCGTTTTTTCTCCGGCAGGCGTCGCAATGCTTCGACGACGTTTCTGTCCATGAGACGGAAGTCGCCGGTGTCGCGCGGAATTTCCACGGCAGATACGGCGCTCAAAATGCGGTAATAGAGGAATGCGAAAAGCCGCTTGGGAATGCTGTCTTTGCGTGTCGAGCGGGTGGCGTAAACAACGTCGTAGCCTCGCTTCCACAATTCCATCATCTTAGGAATCAACTCGGGCGGATCTTGCAGATCGGAGTCGATGTTTACGACGGCGCGACCCTGGGAATGGTCCATGCCGGCGG
>JADZFV010000447.1 GCA_020854255.1 Candidatus Melainabacteria bacterium | reverse complement strand
CCCGATGCGCTGAGGTTGAGGACCTCCGGGAACACCTGGGATTGGCGGTCTGTTTTGTGCAGGCGGCTGACCGGTAGCAGCGGGAGCTGGTGTCACGGCTGGTGCCTGTGGCGGGAAAGACGCGGCTGGAGCGATCGGCTTAGCGGCCATCTGCGGCGATCCCGTCGCGCCTTGCGGAGCCGTACCCTGTCCTGGCGGCACTGGTGTTGCACCTGGTTGCCTGAGAAGTTGTCCTGATTGGACGGCGGCAGCCGGTTGTCCGGGTGGCGCCTGGACGGGGTTTTGACCTGTTTTTTGAACCGGTGGCACGGCTGGACCGCCTTTGCTGGGCGGTTGTACTAATGGTCTGCGTGGTTGCAGCGCTGGGTTTGGCGAAGGTGGTGGCGGTGGTGGGGGTGGGGGTGGAGAAGCCTGTGCCGGCTGCGAAGATGAGGCATAGCTAGGAGCAGCCGGTTTGGAAGTATTGATAGTAGGCGCGATTGTTGGACTAACCCCCAATCCGGGCAGAGGTTGATAGCCAGCTGGTGGTGGTGGTGGTTGACCTGGTCTGAATATGCTGGGATCTTCTCCCCAGCCGCTCTCAAAAGACGACTCGCCGTTTGTCGGCGTGTGCACGTTTTCTCCGCTTCTCTGTCTGAGCCATTTTTCCGGATCGAGCGGAGCCGGTGTCGATGGTCCTTCATCGCGTCTGGGTTCAAGCGCCCAGAGATCGCCGTCAATGTCCGCCGCCAGTGCCCGGGCGGCTTCATTAGTGTAGGCAACCGAAGACGGCATGGGCGGCGGCATCGGAGGCGCAGCTACGTCGTCGCCCCAGGGTAGTACTTGCCCTCTGGAATCGCTGTCCGTAAGCCGTTCTTCTGGCGAAAATTCAAAGGCATCTACTTTGACGCTGTCCACTTTTTTGGACGGACCTTTTGACGCAGGAGGGCTCTTAATACCCCTGCAGGCATCTTTAAGTGAGCGCCAAAATTCATTGATATCGGCGTAGCGGGCATCCGGTTTTTTGGAGAGTGCTTTAGCAATTACGTTTTCCAATTCGACCGGAAATTGCAGATCGCTGCGCACTGCACTCAATTTTATCGGCG
Source organism: Candidatus Melainabacteria bacterium (assembly GCA_020854255.1). Lineage (GTDB taxonomy): Bacteria > Cyanobacteriota > Vampirovibrionia > Obscuribacterales > Obscuribacteraceae > QKMZ01. The sequence continues at coordinate 5,820 of JADZFV010000447.1, read as the reverse complement.
GCTCGGTGACATGAGCCAGCATGAGAGCGCGATGCTCTTCATGCTGAAAAGGTCTTTCGCCTGTCAGCATTTCAAAGACCATAACTGCCATTGAGTATATATCGCTGCGTGCATCCAGAGGCATGCCCTGGCATTGCTCGGGACTCATGTAGGCAGGGCTGCCTGCAACTGTTTTCGGACGCCCGACCTGCGCCGATTTAGCTTCCGGAACGTCGGCAATTCCGAAATCAAGCACTTTTACATAGTCATTGACATAGTCGTCACCGTCGCCCATCTCTTCCAAAACGATATTTTCCGGCTTGATATCGCGGTGGACGATTTCTTGCGAATGTGCCTCGGAAAGAGCGTCACAGACCTGTTCGACAATTGGCAATGCTCTGGAGGGATGGAGAAACTTCCGCTCCTTAATCAGGTCGGCAAGGGTTCCACCTTCCAGGTAGTCCATGACCAGATACGGTTGCTGGTCATCCGTGATGCCGTGTTCCCATAACGTGATAATGTGCGGATGGCGTAGCTTACTGGCGGCAGCGAATTCTCTCAAGACGCGGTCGAGAGAGCCGGAATCGGCTCCCAGGAAACTGTGCAGTACCTTGACGGCTACTTCTCTGCCCATCATCAGGCGTGTCGCTTTATACACGATTCCGCTGGAACCTTTGCCGATGACGGAGTCGACAACATAGCGGTCGTTAATTAATGCGCCGATAAGAGGGTCTTTACCGACCGACTCGAGAACGGAATTGTCCCTGGGACAGGCCGCCATTCCATCGGCAAAGTACTGATTGCATCTGAGACAAAGCTTCATGTGTTACGGCTTCAGGCTTCCTTAATTCAGCTACTCAGTATTACTTGCTTGCCCCGGGTGCGATTCTGCTCCGGCTTACGCCAACTTGGTTTTGTTCACGCCAGCAACAGATGAAGGAACCGTGCCCCCTCATTTAAGATACCCTGTTAATAAATCAATATTCGCGATAAGACAAAAAACAAAGGTTTTTAACAGGTTAAATTCGTTTTTCAGCCGCTTGACCGCCTTTGATGGGCGTCAGACCGTAGCAACTTTGCTCTGGCGAGAATACCAGTCACCCGGCAAGCGTTCAACAATACCCGCCAGTTCGAGCATTGTCAGAGTCGCGGAGAGTTCGCCGGCGGACATTTCCAGCCTCTGACCCAAGACATCGAAGTGGATAGGCTCGGTTGTAACAAGCTCGAAGACCTCCTTTTCTCGACCGAAAAGCTCGACCATGGAAGGAACGTCGCGCATGGTTGGTACCGATACCCAACTCAAGCAATTCAAAACATCGATGTAATTCATGACCAGTTGAGCTTTGTTTGCAGCTATCAGCTTATTGCAACCCATCGACATCGGAGCATCGACACGTCCGGGCAGAGCAAAGATTTCCCGGCTTTGTTCAAAGCCAATATCGGCCGTAATCAGTGAGCCGGAAGTTGCACCAGCCTCAATTACGACTACACCTTTGCTCAAGCCGCTGATAATTCTGTTGCGAGCGGGGAAGCGCCAGGGCTCGGGCTTTATTCCCGGGAAAAATTCGGAAATCACGGCTCCATGGGTGCCGTCAATCAGACCGTTGTAGAGAGGCTTGTTGGAAGTTGGATAACAAAGATCCGGGCCGTTAGCCAGCACCGCCACTGTTCTGCCACCACCTTCGATGGCTCCCCAATGACACAATGAATCGATGCCCACGGCCATTCCGCTGACTACGGTGGCGCCGGCTTCGGCCAGCCCGCGTGCGAATTCCTTAGCCAGGCGCTGCCCGTAAGCGGTCGGACGCCTGGTCCCGACAATGGCTACGGAATGATCCAGCTCTTGCGCGGTGAGCTTTCCTTTCATATAAAGAACCAGCGGCGGGTCGGCAATTTCTCTGAGCCGGCAAGGGTAGAGAGGATGATAAAAAGGCAGCGCCGTTACACTTTCTTTTTCCAGAACTGCAAGCAGTTTGTCGAATTCGATATTGGCACGCTTTTGAATAAAAGCCTCGATTTGCTCGGACTTAATCCAGGGCAGAGCTTTCAATTCGGAGGCATTAGCATGCCAGGCCGCTTCGGCCGATAAAAAATGCTCGAAGAGCATCCGTGTCCGCCTGGCGCCCAGACCAACTCCGGTCAACTGGTCGAAGCCCAGCCAAAAGGGCAATTCCTTGGCCAAATCGTGCGCCTGTGCTCTTTGCGAGCGCTCGGCTATCACTTTCAAAAGGTCTTCATCGGGCCCTTTGCCGCAACCCATGCCAGTTTCTCCTCATGATCGATTTCCTTCAAGCGCGAAAGTCAAAGCGACTCGATAAATTGTGACAGAACCCGGTCGCTTCTTGCATCTATCAATAATTTATCAGCCGCCTGTAAATGCTGGCGGTTTTTCTCTCAGAGCCTTTTGATTTCCTAAGTGCATATAACCATGCCTGCGTGCCCTTTCTACGTAGTTTCACCAGTTACAGGTCTGAGCGCCGATTTTATGATCCCAGGCATCATGAAAAATCCGCGATCTAATCTCGTCGTGCGTCTGAGCGCACTCATTGCTCTTTCGGCAATCACAGCTACCGCCTCCCGGGCGGACGAACCGGCCGCCAAGCGTCCGGCTGCCTTTAAGCTCAATGCGCAGGTAAATCAGCACGCTGAGCTCAATCCTTCCCAGGGCGATATGTTCTTGTCTCACCTGGCTCCGGCTGGCAACAGTGGCGATACCGGCGGTCTGCCGACACCGGGAGCCCAAAGCCGAATGCCTGGCGCACAGGGAGCATTGCCCCGAATGACGCCGGCCATGCCGCAAACCGTCAGACCGAATGTCGCTCTGTCCGGAATTGCCAGCGCATCGGCCATGGCGCAGCCGGTACCACCGTCTTACTTGAACGAATACGATGTGGACTGGTCCAGCTGGATCAGCCAGATGGCAGCTCGCTGGCATTACAACTTGAGAAGATTGGAAGCACAATCCAACGTTTGCTTCGTCACTGAGCGTCCTGCTTTGATTCAATTTACTTGCGCTGCCAATGGGCAAGTGGGAAATTTTTCCTTGAAACAGTCTTCCGGGATATATGCCTACGATCAGTTGCAAATGTTAGCATTGAGTCAGGTTATTCCTCTGCCGCCATTTCCCAAGGGGACCAGATGTGCCACCATTACTCTTGTTCAGGGTTGGGAGTCGCACACCAAGAAACCTGGCGAAAGCGGCTTTGATGCAAGAGCGTTCGGACGACGCTTTCCAATGGAGAAAGTCCAACAATGGGTAAGGTCAAACTAAGTACTTCTCTTACTAGCCTCCTTATGTCGATAAATCTATGTTTGGCAGGCATTGCCTGCATTCCCGCTTGGGGGCAGGGCACCGGGGGCAGTGTCAAACAGAAGCTATCGGCCCTGGAACAACGTCTGTTTTTCAAAACATATGAAGATGCAGACGAAAATGTGCGCTTGAAGAAAATCGAGCGGCGAGTCTTCGGAGAGGAGATGGAAGGCTCTATTCCAGAGCGTCTTGAAAAAGTTTCCACGGCAATTGGTCCGCAGCGCCAGCCGGATGGCACCGTGCCCGGTGCAGCGCAGCGTCCCATAGCGCCACCGCCAGCGGCATCACCGAAAGAGCACGCGCCATCTGCCGACTATGAGGCTGAAGATGCTATCGAGAAAGCAAAACTGGCAGTAATGGCCGCAAAAAACGCTGAATTGCAGCGACTTTTGGGTGAGGGGGTTGGACTCTGGCGCAACCGCAGAGCCAGTCAAGCAACAGAAAAGTTTGAACAGGTGATCAGGCTGGATCCCAATAATGCCGAAGCACATTTCAGCATGGGTATTATTTATGAAGCGGCCGGAAACTTTGCCGAAGCCCTCTCCAGCTACAAGAAGGCGTCGTCATCCAGACCTGAAAATAAGGACTATAAAAACGCAATCGCTGATGTAGAAAAAAAAGCCCATTCAAAAGAAAAGGCGGATGGCTTAAGCGGCGAACTTAAGTTGATGGCTGAAGATGCCGCTGGCGCCTTCAAGCGTGGCGAGTACATGTCCGCTCTGGATCTTTACAAGCAGTTCGAGGCAAAAGCCCCTCCTCTTGCCCACATTAAGTACAACATCGGCACCACATATCTGATGATGAAAAACTATCAGATGGCTCTTGAATATTATAGGCAAGCAAAAAAACTCAAACCTTCCGAGCCTAAATATGTACAGGCAGTCCAGCAGCTTGAAGGCAACTTGAAAAGGGACGCGGCCGAAAGAAAGCAAGCCGAAAAACAATCTCTGTCTGCTTATGAAGAGCAGGAGAAAAAGCGTAATCCGGCTTTCAAAGCCGGCAATTCCGGCTCCAATAAATTTGCCCAGCTTGGTTCTCAGCCGTCGGCGGCCAAAGGTCAGGAATTTATGAACAGCGCCGGTCTGATTGGAAAGTCCGGCCGTGACGGCGTCGTAATTGTAGCTGTCGGTATTGCCTCTCGAGCAACCCGGGCCGGAATTTTGCAGGGCGATTTGATCAAGGCAGTGGATGGCGTGATCATAAAGAGCACAAGCGATTTGAACAGTGCCATCGAATCAAAAATGGGGCAGCCAATTCAACTTACCGTGCAGCGAGGCAATCAATTGGGCCAGGTGCGGTTTTAGAACCGGTTTTAGAATCTCCTGCGCAAAAGAGATCCTTCCGGTTGACGCTTATATTTGAATAGTTCGTCTACGATCATTTGACTCGTGTCAACGGAGCGATTCTTTTCGCCGACTACAGGCCATCCGCCGGCGCCGGCTCCGTCCCAGGCATGCTGAGCCGGTCCGGTCGAGCCACGACCAATTATTGCTCCCAACTTTCCAGCACGCCAGTCTCCGGCGTAGAAGAATTCTTTGACGGGATATCCATTGCACTGGCCGGAATTATATTCGGTGACAACAAAATCACCCCGGCGCGTCACGGTCGCAGGACCACTGCAGAAGTTGTCAGCTGCTGCCCGTTTTGCTTGATCGCGAGGGCGGCTGTCGGCAACCTTCGGCATGGGAAGAGTCATCAGACCGCGGCCGCCCATAGCCGGCAGCATGTCGTCATAATTGCTCAAGAAGCTGATGTCCGCTGCAAAATCGCCTGGCAGAACGTTTGCCTCAGTACCTAATCTTGTGCCGTGAACAGTGGCCACACCTGCAAATGTATGAGGTAATCGCGCACGAAGATGGCGAGAAAACTCTCCGCCGGAAGAAAATCCGGAGAGATAGAGCCGGTCGGCATCAACTTTGACTGAACTGTTGGCTTTCAGAGAGTCGACCATCGCTTTGAAGTAATCGACATCGTCATACTTAGGATTGGTTTCGTTCAAACCGGCACCGGGCGAATTCCAGTCTTGAACTTTGGCCAGACCGCCTGAATATGGTACATCTTGAGTTTTTGCGACAGGATAGACAACCATGAATCCATCGCCGGACTTTTGCTTGGCATCGGCGATCGCATCCATTCCGGATTCACCTTCCATCAGCCCTTTGCCGTTGCCGCCTGCAACACCGTGCAAAACAAACAAGACCGGCAGTGGCTTTTTACCGTCGTATCCTACCGGAAGATAAACATCGTATTCGCGCTTGTCGACCGAGCCATCCTTGCCCTTTACGTCGACCGTCATATGATTGGTGACTCCAGGGACCATAGTGTCCCGACCGACATATCCTTTATAGGAGCCCTGGCTTAGCGTTCTGTCGTCAGCCCGAAGACCTGAAAACAGTGTTTTTTCGCCTTGATTGGCAATAACGGGTACTTGCTGTAAGGCGCTGTCGCCTTCCCATGGCGTAGCCATATTCGATATAACCTCACCGATAACAAGGACGTTGCCCGCCAGATGTGGGATAGCCGGTTTTTTT
>JADZFV010000446.1 GCA_020854255.1 Candidatus Melainabacteria bacterium | reverse complement strand
TTTCCATTGGCCAGTTTTTCGGTCGTGAAGTCATAACCGACTAAATTGACGTCCTGGAGTTTTTCTCCCGGTTTGCCGTTCTGTCCCGGGGCGGCCATGCCGACGAATTCATCATTGGCGTTGAAGCGCCCCTTCCAATTGCCGGACCATTCCTGGTCGCCGTACATGATACGGTCATCGGGATTTTCCATGGCCTTGGTGATCTGGACCATGGCCTGGTCAATTTCAGGACCGTGCTTGTCCAGCCAGGCTCGCAGTCTTTCGATCTTTTGCTTGTTGGCCGGACTTTCCTGGCGCAAGTCCTCGGGCAGATCCACCTTGATGCTTTCAATTTTGCTGTGGGCAAGTAAGTTTCTGGTCGACTGATCGACGAGTTCTTTGTCAGTCAACACATGCTTTTTGCCGTGCGCTTCGACGGTAATTGAGGTACCCGGGGGAAACTGCAATGGGAAATCTTTGTACTGTGAGTCTTTGAAAAGACTTTGCATCGCTTCGACGTAATTGCGAGTGCGCATGGACAGATCGAGCATTTCGAATGCCGACGAGCGCCAGGCGTCGGGATTCATATCCCGGCCTTCCAGCCATTTTTCAGGCAATCCATGTTTTCTTATTTGATTGACGAGATATTCGTCACGCCCACGATTCTGTGAGTCTTTGATAGCTTCGTGGCAGCGCTCGAGCCAGGCAAAGGTATCATCGATTTTGGTCAGTTCTTCTTCACTCGGAACGCGTGTTGTGTCTACTTTTAAATCAAGTTTTTGCTTGCCGGCGGAGGCAAGCGCTTTGTAGAGCTCGGGGTTTTGAGCGCGCTGATGTTGATCCAGAGGCAGAGTTATTGGGCATCCGGGCGGTATTGCCAATTGATAACTGTCCATCGTCCGCACCGCATTCGGTACCGCGTGTTTTTCCAGCCATTCTTTGTACTGAGCGAATGCCTTGGCTGTATGCGGACCGAAGATGCCCTCATCTTTTTCTTTTTGTATGTCTTTTCTTTGCTGCTCGATGCCTTTGGCAAAGGCAGTGAATTCTTCTTCTCTTTTCTTGGGATCGCTGCCCGGTTCAAATTCTGTGAAAACGCCGTTCAATTTCATCAGCGATTCTTGCAAGTATTCGTTGCGACTGAGGGTTTCCTGGTCGGTGATTTTTTCCGGCCTGTCATTGACGGCATCGTCTGCGTCTGCCGCGAACTTGTCATCGACGTCGAGTTCCTCCTCGACATTCGCTTCTGGCACCCGCTTTTCTTGTAGTTTTTTAGGAGCATCTTGTGGCTCAGTCATCTTAATTACTCCAGGAGAGTTGATATGGATTGTGGGGTGAAAAGTGGGTGTGCACTAGCTTTGAGATTGTTGACGGGAAACAAAAATCAGGCTGGCTTGTTCCTTTTTCTCTGCAACCATTTTTTCTAATCGAGGCGAAACCTTCTCCAGTCGCGCGAGAAGCATGATTGCTTCATTGCGGGCCAGGGGATTTTCGTTTTCGACCGCAATGGTGGCAAGCCTGGCGCCTGCATTTTGAAGGAGCTCTGCAAAAGCAGGACCTTCCTCGGACAGCAGTCTTTGCTCAGCCTGGACAACGGCAGCCAGCGATGCTGTCAGACTGACCAGTGAAGCGTTGCTTTGCAGTGCTTTGTTAAGTTGGCCGATGCGCGGGTCGCTCTCGATTTCCATTTCTCTGTCTTTGAAAGCGTGGACAATTATTTGCGCCTTTTCTTCCTCTGTGAGTGTGGATGCATCGACTTTTTCCAGCATGCGCGAACGATCTCCCAGTCCTGAGATCAGATCTGGTGCAGTTTCTTCCCAGATCTTCTGCGCCGACGCGTTCAAACAGTCAAGAACAAAACGAGCGTGCTTGCGAGTGGCGCGCAATCCATTCAATTCATTAGTGCTGATCAAAGCTTCCAATATCGGAAAGATTTCCGGATCGCGAAAGGATATGATTCTGTCAAGAATGGCTACGGCTACGGTCTCGTCTATGTCTGCCGGCAGCCGTCCTATTTCCAAAAGCAACGCATCTTTCAATGTTGCCGCGCAAGACTGATGGGAAGGACAATTGTTGGAAGCGGTTATGAAGTCAAAAGCGACCAGCAATTTGTGCCTGAGCAAAGGCTTGACCGTGAGGGTCCTGGCCAGCGCGGTAAAAACATGATAAGAAATTTGAGGGATAAACTGACCGTCGCGGGCTAATTCGAGAAATATGTCTGAGCTGCGCTGTTGTCCCCAGAATCTCAATTCCGAGACAAGCGGATATCCGTCTGCTGTCAAAAGAAGTCCGAGATAATCTCTCACCATATCGCCTTCAAAACCTGGCTGGACTGCTGCTTTTGCCATCGCATCGAATTGCGCTTTTACTGCTTCGATCAATTGGGCATCGACAAACGGATGAAGGGCAACCGCTCCTTGCAAGGCTGTTTCCAGTGCTTCGCTCTCGGCTTGATCTGGGCTCACGTCGTTTGACAGGGCCAGTTCATCCAGTCTCTGAGTGGCTTTGTTGAATATGTCGTGCGACAGGCTTTCTACATCGAGGCTTGGATAATTGGTGGCAATCCACGACCTCAATGCTATTTCTTGGCCTTTTTGAGATTCGTTGCGTGGCTCAGTAATCGCTGATGTGGACATTTCAATCTCCGTGTATTCTAGCTACCCGCCAATCTTGGCCCTGTCTGGATTTTCATATTGTTCCGATTTATTCAAGGACAGGTAAAATCCTAGTGCTGCCGCTGTCAGGATGGCCACGCCCGAAAGTGCACCGCTTATCTCTCCTGCTGCCATTCCTCTTCTGGCGCGACCTTTCAGTTCTTTCTGGAAGGCCGGGTCGTTGAGGCGCTGCTCGGCATAGCGCAATGCTTCCAGGCGCAGTTTTTCATCTTTGTCGATCTTGTTGTCCTTCTCTTTTTGCTCAAGGGCGACGCGCTCTTTTTTCATGCCATCAATTTCGTTCTGAGCAACCCGATCGCCCTCAGAGAGCTTTTCTCCGGCTACTATGGAGCCGACCACTTCGCGTCCGCGGGTCATGGTTCCGTCATTGTTTGCGTGTTGCTGCCCGCCGCTGATTCTCTCGGGCGTTGGTGCCGCACCACGCTTTGGCCGCCTTGGTCCTTCCTCAACTGCGGTTTCAGACGGAAGCACTGGAGCAATTCCAGCTGCTCGTGCCGTTGTTCCGGTCGCTGAATCCACCGCTTTGGACAACATTTTATTTACTGCTTCCACAGCAGCGGGTTCGCCGGCCTTATAACCGTCTGCGAGCGTCTTCAATTCGGCGATTTCTTTGTCGCTCCAGCTCTTGGAGTCCGGATCTTCTTGCAGGGCCAAAAGCCATTCCAGAGCCTGTTGAGCACTGGGATTTTTCCCTTCGCCAGGTTTTGTCAGTGCTTTTGCTTCAGCCAGGTATTCGCGAGCCAGTTCTTCGGCGCGAGCATTCAACAGGCTTTCGTACTTTGCTGCCGGCTTGGGCGCCTCGGCCGGCTTCGGTGTCTCGACAGCAGGCGGTGTTGCCACTGGCTTAGGACGGTCCAGGATTTCATCGACATCAACGGACCGAAGACGGGCCGCAACTCTTTCAGTGATTGTGCCGGCTTTTGCATACTTGCCGCCGCCGTCGACTGCAGTGATGTCTTTTTGAGTAATCACGACGTCTCTGACTTTTTTTGCCACTTCCAGTAGTGCTTTATCTCGCAAAGCTTGATTTTTGGTTTTTGGAGAGTCAATGTCGGCGAGATTATCGGGAGTTATCCCCAGGCGTCTCTGTTCGTTTGGAGTCAACAACTTTCCTATCAGTCCGCTTCTCTTGCTGATTATGTCGCGAACAACCTTTTCATCCATCACGGCTCGGTTCGCCGCCTGAAGGATATCTGTCATCTTGTCGGTGATGTGAATCCCATCTCCTTTAGTATCGACCTTGATTTGATCGGCATGTATTTTTACTTCGCTCTTCGCTGTTCCCGCCAGGGGCTTCAATTCTTCTTTCGTGAGAGTGCTTAATGCTAAGTCGACAATCTCGCGTTGGGCCAAACTTTGCACCTTGCTTTGAAGCACTCTTGATTTTACTTCCTGACCTTCTTTGCCGGCAGAATGTGCAGCCTGGTGAACAACTTCGGCTAGATTGATTAAAAGTCTGCGTTCCGAGGGACTGTCGATGCTGCGGGCTTGTGCCTGTCTTCTCGACCAAGCTTCAAAAGCTTCGAGCTCTTTTGCAGTTACTTTCATATCCTTGTTGTAAATCAAGTCCGGAAATGGACATGGATCCGGCCCGCCCAGTTTGAGAGGAGTTTCTTTCCCGGCCAGCAGTTCGAGTTGGGATGATCTTTCTTTCCGGAATGTCTCGATGTCGTCGTTCCAGTTTTTCTTATCAAAAAGGATTACGCCGTCTCTGCGAATTTCTGAGATGTTATCTTTTGTGGGGTCTTTGGTGAAATCAATCATCTGGATTTCGCCAGTTTTTGTATTGACCATGAGCACGTCGCAGCCGGCTTTGTCGGCAGGCGAGTTTTTGTCGCTCGGGAAAAGCTCCCAGGCTCTGTCGATTCTGTTTTCTTGCTTCAGTTTATCTAGTTCTTCGTTCAAGACTCGATAAATGTCGTATTCTGCGCCGTCTCCCGTGCGCGATTTTTTCTCAAGTTCGGCTGCCTTGCGCATGGTTTGCTCGAGCTGGGGCTTGAGCTTGCGCAGACGGTCGACAGAAGTCTTTAGATCCGCGGAATCCAGAGCTTTCACGGTGCCTATTTTTTCAGTCTCGACCACTTCTCCTATTGCGTTGGCACGGCCTCGCACGGATCCCATCTCAGCATTTTGTTCTTGCACGGTCATTGAGCGCGGGAAGCGTCCGGATTCCGCCATGGTTTTGGCTCTTGATGCCAGAGCCTCCACTCGGTCCATCGACAAATTCGTCGCTTTCTGAAAAGCCTCTCTTCCTTCCTTTGTGGAAAGTTGATCGCTTACACCTTGAATTTTTGCCCGCACGTCTTTGGGAATCTCTCCTTGCGAGAGATGCGTGAAGGCGCCATTCACCACGCTTCCGAAATTTCCAGCCTGATTCATATTGGGAGTTTTTTCTTTGGAGAAAGCGTAATCCGTATCGATGCGAGCAATGTGAAAATCATTTGGCCCTGCGCCGTCGCGATTGATGACAAAATTCAAGCCATGATGATCGTGGTCGCCCAGGAGCAACGAAAAGGCGACACCTTCGGCAACCCTTTGCCTGAGCACCGGATCTTTGTCTAGCAGCTTTTCAATGCGCTTATCCAGATGCGGCTCTTGAGCGCGCAATGCGCCGTCCTGACGAGAGCGATCGTGCAGGTAGGTGGCAATGTTTTCTCCCTGATTGCCGATAAAAGCCTGCACCATCATGCCGTCACGCATGACAGTTGAAGGAAAAAGCTCGGGGGATTTCATGAATTTGGCCAGTTCTTGAGCGGCCATGTCATTCTTAGCCCGCAACCAGTCCTGGGGATTGCCATGGGGCGGCTTGTGCACCATGGCGCTGACTCGTTCGCCATTGGGACCTTCCACAGTAGCTATCCACTTGTCGTGACCGCTGTCGCCGTCTGTCCAGCGGCAAATGAGATGCACTTTCGATCTCGGGTCGGCCAGAACTTTGCCGACATCGAGAGGTCCGACAACGCTGCGATTCTGTTCCGCCAGTCTTTCCAGCGAAACCCTTTCCTTGAAACCCGTCTCGCTGCGCAATGTCAGCATGCCGGAATTCGGATCTATATCTGTCAGCCTCCAGCTTTCTATCTGGCCCGATCCGCGACGCACCAAATAGTTTTCGCCAATTCGGGGCGTTTCTTTGCCGTTTAGAGCTTCAAAAGCACCAGGTCTTACTTCTTTTACAGCCGGCCGTGTAATTTCAATGTCGCTGCCGTTTTGTCCTTGAACGGTCCACCTTTCGCCCAGATGCAGGACTTCGCGTCCGGCTACAAATCCGTGGCTCTCTCGATTGAGAGGTTGCGCACCGCCTGGCTTTTCGAAGGCGGCTTGTTGGGCGGCTCGTTGTTTTTGAACTTCCTCGAAGACTTGCGAGTTTTGTTTTTGCACATCACTGAGCAAGAGCTTTCTGGTCAGCGAATCCGGCTTGGTCAGCACAAACTCCTTCTGTCCGTCTTTGTCGATAACACCAATAAGCGTCCAGCCTTTTTCGACTTCACCGGAGGAGCGTTTGACGTTGTACTCCTGTCCGACTACCCATCTGCCGCTCTTTGCCGCTTCCGGATTGTGTTCTGAAAGTGAAGTTTGATCTACGTTTCTCAGTCCGTCGGCGGTGACTGTGACCAGCCCACCCTCGACATTTTGGATGCGGAATTTTTTGCCGTTGTATTGAACTTCTTGTCCTTTCAGGCGCTCGATTTCCGGTGCCGTAAGCGGGCTTTGTTTGAGATCGAGAGGTTTGGGCACCTGATCGGCAGGCCGCATTTGCGGTATATCTTTGCCGGCATGGTGATCGGGACGTGCCTGCAGTGGGTCGCCGTAAATTTGTTGGCGCGGATCGTAAATGCGTTCCTGCCCTGGGCTGCCGTCTCTATTCGGTATGGTGAGCGTATTCCAGGCATGGTTTTGCACCATGTCGCGCGGCAAACCTTTCGGAGAGTCGCCGTAAAAGCCCCTGACCATTTTCATTTCAGGACGGTTGGGCTGGTCGGCCGGGTAGAAATTGTCAAAGGCGACTTTGGTGAGCATGGCTTGATGGTTGCAAACGCCTGCTCCTTTCGAGTACTTGGCCGCCTCGAGGAAGTCACCCAGGAGCATGCGTTTGCCGGCGAAGTCACTGCGCAATTTCGAATAACCGTCGTCGACTGCCGACGGACTCCAACCTTTCGGTTCGAGCGCAGCCTTGGCTTCCCTTGCCAGAGCCTCGGCCAGGGAGGCGGGATCGCCGGTCAGGTGCGCATATTTTTCTTTCATTTCTTTGACGAAGCGCTCCAGAGCCGGGTCGGCACCGGGCCTTTGATCGAGCACAACCGATGGACGTTCGGGGTCGTGATGCTCACCGGTTGCATCTATGAGATTGCTGCCGCCTACGTTTTGAAATCCATTTGGAAATGGTTTTGCATATTCGTGATTGCGCAGGTACGCGTTCGATTCTCGCCGCGCTCCCTCTTCGGCTGCTACATCCAGCATGCCCGGCTGTGGTCTGTAAAGCCGAGGCTTGCCCGCATCCTTCAGCTCAGACGAGCGCATCCATTCCATCTCGGTGTACTTGCCGAGCCTGATGGTGTCTCCCGGCAAAAGCTCGGTTTTGGCTGGATGTTGCGCTACCGGGATTTCGACGCCGTTGCGAACGATTGTTGTTTTGTTGGAGTCGCGCAGATTGGTAATGAAAACTTTGCCGTCTGAGGCAGTGATATTGGCGTGTTCGCGGCTCACGTAGGCATCGTCGAAAGACAATTCCGAAGCGATCGGATTGCGGCCCAGTCGCAGTGTCGGCTCAGCAGTACCGGGCAGATGAACCTCTTGACCGTTGTAATGCAAGCCAAAATCTTTGAAATGCTCTTGCC
>JADZFV010000445.1 GCA_020854255.1 Candidatus Melainabacteria bacterium | reverse complement strand
GCGTTAGTGCAATTTATGAGCTGGCACCGGATGTGATGCACAAGGTTTTTCAGGCGATGACGCTTTATCCGACGGAAAGTAAGCTCATCGCTCTGGCGAATATGGCAATTGCCGGACTGGCGTTTCTGGCCTTGCGGACAGCGCCAGGCAAGATGGCCGGCTGGATTGCCTTCACTTCAATTGCCGTGACACTGATTGTGATCATGGAATGGACCATGCTGGTCCATTAAGTCGGTATGTTCTGCGCAGTCGTGTCTAATCCAAAACTGGCGAGCTGTTAGTCGGAAGCACTGATGGCGTCATTAAAGCGGTCGGCCAGCCCCTTTTTCTCCGCTTCTTTCCTCATGCTCTCGACAGATGATGCCAGAACAGCAATCGCCTGGCGCCATTCTTTCATTTTCGCAAACGCAGACCTGGGGTCATTTTGCATGGACTTTTGAAACTGCTCCCAGTCGGCTGTATCAAGAGGGCTGGCTTCTGACTGGGCCAAAATCGCATCCTTCTTGCCGGGCTTCTTTTTCAAGAATGTTGCTGCCAAAGACTGCTGCTTTTTCAGCATGACTACAAGTTCTCGCCAACGGACCCCTTCTTGAGCGGCCTGGCGAGTGCCGAGATCTGACGAAACATATGAATTGAACTGCTCCTGAGTCCACTCTTTGATCTTTTCGAGGGAGGGATGTTTGAAGAGGAAATCGCGCTCTTCCTGAGTCATCGGCATAGGGGTAGCAAGAAGCATTCTTTCCAGGGTCCACTCGAATGCAGGTTCAGTGGGATTTACCACACTGCTCACGGTCTGGTCCGGACCGGACGAGCCCGACGAGCTGCCAGAACCAGAGCTGCCATCGGAGCTGACTCCAGGGACGCCATCCGGGACTCCTCCGGCCGAGGGCGGCGAGCTGCCGCCAGGGGGTGCAATGTCTTGCGCAGGCGTGGAGCCGATTTTCGACAGCCCGACTATGCCCAAAACCAGTCCGGCAAGGGCGAAAAAAGCAAGAACTCGAGCGGGAAGTTTGACCATGAACTCTATTCTAGCCCCTCAATATGATAAATTTCAGTTTCACTGCGTTGCAAAGCCTATGCGGCTGGCGCTATCGGGATTATCATATACTCGTCACTGGCTCGAGCGTTGGGCACGGGTGAAGAAACGGCAGGCAATGCGATTGATAAGCAACCTGCCTGGAGACAAAAGTCTTGTTGGGACTCTCATTTTGAGTCTTTCGAGATTGGAAATTGCCAATCATCTGCACTCTCAAGCGAAATAAAAGGACAGCTAAGTGAATTTGGAAGAGTACGAAGAGCTAATCTGCGGAGGTATAGTCGCCGCCGGTGGTCTCGGTCTGATGATTTTGATGTTCATTTTCGGACATGTCGGCAATGCCGTGGCTGCCTCCAAGGCACAACATTCTGCACAGCCACCAATAGTGCACCAGCAAATACAGGTCAGCCAGGCGACGCATATGGCACCGGCTGTTCTCAGCGACCGCAATTCGTCCGGCTATTTGTTCAGCACGGCTGAATCAGTCACCAGTCGCTTCGGTCATCCCAGACAGTTCTAGACAGCTATTTCCATTCAATAGCCTGCAGGCTGTGGTCTACTGCAGCCGCATGCTTTGAAAAAAGATCTTTGGGGCCGGAGTAAATAATTTCCAAAACCGCGCAGCCGTCATTACCACCGCTTATAAATATGGTTCGATTCTCCAGGGAGAATTCTTCAAATCGGCCTTCTACATCTATGACTTTTTTGTCTGCAAGAGTTATGGTTCTGGCCCTGTCCAGTTCGTAGAGATCAGGTTGGGCACAGTTACAGAGCACTTCGCTGATGCTCAATACAGCCTCTGCACTGAGCTCGTGCGGCTCCTTTTTTAGTATGCGTTCGAAAGCTTTGCCGGAAAGTGAGGAAACAAGCATCCCTCGGTAAAAGATGGACAGCTGTATATCAAGCGTGTCGGTCCTGCCGTAGTGATATAGAAAACTGTTGCCGAATTGTCCCAACACCTGGCGAGTAGCCGTCCAGCCGTCGGGTAATTTCAGGCGCTTGATACGTCCGATATTAGATATTTCCGTCAAAAGAATGAACCTACTTGATGCTGCGGTTCAATATTACAAGGTCTTGTGCGAGCCTGTGACTTTTTGTTCTTTGTTTGCTTCGAATACCTGTTTGATGCTTACGTTATCAATCAAGTTTCCCCAGGGATTAAACAGTGACACGACTTTCTCGATTGGGTCGAAAGACTTTATGACCACAGAATGCCAGCTTCCGGCGCTTGGATCGCTCAGTCCATCCCTGAACAATGGGTGTTTGCTGTCCACCACAGTGATCACCGGCAATTTTCCAGTAAGGCGCCTGGCAGCAAGAAGAGAATTCAGCTGCTGAGGCGAAGAGAGATCCCAGGGAAGCGCCACGGCACCGCCAGCGGCGCCATTAATTTGGTTGTTGATATCGTTTAGACTTTCGTGATCCATCAAAGGATCAGCCGGATCGTCTTTCAATGCCGGCGGCAATCTGTCGTGAATGTGCGCCGGTGGTTCTTTACTGTAATCAATTAAGCGATAAGGACTTTCGTTCAACTGAGTGGTTGCCAGTCTTTGATATCTTGTTTTACCAGGCGCGATGTCGATGTTTTGATTGCCGTCTTTAGTCAACCATGGCTCCAGGTTGTTCTTTCTTTGCCAGTGCACATTGACCGCAGTTGTCTGGAAGAGTTGATTAGCAAAAGACCTGTGCCAATAACGCTCTGGTAAAACATTCAATCCATTGACGATTATCGACGAACCATCAGCACAATCGTATTTATGCCGACGCACAACCTGCGAAATCAGGTCGGCAGCATTTTCGGGATGCTTCACATAGGTTATGTATTCGACAGAGGCCGGACCGCATGTAGGGTTGGTACCCTGCGCGACTTTTTCCGGCTTGGCAGCCAGACGTAGAGTCTGCATCGCCAGTCTATCAAGCGGCAATGGACTCAGATGCGCCTGACGGGGATCCATAAAATCGTTTATGTGTTTAAAGACTTTTGTCACTTGCTCGGTTTTCAGATCAGGTCTGGCCATCAGCGAAGAAATTGCTTCTGCCGCATACGGTTGTCTTGCGGAAAGTCTTACATTTAGTTTGTTTGCTTCCGACTCAAGCTCTCTGTCGGTATGACGGGCTGAGAAATCGCACGCGGGCCGATACTTGCCCTTAGAACGCATGAATTCTTTGAATTCAACCTGCCATATGGTTACGTATGGGACACCACCGGCGGCACTAGAATGTGGAATCCTAATCTTGAGTTCATTTACGACATCCGAGTATTGAGGATGAGCTACCCTGTGATAACTGGCCAGCTCCGCGCGAATTTCCTGAGCCAGCCTGACAGATTTGTAAACATCCCAGGCCTGATCGGAGTCTTTACTGAGCAAACTGGCGGCACGAACAAATCCGGGCTCTGCTATGCCGGCGAGTGCTTCCTTTCTGTGCTGCAACTCGTGCATGAACGTCCATTTGGAAGCATCACCTTTAAGCGACACCATGTCACTGCCATGTTGATAGCTGCTGAATTGAGCGTTCGGCTTAATTCGAGCCCATCTGTTTTGCTCGAGCAAACTGCTTTCGTTTTTGCCTGAAAAATCATGACGTGCCAGGTTGCTAGTCTTGAGGTAGCGATCGATTGGAACGCCGAGCCCCATCTTAATGGTGGCTCTATCTTGCAGAAGGCGAATTCCTTCCTGAGTGCCCGGAAGGAGGGCATTCATCAAACCATTTGTCAGTATTGCGCTGCCCATGTCAAAGTGACTCGACTTATTATCTAAGCACAGGACCTCCGGCCTTGCCACCGCGGTGTGAGCAAACGAGCCGAACATCCCTGCATAAAAGCGATCCAGAGCACGTCCCAGCACGCTTGACTTGGGAGCGCGTTTCCAATATTCGAGAATGGCAAAATTGACTGCGCCGGCGGCACCATTGCGCAGATGTGATTCTCCTGCGTGCGTCTCTTTCATGCCATCATAAATTCCGCCGCCTAAAATTTGCGCTGCCTTTTCACTCTGCGCAAATTTCGCCAGTGCACCCTCAGCCTCGAGCTTCGCACCTGCAAATCTCATCGTGTTACCGGCAAGCCTGCCTGCCAGCGCATAAGGAATTACACTTCCCAGTGCGCAGGCAACGCTCTGACAAAGCACTTCCGGAGAAGTTGTTTTGGCAGATTGCCGAGGAACAGGAAGTGGAGTTAATCGATGTGCCTCTTTCTGGCCGGTTGACGTATCGACAGCCCAGGCAACGGCATTAGTAGGTTCAACACACAAGGTATTGACGAACGGATTTACAAAATTCGCACCCAGCCAGTCTACAGGTGAAGGTGAATTGGCGCTGGACGCCTGCATCGTTTCAGGTTTGGTTTCTGTTTTCTCGAATCGCGACATCGCCATGCTCCCGGCTCTGATTAAGCCATCTTATGGCGAGCCGGAGAACAAAACACTGTTGAATTGTGCACAGTTGTGCCCAAGCCTGAATCTAGCTGGCTCGAGTCAGCACTGTCCCGTATCTATCAGGTGCAGAGAAGCCCTTGAGCAGAGCATGGGGAGAGAAACTGTTGAGAATGGCGATTGTCTCCACTCCCCTATCCAGGCATTGCAAACAGCTTTTGATTTTTGGCAGCATGCCGCCGGATATCGTGCCTTCCTCCAGGCAAAGTTGAGCCTGCGCGGGGGTAAGATGCGCGATTCTTGATGTCGGATCTTGAACGTCGCGCAAAACACCTGGGACGTCAGTAAGAAAAATAAGGGCGTCGGCATTCAGATAAGTCGCGACTGCAAGTGCTGCGTGATCGGCATTCAAGTTGTAGAGCTGCCCATTCTCGTCTTTTCCGAAAGGCGAGATCACAGGCATCCATCCAGCCCAGAGCCACCTGTCCAGTTTGGTGGCATCCATTTCGACAATTTCTCCCACCCAACCAAGGTCAACGTCATTGCCATGTGCATCCTGGTATTCCATTTTCTTACTGACGAATGGATTGAACGCCTTCGAACAAAAGCTAAGGGCTTGAGCGCCCTTTGCCAGGAATTTGTCGGTCAGTTTTTCATTGATTGCTGAGAAAACATCGACAGCGATTTCCAGAGTTTGATCGTCGGTGACTCTCAAACCACCGACTTTCTTTGTCTCCTTGCCGACGGCAGTAAGAGCATCATTGACCGCTGTGCCACCTCCATGAACCAATACGACTCTTACGCCCTGATTGATCAAAGAGCAAGTATCGTCGACCAGTTGATCGAGAACTTTAGGGTTCATGATGGCGTTGCCGCCAAATTTGACCACAACAACAGGATCGCCGTCGGTGCTCAAACCAAACGTTGAATTCGGCAGAGCGTCGTAGTTTTCCTGTAAGATCGTGCCTTTAAAAGTTGCCAGTGTCATGTCGGTCACCTAAGTCCTGTAAGAGCCATTAATCCGCACGTAGTCGTAGCTGAGATCGCAACCCCACGCGGTAGCTTCCTCTTTTCCTGAATTCATGTCGACATGAATGATAATGTTCTTCTCGGCGAGAATTTGTTTCGCCAGAATTTCATTGACGCAAACCGGCTCGCCATGTTTCAACAATTCCAGCGTGCCGCCTGCGCTTTTCAGTGCAATGGATACGCAGGCAGGATCGAATTTCGCTCCGCTGTAACCCATAGCGCAGATGATTCTTCCCCAGTTTGCGTCTTCGCCGAAGAATGCTGTCTTCACGAGACTGGACGAAACGATCGAGCGAGCCAATAGTCTTGCATCTTTTTTGGAGTCCGCATTGTCGACCTGAGCTTCCAGGAATTTGGTAGCACCTTCGCCGTCCTGGACAATGATTTTTGCCAGGTGGGTGTTCACTTCCTTCAGCACTTCGCAAAAAGTGAAGTAGCCGGCGTCCGCGCTCACGATTTCTTGGTTACCGGCCAGACCATTTGCCATGATTGCCACCATGTCATTGGTGCTGGTGTCACCATCTACAGAGATCATGTTGTAGGTATCGGCACCGCTGTCTTTGAGCGCTCTCTCCAGCATGTGCGAAGCTATGTTGAGATCTGTGGTTATGAAGCTGAGCATTGTGGCCATGTTCGGATGAATCATGCCGCTGCCTTTTGCCATGGCACCCAGTACAACCTTCTTACCGCCGACTTCAAATTCGACCGAAATCTGTTTCGTATATGTGTCGGTGGTCATGATTGCTTCTGCAGCGAGCTGACCTGCCAGCTTCGAATGTTCTAGTGATGAGCTGACATTGATGATCCCTTTGGTGATGATCTCCATAGGCAATTGCACGCCGATTACTCCGGTCGAGCAGACGAGAATTTCCTCTGGTTTTACTGCGATGCAATCTGCGTAAGTTGCAGCCATGATCTCAGCGTTTTCCAGACCTTCTTTGCCTGTGCAAGAGTTCGCGTTGCCGCTGTTGATTACAATGCCGCGCACTTTACTCGACGTCGCCACGACTTTTTGATTCCAGAGGATCGGAGCTGCTTTCATCACGTTGGTGGTGAACATGCACGCGACGGTCGCAGGAACTTCGCTATAGAGCAAAGCGAGGTCTTTTCTTTTGCGCTTGACTCCGATATGCGCTCCGGCGGCCTTATAGCCTTTGGCGCTCGTGACGCTGCCACTGAACGGCGCTTCAACCACCTTGCCTTGAACGGCCAGGGCGTGAGCATCGATGATGGTGGTGAATGAGTTCATTTCGTGTCTCCTCAAATCCAATACGGCTGCAAAGAAAAATCCCCAAGTCCTGAAGGCGGCACTTGGGGATAGATAGATCTGGCAGCGTTGTATTAAATCAACAGGTGCGAGCAATCCCCAAGCGCGTTTGCGCGTCGGGGGAATCGTCGGTTGTGGGTGAGGGATTTCGAAAATTGCATTTTGAAAGT
Organism: Candidatus Melainabacteria bacterium; assembly: GCA_020854255.1. GTDB lineage: Bacteria > Cyanobacteriota > Vampirovibrionia > Obscuribacterales > Obscuribacteraceae > QKMZ01. The sequence continues at coordinate 3,084 of JADZFV010000445.1, read as the reverse complement.
TTTCCTTGAACTACCAACTATACACGCTGCAAGTTTTTTCTGTCAATAATTCGCGAGCTGCTGCAAAATTTGTTACGCAGGAAAGATCGGAGCCTGCGTCAAACCCATCGGCTCCTGCCAGCCGAAGTGAATGTTCATGTTCTGCACTGCCTGTCCTGCTGCGCCTTTTACGAGGTTGTCCAAAGCACCGACGATTACTGCTCTATTAGTTCTCTTATCTATACTCAATCCAATATCGCAATAGTTCGACCCTTTAACCCACCTGGTTTCAGGGTACTGATAGTCGCCGGATTGGGGATCGAAGATTCTGATGAACTGTTCATCTTCATAGAAACCGCTATAAAGATCAAAGAGTTCTTTCTCAGTCATCTTCTTCTTTAAAGATCCATATGCAGTACATAAGATTCCTCTGTTCATAGGAACCAGATGCGGCGTAAAAGAAATTGCCAGTGATTTTTCAGCGTATGGATTCAGCGCTTGCTCGATCTCCGGAGTATGCCTGTGGGTGCCTAACTTGTATGCCTTGATTGACTCGTTGCACTCGTCAAAATGCACTCCCAGGGAGAGACTTCTTCCGGCTCCTGAAACACCGGATTTGGCATCGACAATGACTGTCGTCTCGTCAACCAACCCGGCATTGAGAAGTGGTGCCAGAGAAAGAATGGAACAAGTGGCGTAACAACCCGGGTTTGCGATTAGTTTCGCAGACTTGATCTTTTCTCTATTCAACTCAGGCAAGCCATAGGCGGAAGCTTCTAGAAGCTGAGGATTCGGGTGAGTGAATTCGTACCACTCGTCATAATCGCGGGCATTCTTCAAGCGGAAATCGGCGCCAAGGTCAACAATCGCGCATTTATCAAGGACACCCTGGTTGACCATCTTCGCCGCATGACCGTGAGGCAACGCGAGAAAGATCAGATCTACTTCGTTACTAAGTGTTTCTATATTATCCGCGCTGCAAGTGAATTCGGCCATCTTGGACATGCCGGGATAAACGGAAGCAAAAGTTTTTCCGCTGTTGCTTGCGGAAACAGCAGTCTGCACTTTCACGTTGGGGTGCTGCACCAGAATTCTGATCAGCTCCTGACCGGTGTAACCTGTAGCTCCGACGACTGCGACCTTTTTCATCTCTTTTCCTGAATTCAAAACAAGCCCTAAAACAAAAATCCCCTGGTCCTAAGACCCGGGGCTAAACTCGAAAATGGTGCTAAATCAGCTAAGCCATATCGGCGCCGGGCCTTATGAATAGACCTGGTCGGCGTCGGGATATAACTTTTTGAGCTTGTTGCTGAAGTTGCACTTTCACTCTGACACCTGATGAATCAGCTCATGTAGTGTGCGGCACAGTTTCAGGGTTTGTCAACAGGTGACAGGCTTTCGTTAAGATCTTTGTCGAGTCGATTCATGGCATCGCCCGGTTCTAGCCTCTACAGACGCGACGCCATCCTCCGCCCGACACCTGAGTCTGGCGGCGCCCGGCGCCCGGCCCCTGTCCCGGTCTTGCACACCTCACTGGTGATAGTCGCAACAGCCGCCAGGCGCGCTCATTGCACAACTTCGTCCGATGCCAGATCCGGTGTCTGCCTGTGAAAATTCGTTCACCTGGGCACAAACTTTCAAGGCGCCCGTCCTCAACATTGCTCTGAGTTGATCGTCATCAAATGGGCAGAACAAATGAAATCAAATGCAGACGTTGTGTAAACATCCGGCGAAAAACTGTTGCCATCTTAACCGGATGCAACTAGGGTGGTTACAGGTGGTGCGCAAAAAATACGCACTTCCAATTAGATTAAGAGTCCATTTACCAGTACAGGAAGTCTTTTAAAACAGAAGAAAGCCGCTGAGGGCTGCGAAAAACGCATTACTCAGGGTGCAGCTGGACAAGCTGACTTTAGCGGCGAGGCACTACAAATGGTGCACCTGTTTTGGCACTGGATTCGCGGATGAGGAAACTATATATGCATGAATTGAAAGTGCACGCGCTTACGGGCATTGCCGGCGGTGCCAAATCAAAAACCAAGCTGGTCATAACAGATGTTGATGGTACTCTGGCATCCTTCTGGGATTACTTTGTACCGGCGATCAGAGACTTTATAAGAGATATCAGTCAGAGAACCGACAAGTCCTATCATGAGCTTGCTCGCGATATCGGGCACGTCATTGAGAGACGTGGTACTCACGAATATCCCTGGCTTCTGGAGGAAACCGGCTTTGCCTGGTCTAACTTCGAGGATGAGCCGCAAGTATTCATCGAGGAATTTGTAAAGCCCTTTTGGCAATCAGTCGATGAAAACCGCAGCAAATATCTGCGTCCATATCCCATGGTGCTGGAAACTCTGGAAGCCCTTAAACGCAAAGGCGTGAAAGTGGTGGCCTTGAGTGACGCGCCGGAATATATGGCTCGCGTGAGAAACAAACAAATATTTGATGGACTGCTTGATGCAGTGTATTCGCTAGAAACCGTGGAACCGGAAAAAGATGATCCGTTTCGTCCTATCTCGTTTAAGCATGGTCGCGAACGCGTTGCAAAATTGAGAAAGGAAACCGCCGACTTGCATACCCATCTGCACATTTTGCCCTTCTGCTATGAAAAGCCGTGCCCTGTGGGACTCGACCAAGTTCTAAAAGACTTCGATGTCTATCCGCAAGAGACTCTGTTCATCGGCGACAGCCTGGCTAAAGATGGAATTGTTGCCGCCTCTCGCGGTATTCGATTTTTGTGGGCTCACTATGGCAGCAGTTTGCCGGCTGAGTATGAGGAGATGATCAACTACTCGCTCAAACCGGAAGTGCCAGGAGAGTCCGGTAAGAAATCTCTGCCTCCGGAATTGATAACCGCAGTAGCAGCGCGCTACGACGAATTGCTCAATTTCGTGTGAGCTCTTCTCTAACTCACTCATTTAACCAAAAGGATGATGTAAGTGAGCGAGAATACCAGTTATCGTTTTATGGATTTCGAGGACTGGTAGAGTGCATTTATACGAAAAGCTTGTATCTCCCACAAAAGGCCGTCGCCGAGCTGGTCAGGCTCTGATGGTATCGGCGTTACTGGCGTCTGCTTTCATGTGTGCCGACCTGGGTTCT
>JADZFV010000444.1 GCA_020854255.1 Candidatus Melainabacteria bacterium | reverse complement strand
TCATTGCATGCGCCAATGCCGCTATTGGCAAACCGAGACCTGGCTCAGCTCGCGCCTTCATGAACCCTCGCTAATCTGCGCTATTTGTGCGGCGACTACCGGTTTTCCCCACTAGAAATGTGCGTTTTCGAGCTTTTCTATCTCCACACGTCTCCACAGTTCTGAAGCAAGAGCTAACTGACAGGCCCAAGGTTCAGTCCTGCGCTGCAAGAAGCAAGATGTAAAGAGAAAGCAATAAAAGTCTCAGAGAGTACCAAAACATGAAGTTCCTTTGTCCAAACAACGCCCGGGTGTAGGACAAATACATTCACTTCATTTCTTCGGCAAATAAAGGTTTCCTCCACCTTTTTTCCCTCCAATTCATGAACTCAGCATTTTGTCTTCGAACCTTCCGTTCGCCGCCGAGAAACTGTGTTTTTGAATTCGAGTTTTTCGTCCACAAGGCGTGGAGACCTGCCGCCCAGAAGAATAACTCGCGCTGCTGAATCAGCATCGAGCCGACTGTTGAAACACGGGTAAGTTTGCAATTTCCTTCAACCTCTGATGACCATCTTGCGTCGAGAAAGGAGGCGACTATGAAGTGCATAACATTGCGTTCGACACGAACGGCACTTACGACTGCATCGATTCACAAGCTCGGATCGATAAGACGCACGCGTTCGATTGACGACGGCACCCTTGTGGTCGTCGACTTGCAGCGGTTCTTCGTGAACGGTTGCTTGAATCCGCATCTCGTTGCAAATGTCGTCCGGGAAGTGACCATGGCAAAGCGCAAGGGCTGGGCTGTCGTCATTGTCGAGTGTGAACCATGGCGCAACGGCAAGACAATTACGCCGATAGCTCGGCTGCTTTCGGGCAAGAGTGGCTACACGCGTAAGCGGCGAATGTCCAAGGAAAGCGAAGACGGTTCGCAACAGGTGATTGAGGCATGTCGTGAAAGCGGCTTCTCGCTCGCCAACTTCAGGGTCGTCGGCGTCTACTCGGACTGCTGCGTCGAACAAACAGCCGTCTCTCTGGTTGAAAAACTGGAGGGCGCCTTTGTGCGCGTGGTCAAACGAGCATGCTCAACCAATTTCGAAGAAGAGACTGGTTGGGAGGTTTTTCGCAAACGGGCTCGTCTGAAGGTGGCGTGATGTCCTAGCGGACTCGCGCCCCCAAAAGGCAACGAGTTCGCCAAGCAGAATCAGCCCGAGAGGCTGACGGTAGTCTAGGAGGACATCATGTACTCACGTCATCTCATCATCGAACAGGGTGGCACGCGCGCGCTTGTCACCGGAATGGGAGCGACGCTGGCGCTCAAAGTAGCAGGTCTGAAGAGTTGGAGCACGATTGGCGGCATCAGCGGCGGGTCCATCCCGGCCATTCTGATGGCGTCCAAGCTCAACCCGCTCAGCTCGCTCGAGAGAATCCTGGCGTGCGATTTCAGTCAACTGTTCCAGCCGTCCGCAAAGGTCGGCACCGACCCGGCCGCGGCACACGCTGCGCGCAGGGAAGGCGAACGCGTCCCTGCGCACAAGTGGGTTGCCCGCATGTTGCGCAAGGGGATGATGCACACCGACAAACTCGGTGAGCTCATCGAAAAAGAAGTGAAAGTCTGGCCGGAGTCGTTCTGGACCATGGCGTCGAGCGAAACCTCGCACGTCGTGTTCACCGCAAGCGGCGTCTTCGAGTACGGCTTCGACGGCAGCTTCACTGTGCTGTCGGAAGAGCCCGCTTCGATCTCGCTGGCAATTCGGGCCACCTGCGCGGTGCCCGGGCTTTTGGAAGCTGTTGAGTACCGCGGGCGCTATCTCTTCGATGGTGCGCTCAGCCCGTACGGCGACAATCCCGTCGCCTTTGCGCGCAAGCACTTACTCGGCGAAGAGGGGCTGGTAGTCAGCTGCTTCTCGACCGGGAAAGATTCGCGGAAGAACGACATGTTGATGAATCTCGGTCGTTGGCTGCTCTGCCACAGCGCAGGGAAAGTGACAACCGGCGACCGCAAGGCCGACATCAACATCAATTCGCACGTTCCCCAGCTGACCGCTCTGAGGTTCAAGATGACCGAAGCGCAAAAGCAATTGGGGATGTTGGCGGGATTCAATGCCGCGATCATGGCGCTGGCCAAGCACAGCCACATGTTCCAGGAGGGCGTCAGTGACCTCCCGTGTGCAACGGATTTCGCCATGGTGCTGCAATTGGCTCGTCAATATCTGAGCTGAAAGTGGTGGCGCCAGCAAGCAACTGTGTGTGTGTGTTTGTTTACTAACCGCGGAGAAATCCGCATTTGTCTGCCGGACGTGCTCGAACAATCGACGAGCACGCCGGCAACTGAGCGGTTAAATCCGCAGAAGGAGATCGTTATGCGTACCGATACATTCTATGGTCTGAACACCTGGGGCAGGAACGCCATTGCCCGGACGCTTCCGGGTGTCGTGGAGAGCACCGTCACCTACGCCTCCGGCAGGACGGTGGTGCGCCGCACAAAGAACATTCCGGCGGTGGTGCACGTGGAAACCATTGGCCTCATCCCCGAGCGCGAGGACAGCCTCTTGATCCCGCCGCTCAAGGCCTACCACATGCACGACGGCCGCATCCTGGATGAGTTCGTCCAGGAGCACTTCCACTGCGGCGGGCCGTGCTACTGGGTCGCGCTGCGCAACCGCCGCACCGGCCGCGTGCTCAAGTCCAGCCTCTGGACGGAAAAGGAAATCCGGGGGTACTAAAACCCGCGGTGAACAACTAAACGGGCGAGCGTATTTGCCGGACCTGCAACCAGTGGCTCGCATCGCTCAGCCGCTCGCGCTCGACAATGACTGTGCATGGTCTCAACTACCGCCGTCTGGTTCGCAGAAAGTTAACCGCCGGCGGTGTCGCGTCAAACAAGGAGCGAGAAGGAACCCTGAGACGGGCTACTCTTCTCGCTCCTTGTTTTTTCTTTTGTCCGGCTCACGCTTTTTGTTTTTTATATGCCTGCGCACTTGGAACAGTGGAAGATGAAATTTCAAGCCTGCTGTCATTTTTCTGTTTACAGCGCAATCACTATATCATATAGCTAACTGCCCCAAAAATGATCAGTGGTGGAAGTTGTTTCAATGGCAAAAGGAAGGTTGTGCAAAGCAAAGACTCGACACGCATCTGTCATTTGCGGCGCATGCCCTCGCCTTTGCCCACTTCTAGAAACTGGCAGTGTCTGCCAGTGAGTACGTACCGAAAATGAAGCACCACAAGTCAAACCCCGTCCTTAAGGGCGGGTTGCTTAAAAGGAAAGCGGCAGGGGAAGCTCCAGCTGATTGAAGCTGTCAAAACAGCTGCTCCACCCACGCTGGCAGGCAAGACGCAGATTGCGGTTAAATTGTATTTTCGGTTCAACAGATTCTGGGCAGCTGTTCGCCGGACAACATATCGACTATCCGGTGTCCACCGACATTGGTTTTCATGATCACTCGCCCGGGGTGCTCGGAAATCACCTCCCCGATTATTGCCGACTGGCGCCCCTGGGCGTTGCTCTTCATGTTCGACAAGACCGCCTCCGCGTGATCTCTCATCACTATCGCGATCAGTTTTCCTTCATTGGCCACATGCAAGGGATCGAAGCCGAGGACATCACACCAGCCCCTTACTTGATCTTGAATTGGAATGCGATCTTCGAAAATGCGGATGCCAACTTTAGAGCAAGAAGCAATTTCGTTTAACGCGCTGGAAAGTCCTCCGCGCGTCAAGTCCCGCATGCAATGTATTTCGTTTGAGACAGAAAGCATGTCTTTTACCAGTAAGTCGAGAGCCGCCGTGTCGGAGACTATGGAGCTCTCAAACTCAAGCTCCTCGCGGGCTGAAAGAATGGCCATTCCGTGCGCGGCAATGTCCCCATTGATAAGAACCAGGTCTCCGGGCTTGGCCAGCTCGGAGGAAATTTTCACAGCATTGTCGACGATACCAATGCCGGTGGTATTAATAAAAACTTTATCGCATTTCCCTCGATTAACTACTTTGGTATCACCGGTGACAATAGATATGCCCGCCTGATCACATGCCTCCCTCATGGACAAAGTGATCCTGCAAAGATCATCCATGGCAAATCCTTCCTCAAGGATAAAGGCAGCCGCCATAAAGAGAGGACGGGCACCGCTTACGGCCAGATCGTTTATCGTTCCGTTGACAGCAAGTTTGCCGATGTCACCACCAGGAAAGAAAAGCGGATCGACCACGTACGAATCCGTGGTAATAGCAAGGCGAGACTCGCCGACGCAAAAGACGGACGAATCGTTAAGCATCTCCATATCGGGCGGCAATAAGTGGGCAGCAAATACTTTTTCGATCAGCTCATGCATGAGCTTGCCGCCGCTGCCATGCCCGAGGAGGACTTGTTTCTGCCGCAAAAGAGTCGCCTTTTCATGCAGTATTGCGGTCTGTTGCTTCATTACTGAGAGCCTCCCTTAAAATCCGGCTCTCTCTTGGCGAAAAACGCATCGAGCCCTGCGCTGAAATCCCTTCCGCGGGCGATGCGCACCAGATTTCTCAATTCCTTATCCATATGCGGATCAAGACGCTCCATCCCAAATGCATCATTGATGAGTTTCTTGGTAACACCATAAGCGGTGGTCGGCCCTTCAGCCAAGCAATGAGCGATAGCCATCACCTCATTGTCAAAGGTTTCGAGCGGGAAGACACGGTTGATTAATCCTTCTTCCAGTGCTTTTTGCGCGCTCAGTCTGGGATTGAGAAAGACAAGCTCAAATGCTTTTCGAAGACCCAGAAGCCTGGGAAGAATAAATGTGGAACTTTCGGCGCCGGTCAGACCGGTTTTTGGATAAGCCCACTCAAAGCTGGCATTATCAGAGGCAAAAACCAGATCGCAGCTCATTGCCAGACCGAACCCGCCAGCCGCCGCAATCCCCTTTACCGCTGCGATAAATGGCTTGGGCGCCCGTCTGATTTCGGATATTGTGCTGTGTATGTATTCGAGAATTTCCTTGAAGCAGGTTCCGAAATTCACCTCAGTTTCACAAGCCTCCGGGCGCAAGTAAGCTAAATCGACTTCGTTGCCCAATTGCCGAATATATTTGAGGTCCGCACCGCTGCAAAACGATCGCGCATCTCCGGCAAGAACAACGCAGCGCACCGCCTCATCCCTGGCAAAACTCAAGGCCGCTTTTCTGAGATCCTGAGCCATCTTCACATCAAGCGCATTAAAACGCTCAGGGCGGGCCATGGTGATAATTCCCACTGCTGCCTGCCTGTCCGTCAAAATGTGCTCAGAGTTGGCAATTACCTTTTCGTTCATCTCAACATCCTGGCTTTGTGAAACAATCGGCTTGTTTGCTTTCCGGTATAGAGCCTGGCTCATCGCCAAAAATCACATGACCGCCGTATTCATGCCAGATTTTGCATGCGCCTTCACTGCTCACCATGCAGGCACCAACTGGATTTTGCGGTTTGCACTCATTGCCGAAAAGCGGGCAATCGGAAGGTGTCTTGATACCGGCCATTATGTTGCCGCAAATGCAATCCTGAGTAAGCCTTGGAGCTGACTCCTCTAGCAGGCTGGTGAGATCCATATCGAATCTTTCGTGGGCATCGAGAAAGGAGTATTTGCCGCGCAACCGGAGGTTGCCGTTCGGAACGTGCGCGATGCCTCGCCATGTTCCGCCCTCGCTCTGAAACACCTCCCAGAGGAGCTTCTGTGCATTAAGATTGCCATTTTCAGTACAACATCTCGGATAAGCATTAAAAACGCTCAAATTCCCATCGCAAACAAGCTCCGTGAGCTTAACCAGGGCAACAAGAATGTCCAGAGGCTCGAAGCCGCCGACAACAACTGGAATCCTGTGGCGCTCCACAAAGCGCTCGAAGAGTTTCCATCCGGTAATTGTCGCCGCATGCCCGGCGGCCAAAAAACCCTGGACACGGGTTTCCGGCATTTCAGCAATGATTTCCATAACAGGCGGAATGTACTTGTGAGCGGAAAGAACAGAAAAATTGCCTGCCGGCTTGGAGAGAATCGCAGCAGCCGTCGCCACCGCGGTAGTCTCAAAGCCGCTGGCAAAAAAAACCACTTCTTTGTCCGTTTCCAAAGCCAGCCTCAGCGCCTCTTGCGGGCTGTAAACCACTCTGACATCCGCCCCCTGTGCCTTTGCCTCAGCCAGGGATTTGATGGACCCCGGCACTGCGAACATATCGCCAAAGGTTGCCACCGTTGCGCCATTTTGCGCCAGAAGTACCGCCTCGTCGATTTCCGGCAGATCGGTCACACAAACCGGACAACCTGGTCCCATGATTACATTCAAACGCTCAGGCAACATGCTGCGCAATCCGAATTTGGCGATACTTTGCTCGTGGCTTCCGCAGACATGCATAATGGTGACACCATCATCAATCTCGTTTACCAGACCGGCAAGTTTATCTCTCAAGGCTCTTGCCCGCTCCGGATCGCGGAACTCCAATCTGCTGAATCCGGCATTCAAATTCATACTGCTCCCAAATGCGCCTCTACTTGTTTGCTTCCATTTCGCCGAGCACATCCTGTGTCATTAGATCTGTTCGAGCTGCATTGACAAGCGCGTCATAGAAGGCGAGTGTCTCGGCAATCTCTTCTTCGGGAATCCGGCGAATGGCGAAGCCGACATGAGTCAAGACATAGTCACCAGGCTTGACCGGCCGATCGACAGTCGTCAAAATAACGCGCCTTTTCGTGCCCCAGAAGTCAACTACGGCTGACTGGTCATTTACATCGATAACTTTTCCTGGAATACCCAAGCACATTGTTAGCCCCTCAAAGGCTAATTGCAGCTGCACCAGAGGCGATAAGCCCGGCATAGTCCGCCAGAGAAATCTTCCAGCTTCCCAATGGGAATTGACTGCCCACCATCTTACGTGAGTAAGACTGCACAATACTATTGCGATCTTGAGCCTTTGGGCAGTGGTTACCCGATAGACACCGGCCGGCACCAGGCGGTTGCCGGGAGCAAGGAGATCGACCAGAGGAGATCCTCGATTGCAATCCGCCATGCGCCACAGCAATCACTCCGACAGGCGCGGATCAGGCAGGGAGAAAATGTTCGACAAGTCCCGCATATGAAAGGCTGTCCTCTACCCATGGCAGAGAACAGCCCCCATCTTCCCCAAGTTTTTTAATCGGTAGGCGCGCTCCAAGCTGCATTCGCTGGTGCGAGTCTTGTAAACTTAAGCGCTCGAAGGATAGCGCGTCTCTCGATTACAAGTCCGATTACAATTAAGAGTCTAGCTAGGAAATCTGGCAAAATTGGGGCAACTGGGACAAGTTTTTCCAGGGTAAGATTAAAACTCGCAGACAGGCATCGGGATGGTCGCATGGGAACGGTTCTTACACGAGATGCATTGGCAGCGCATTTAGACGAGCTGCGCGGTGAGGGAAAACGCATAGTCTCGACCAATGGCTGCTTCGACATCTTGCATGTCGGTCATTTGCGCATACTCAAACAATCAAAAGAACTGGGCGATATTCTCGTTGTAGGGATAAACAGCGATGCGTCAGTAAAAAAGCTCAAAGGCGAAGACCGCCCGATCAACAGTGAGGACGACAGAGCCGAGCTTCTTTCCAGCCTCGAGTGCGTGGACATTGTTTCTATATTCGACGAAGGAACCCCTGTCGAGTTTCTCAAGGTGGTAAAGCCTAATATCCATGTAAAAGGTGCCGACTACAAACCACAAGACCTGGAAGAAACCCCCATCGTAGAGTCATTCGGCGGCAAAGTGAAAATCTTGCCCCTGGTTCCGCAGAAATCCACGACATCGCTTGTCGAAAAAATTCGCGGCTAAAGCCCAATCTTGGCAAAACCAATAGGGAATCAAACCCCGGCATTAATGCCGGGGTCTCCCTGTGAGAATGAGTGATCATTCGCGCGCGCGTAATGGGGGAACTTTCTTGCGCGTCTGAATTCCGTGGAATTTACTCACGTGGTTTTTATGTATTGCCCGATAACTTGTGGCAACAGACCAGCAATCCCTGCTTTTGCACTACTTCCGGATTCCCCCTTCGGGTACTTCCCTGCGTGTCTTTGGAGAAACAACCATGAGCGTCGAAACACAACAAGCCAATGCCGACAGAATCGTAAGTGATTTCAAAGCCTAGCGCTTCTTATTGGTCAAAGAAGCCAATCGTTGTCTGGCATCTTCACTAAATTCGGCATCGTTAGCCACTTTCAACGCGCGCGAGTACTGCTCTGTTGCTTCATCAGTGAGTTTTCTTTTCTCCATAATCAAGCCCATGCGGTAATACGCTTCGCCCAACCTGTAGTCGTTTTTCACGGCTTGCTTGTACGATTCCATCGCCCGATCGGTATCTTTTTGAATCTCGTAAGCGGTACCGAGATTGTAGTGGGCTGTGGCCAATTTGGGATCAAGAGAGACGGCTGTTTGCCAGTTTTTGATCGCTCCGACCATGTCTTTCTCGGCTCTCAAGGCCGCGCCGATGCCATTGTAAGTGATGGCATCTTTAGGATTGATCGCCAGCGCTTTGCGGAACTCCGAGAGAGCTTTGGCGTAGTTGTGTTGCTGGTTGAAGATCAACCCAAGATTGCAATGCGCCTGGGAAAACTCAGGATTGAGCGAAAGAGCATTTTGATACTGCGAGATCGCCTCAGGCAATTTGCCGGCCAGGTGCGCCTGCACTGCCTTGTTGTAGCTGACTTTGGCTTCGGCTTTACTTTCCGCCTCTGTCTTTGCGGCTTGAGGATCTTGAGGCAGGCTCAGTTTGCTCGGCGCTCCGTCGATTTCTTGCTCCGGCGCTTGATCTGGTGTCTCAGTGCGTACTTGTTGCTCTATCGGCTCGTCCTGGGGAACCGGCGCGCTGACACGCTTTTGCACAGGAGCTACGGCGCGTCTCTGCACCGGATTTGGTGCAGCTTCAGCCGGAGTATCTGCGGAGGCGGCAGCGGCTTCTGCTGGTGCCGGAGGAGCAGATGCTTGTGGGGCGACATCTTGTTCTACAGTTTGTGAGACAGAATCCCGAGGGGACTCAGCCCGAGCGGCCGCTCGCGTCTCTTCAGGCTCAGGCATAGCCGGCTTCAACTGCACCGGGGTGGCAGGCACGGCGCCTGCTTCTTTCTGCAATTCAGCCTGAACAGAGTCGGGAGCGGCTTGAGTTTCGGCCAGTAGAGCGGCAGCTCTGCCAGTATTGCTCGCGACTACCGGAATAGATGGAGTCGTGATTTCACTTTCGTCGGCTTGCGCTGTTTTAGCGGCCGGCGCTGCTGCTTGAGCAGGCTGACCGGCGGTCCAATCCCAGGTGCCGACATTTTCAGCTTCGCCTGCAGCCGGTTTTGCTTCGACAGAAGCTGCTTGTGCGGCGGGTGCTTCAATCACAGCCGGTGTGCCCGCAGCTATAGCCTCCGGGGCGGTCATAGCCCCTGCCGACTCATTAATCGGCGCAGAGGCGGATGCCGACTCAGCGGCTTCCAGGGCTGCAGTCGATTCGCCCGGTGTCGGTGCAGCTTTTAGTTGTGCCGATGCTCCCTCAGCCGGGGCGCTTTCGGAGGCGTCGGCGACGGGCTCCAGGAAGGCTTTCTGCCCTTGAGACCTGGGACCGGCATCTTGCGAGCCTTCTTTTACGGAAAGGTCAACGCCCTCACCCAGGCTTAGCACAACGAGGTCTTCTTCCAGTTTGACAACCTTCGGCTTCACTTCCAATTTTTCAGGCAAATCAATAACTATGCGAGCCGTCGGCTTAGGAGTGCTGGTCAAATTGAGGTAGCGCACGCCTTTGATGACGGGCAAAGCCTTGGTGATACGACTGCTAAAGATTTCCGACGCGGGCAATGAGCCTCTGTCGAGTGCGGCATTCACAAAATCAAAGACGACTCTGTGGCTCGGTCCCGGCACATCCAGGAGGTGCGGAACTGCCGGAAAACTGCCATTGGGATTGGGGGCAAACTGAATAACAATTTGTTGGTTGCTGTCGATAGTGATCGACCTGATTGCAGCCGGTGTCCCAGCCGCCAGCGCCGCAATCGCCTGACAGGCGACCAGTGCCGCTCCGGACAAGCCGGCAATGGCAATTTTGCTGTTGCGCCGCTGTTTGTCACTTTTTTTAAGCGAATACTCTTTTGAGCCGCCTAAGCCTTTCTTAGCCATTTTCTACTTAACCCCGTCTCAGCCGCTAACACAGGTTGCCGATTTATAAGTCAGACAGTTTACTTCAAGGAAAAAATCGCACACAGGCCAATCAATTTATGTTCGAGTTATGTTCAAGTTATGTATGAGCCTGTTTTGGCGCAATTTGGCGCCGAGTGGACGATAGATCGGTGCAAAAACATATACTCAAAACGTGAAAATTCAGCGTATTATTGTTCTGGAAAGACAGGCGACGACAACATTGAACAGCAATCGAACAAAACAACACCCATTGTCAAGCGTCAAAGAGATCCACGACATCGCAAATAGCAAAATTCTCAAGAATCGCAGGATAAGCAGATTGAACACAGAAGTCAAGAAAAGCATTTCCCTTGCTGGTGCACTATCTGCGGTATTACTAACACTATTGAATCCAGTCAATTCGGCATCCGCTGAAGATTCGAAGAAAAGAAGTTTTCACTTCTTCCCGTCCAAAACAATCGCCCAAAACATCCGCCCTGCCGCCGTTTCACCCTCGCCAGAGAAGAGCATCGCAATGCCCGGCGAAGTAAATTTTTTCCCGACCAACCCGGACGGCACTCCTTTCGTATTAGATATCGACACGACAGTCAACTTCACCGATTCTCTCAATCGCTTCTATTTCGACCCCAAATGGCGCGGCGAAGTCTGGGTTCCATTCAATCAATGGACTATATCCGAGCGTGCCACGCGCCTGATGGCCACGTGGCCTGAATACGACGAATTCAGCCAACTGCGCAAGCTCAATCACATTCATAAATTCTTCGAACGATATTCGGGATTCGGTCCATGAGCGAGAAGGACGCCGGAAACAGCAGAGGTCTGCGGGTAGACCACATTGCCATTGCGGTGAAAAATCTGGATGAGTCTTTGAAATTCTACAAAGACCAGTTCGGACTTGAAGTTATCGATATCGAGGTCGTGGAAGAACAGGGCGTGCGAGTGGCGAAACTCGATGTGGGAAACACCCATATCGAGCTTTTAGAGCCGCTTTCAGACGACACACCAGTGGGCAAATTCATCGCCCAGCGCGGACCCGGACTGCATCATATTTGTCTGGGTGTAAACAATATCGAATGCGAGCTCAACAAGCTGAAAGCCAATTCCACAAAGCTAATTGATGAAACACCCCGCATCGGCGCCGGCGGCGCGCGCATTGCCTTCGTTCACCCAAAAGCAACAAACGGTGTTCTCATGGAACTTTCCGAATGGCCGGAAGGGACATCTGGCGCACCGGATTGAAGTGAAAGTTGTTTTTATCGGGCATCCTTGAAGGGAAATGCAAGACGCCCGAACAAGCGGCCGATAACCG